>JBFGZE010000001.1:0-110493 GCA_041586955.1 Bacteriovoracaceae bacterium
AGTTTTTTTAGGATTTATCAACCCTGTAAAAAAAATTATTAAAGGTGAGCGCAGCCCCTCTTATCTTCTCAATCAATTAGAGTCACTTAACCGTGAATGGAATATCTTCCATATGCGCACGACTAAATCAGTCGACCGCTTCCCTAAAGAGACGGAGGCCATTATTAAATCCATGCATATTCGCTGGAACTTAGTACTTAAGGTTATTGTGCCCTAGGCCTTACTCGGGCCACATACCAATCTTGATAATTTTTTTTAGAAAGTGTAGATTCACTTTCATGATTCAAGAGGGATTAAAATATTCACTATTAAGCCTTTTCTTTCTTCTTTTTTCCCTCCATAACATTATGGGCAAGGGCAAAAAGGAAATCATCTCTATTGCTGCCATCGATTGGTGTCCACAAATCTGCCTGGATCAAAAAAGACCGGGATACTTAATCGAAATCATCCGTACAATTTTCGATAATAGTCCTTATGAAGTTGACTATAGGGTGTATAATTGGAAATGGAGTCGCGCCATTAAAGAAGTCGCTCGAGGGAAATATGATGCTCTTCTCTCTCCTGCGAAAGAAGAAGCACCCAACCTTTTATATCATAATATTCCCATAGGATTCCAAACACATTGTATTTGGATTAGTGTTGATAGCACTTGGGAATACAAAGATTCTAATTCTCTCTTAGATAAGAAAATTATTATTTATAAGGATCATTCTTATGGAGAATTTCTCAAGGAATATTTTGCAAAAAATAAAAATTGGAAAAGCTTAGAATTTCCTTACGATTCATTGTTTATAGAAAGAGCAAAAAAACTCATTTCTCTCAAACGCGCTGACGCCTTTCTTTTTACTTATAATTCAGTAAAAGAATCAATTGCAAAAAAAGCGCCTTTAATTAAAGAAAATGGTTGTTTTAAAAAAGATCCATTATGGCTTGCCCTCTCTCCTCTTATAGACAAGAAAAAAGTTATCAAATTAAAGGCCATTATTGATCAACGCATGGAGTTTATAAATCATTCAGGCGATTATGATCGTATTCTTAGGAAATACAATATTCACCATCCTCAAATTAAATAAACAACGCCTAGCGATCACACCATGAACAGATTAGTAGCGAGTACTGGCACGACAATAGCGATTAATCTCTTTGTATTAATCACCCCAAATCTTGATCTACATCAATAGATTCCCTATTTCTCTATGAGATAATAATCTGACCAAGGAGGCAAATATGATTAAACCACTCAAGATTACCAGTTTTAGCAGTCCATTTCTGCTAACCGTTTCCCCTGAAGCATCAATCCCAGACGTCATGGAAGTCATGAAAGAATCGGATATACGCCATATCCCCGTCGTCAAAGAAGGGAAAAGTATAGGCATCATAAGCGAGAGAGACCTGAAAGTATTTGAAGACCGTAGCTTTGCCGATAAGTTTTGCGCTCAAGATATTATGATTGCCGATCCTTTTATCGTAAACGAAAATGATGATTTGCGAATTGTCGTTAATACCATGATTGAAAAAAAATATGGATCGTGTTTAATTAATAATGAAGAGGGAAAACTAAGCGGTATTTTTACGATGATTGATGCTCTCAAAACTCTTAAAGTATTATTAAATAATATAGAAGAAAAAAAAATAACGATAACAATTGGACAATAATACCCGGGAGAGATCAGAAGATGAGTTTTGTTGTATCCGTCAATGGCCAGTTTAAACCCTACGATCTGCCCGATCTCTCTCATTACAATAAGGTCCGAAATATCTTTGAATCAACTCATACCAAGAGGATCTCTGAGGGAGAGGTCAAGCCCCATGATTTCCGACAGGAGCACAAAAGCTCAAAGAGTGGCCATACGAATCGCTCGATTCAACAATATCAAAAAGTAAAGGCCGAAAGTGAGCGCGCCAAGATTCCCCACTATGCCAGGGATATCATGTCTTCTCCTGTGCACGAGATGACAGAGAATGAAACCTATGAAGACCTTTTAAAAATAAAAAATAAATTTAATCACCGCCACTTCCCCATTATCAATGAAGAGGGTTTTTTAGTGGGGATTATTAGTGATCGAGATCTCATACGTATTCAAGGAAATCCCTATTTAAAAGATATTATGAGTCAAGAAGTGTTGACCACTTTTGAGCGTACCAGAATTCAAGATATTGCCAATATTATGCTTTATGAAAAATTGAGTGCCTTACCAGTGATCAATAATCAAAATATACTCACAGGCATTGTCACTCAAAGCGACATTTTAAGGTTTGTCACCCAAATCATTTCTATCGATAATTTATGGTGATCAATTCACCAATAGACAAAAAAAGACCCCACTAAAGTGAGGTCCTCTTTATTTTTTAAATTTTAGCTCTGCGTGTCCGACTCTTATTTTTGTTCAGACGCTTAACAGCGGCTTCGGTCTTTTCTTTAAGACGGACAGAGGGTTTTCTGTACTCTTGACGCTTGCGATATTCGCGCACAACACCGAACGCCTCACACATTCTTTTAAATTTCTTCAAAGAACGATCTGGATGCATTCTTTCATCTATAGTTACGTAAATAGCTGATTCTTGCTTCGTCATTTTCATTCACCCCCTTTTCTTGACATTGATATCTCTAAATCTGAGACATTTAAAAAAGATTTTGATATTGATTTGTGAGGATAAGCTTTTACCCGATTAATGTAAAGGGGTGGCAGGATTTTTATGGAACAGGACCAAGGGAATTTATTTGGCCAAAACGGCAATCATAATGGCCAAAGCGCCACTGCCAAGCGCAATTGGAAGCCCCTCGCTTTCCGCGCCCGACCTAAAGACCTCAGCAATTATTGCGGTCAAAAGCAGATCTTCACAAAACATCCCTTCCTCTTCCAGGACAAATTGCCCAGCTTAATCCTCCACGGACCTCCAGGTACTGGAAAAACCACTCTCGCGAATATTCTCGCCAATAAATCAGGAGGGGAAATCTATTACCTCAACGCTGTTTTACATGGAGTGGCGGATCTTAAGAAGATTGTCGCCAAGGCCATGGAAATGGAGCAATTTTTTGGTAAAAAGGCGATTCTTTTTATTGATGAGATTCACCGCTTTAATAAGGCCCAGCAAGATGCGCTTTTACCACACGTAGAAAAAGGTGACTTAATACTTATTGGCGCCACAACGGAAAACCCTAAAGTTTCGGTTAACAAGGCCCTTCTGAGCCGTGTTCGTCTCGTAGAGCTCACTCATTTGACAGCAGAAGAGCTTTTTGATGTTCTCGCCAAAACCTGTGAACGTTTTGATATCAAGGCCACCTCGGATCACCTCAACTACATCGCCCAAATGGGCCATGGTGATGCTCGCTGGGCACTCAATCAGCTCGAACTCCTTGAAGAACAGGAACTTGGCCTTGAGGAATTCAAGCTTTTAGTCAGCGAGACCCAACGAGAATACGATAAGAATTCAGATCGTCATTATGATGTTATTTCCGCTTTTATTAAATCTATGCGTGGCAGTGACCCTGATGCCGCTCTTCTATGGCTCGCTATTATGATTGATGGTGGCGAAGATCCTATCTTTATTGCACGTCGCTTAATCGTTTTTGCCTCTGAAGATGTGGGAAATTCTGATCCACAAGCACTTTCACTGGCCGTTGCTGGATTATCCGCCGTGCAAAATATTGGGTTACCTGAGGCGCGTATCAACCTCGCCCACGTCACCACCTATCTGGCCTCCACCACGAAAAGCAATGCCAGCTACGAGGGAATTAATGCAGCGATGGCCTATATCCAGAAATACCCCACGCTTGAAGTCCCTACCCATTTACGCAATCAACATGCCGACAAGCGCCATTATCAATATCCACATGCCCATACTCAGCATTTTGTGCAGCAAGAATATGCGCCCAAGGGTACACCACAGTTTTACCACCCCTCGACTCAAGGGGTGGAAAAACGTATTTTAGAAAGATTAAAAGGTCTTTGGCAGAATTTTAAAAGTTTTTAATTTTGTCAACGAGATGAGGCATATCCACAAATGGATTGCGGTTGCGCTGGTATTCAAAAATAATATTCACACGTCTTTTCTCTGCATCATCAACAGGGTCTTCCCTATGCCATTTACGTAAAAATGTTTCTTCACTTGACGAAATATTTAATTGATAGCGAACAGAGAAATAAAAAAGAGCGCGGGCGACATTCCCCTTATGCTCATCTGGCGGCTCGAAATTCAAAACACGACCGCGGCCCTGACCAATGCGGCTGGTACGACAATTATTGGCGACAACATCACCCTTAACTTCACCAAAGTAAAAACTAGATCGAGTTGAATTGGCCTTGGTATCTGTAGGGTATAAGTGGTGGAGATCCGTTAATTGACTCTTCTTTTCATTAATACTGTGATTAAAACGGCTTTTTGGCCATGTGTGCTCACAATTAATTTTGGAAGCTGTAGGTACCTTCATTGGACCGATATTGATTTGCGTATCACGGTAAACATTTTGACAATAGACATCTTCGATCCAATAACCACGCTTATCTTTCTTCAGATGAATTTTCCCAAATAAAACTTCACGGGCACGGCGGTAGCCGAAAGATTGCTGTCTATAGCAGCTACTATCCTTACCTGAGCAGGTTTTAGTTAAAACATCATGACCCTCTTTCGTCTTCCGATGGGCCATTTTAACAACCTTATGGATCTCTGCAATCAGCTCCTTATCTTTAAGCTGGCCGCTCTCAACCCCGTCTAAAAATGCTTTGGGATAATAATCCGATTGTGCAAAGGTGAGACTTGTTGTTAAAAACAACAAATAAAATACTTTTAACAAAACCTACATCCTTGGTTAGTGTGAATTTCCTCTTGGCGAAATCATACTAAAGTAGTCACAAAGTGCAAAAAACTTAATTGTTAGAAAATTATGAGTTAAATTTTTCGCATATCGAAATACTTTTTAAAAATCACTGATTCTTTCTGCTAACTCCGGATAATCGATGAATGGGTTGCGGTTTCCTTGGACATTAAAAATGCCCTCATGCCGCTCGCGCTCTAAAGAATCCACTGGATCTTCGCGATGCCATTCTTTTAAGAATTTTTCCTGAACAGGATCAAGCTTCATATTGTAGCGAATTGAAAAGTAGAAAATGGATCGGGCCACGTTGCCTTTATGCACTTGTGGTGGCTCGAAATAAAACTGGCCATCATCGCCTCTACCAAATCGCGAAGATGAACAATTGCCCTTAAGAGCATTACCACCGACTTCAGCAAACTTATAATTACCACGCTTGCTATTGGCCTTAGAATCTGTTGGATAAAGGTGATGGAGATCTGATTTTTGAGCTGATGCGGAAAAGCTGCGGTTAAATCGACTTTGCGGCCAAGTATGCTCACAATTAAGAACATTATTATTAGGGATAACTCTAGGGCCTAATTTGGTTTGAGTTCGTGTAAATTCCTTTTGGCAATAAACGTCTTTAATGAAATAGCCGCGAGAATCTTCGTCGAGATGAAGCTTGCCAAATAAAACCTTACGGGCACCTTTATAACCAAGTACTCGCTGAGTATAACATCGGCCGCCAAGCTGGCCACCGCAATGATCAACTAAAACATCATCTTTACCTTTCTTATAGACATGCTTTTTGACGAGAACGGTAAAAAGAGTTTTTCTCAGCTCTTCACCGGAGTATTCTGGGTTATTTAACAAAACTTTAATGTCGGTTGGGTAATAGCTATGTCTCGCTTGAACAGAAAAAATACTGAAAACTAAAATACTAAATGCGACTAAGTTTTTCAAAAGACCCCATCCTGGTTAGGTTTCGGAAGAATCATACACGAAATAACAAATTCTGCTAATACTTTTTTTAAGTTTTTCTTAATAAAAATAATCAATCTTTTTTTTTGGCTCTGGCCTCAGCTTCTGCTATAACAGCCTTGTTTTGTACGACACCCCTCTAATAAAGAGGAATTCAATGGGGAATTCTTATGAAGAAACTATTATTTAGTGCATTTTTGCTTTCACTTCTTGCGCAAGGCAGCATGGGTGCTGACGAAGGTCGATGCTTAGAAATACTCACTCAAAACCACCACGAAGATAGCCGCAGCTTTTCACTAAGCACCGATAATATTATAGAGCGACGTGATTTTCGCAATGATCATCTCGCCCAAAGCATTTTAACGATTCGCATGGTTCTCGAAGAGGCAGGTTGCCATAAAAAGGATATTAATTTTTCAAAAGGGCCATGGGGTCGCTCAACCTCAATTTGCAAGGTCCTCATTCCAGGGAAAGCTTATTCAGAAGTCTGTTACGTAGAATCGTCACTAGGATATTTTCTAGTCACTAATGATTTTCAAAACAAAACTCATATTATTTTTAACCGCTGGGACTAAAAATACTTCCTATTATGTAAACGACTACCAATAAAAAAAAAGGCCGCAATAAGCGGCCATTTTTATTTGTAATTATATCGATAGGTCACCTGAATCTTCGCTAAAGGCTGCGGACTATTCGTAAAAACAATTGCATTGCCAATAAAGTCCCAATTTTTGGCGCCATTTGCATCTAATTTTGGTAATTCAACGCCATCAACAAAAACTTTAATTGAATCGGCAAAAATACTGATGTCGGTTCTAAGCTTAAAATTTTTAATCAGACTTGATACTGTATTTGAAATTGTATCAAGTACCGTATTAAAAGGTGAATAGATATCAAAGAGCGCACCACTTGATAGACTCGCTATATCCGCATATCTATTATCTGAATCGGCCGACAATCTAATAATAGGATAAATTCTGACTTTATCGGCCTTATCTTTTAGACTCTGAAAACGAGTAACCCATTCACTGGCCGTCTTATCAAATGATTGCTCTTTTTCATCCGATAAGATGATATAGACAAGAAGATGGTCATTCCCTTTAAACCAAGAGACATTATCGGTGTAGTTCTTATCCATTGAGGATAGTGATTTTTCACTTCCACTACCATTAATCCCTACTTTAACCGCCGCTTTAAAATCGGTCTTAAATTTTGCAAGGTCTTTTGTTGCTGCATCACTCGATAAATCATATTGATTACCTTGCGCATCTTTCACAAATTGACCATTATATCGACTAGAGGAATAGGCATCACTAGTTGTAACTCCCATATTGAAATCAAACTTAATTTCCCCACCTGATAAAAAGTTATTAATAAAAGCATCAAAATTGGCACTTAAGGCCTCTTGCTCATTTGACATAGATCCTGAGTTATCGATGACCCAGACAATATCCACTCCTTTAATAATTTGTTCATTTTGAATAAAGTTTTCCTCTGCTCTAAAATCACCTTCGGACACGATCAATTTAACGGATGCCACCTTAGCACTGGTAATTCCATCACTGTCAGTCACTTTATAGGTAAAGGAATCTTCACCGCTAAAAGATTTATTTGGCGTATAGAGACATCCTCGATCTCCTGCCCCTTGCTTGAAACAATCAACGGTACCATTGGCCGGCATATCAACAAGAGAATAAGTTAAGAACATGGCCGCGGTATCTGGATCGGACGCCATATTCACTTTAAAAGTAATATTAGTCGCTTGTAATAATGATTCTGCTTGATTAGCACCGACCACTGGCGGGTATTTAAACTGAAGGACATTAATGACAACCACTGCTTCATTAACACTTTTAAGGCCTTTCTCATCGACGACGCGGTAGCGTAACTCTTGCTTGCCTACAAATTTTAAATCCGCATCATACTTACAGCTACGATCTCCTGCACCTTTCGTAAAACAAGCTAAACTACCACTAGAGGGTGCAGACACAAGTTCATAAACTAATTGATTTGCAGGTGTCTCTTGATCTGACCCTAAACTCACCTCAAAGGAAACACTTTGACCTTTATTAACATTAAATTCTTGATTCAACCCGAGCGTAGGGGGATCATTAACTTCATTAACAAGAATTCCCACTTTAGCACTTTTCACACTTTTAAGACCTTGGTTATCGGTCACTGAATAAGTAAAAGAATCGATACCAAAATAATTCTTATTAGGAGTGTAGGTACATTTGCGGTCAGCGATGACGCTAAAACATTTAAGTACACCTTTGGTCGGTGCTGTCTCGACTTTATAGACTAATTGGTCAAGAGGAGAATCGATATCGCTCGCTGCCGATACTTCAAAACTAAGTACTTTATTTTCATTAATTGTGAAGCTTTGATCGGCACCAACCAAGGGAGCATCATTAACGGAATCAATCGTTATCGAAACAGTAGCGCTAGTGGCACTCATTATTCCATTATGATCCTTGATTTTATAGGTGAACGAGTCGGAACCAAAGAAATTCTTAGTCGGAGTATACTGACAAGAACGACTACCAGTAGTGGCAAAACATTTAAGAGATCCATTCTTAGGGGATGTTGCCACGACATATACTAATTGAGAAGCACTAGACTCACGATCACTTCCTTGATTAACGTCAAAACTTAAAATTTGATCTTCTTTGCCTCTCTCACTTTGATTAACTCCAACATTTGGTGCACGATTGACTAAAGAAATTTGAAGAGAAACTTTGGCAACCCCTGAACTTTCTAACCCTTCAGCATCAATCACCTTATAAGTAAACGAATCAGTTCCTGAAAAATCCTTATTAGGAGTATATGAACATTTGCGATCGCCAACAGCTGCGAAACATTTAATCACGCCACTTTTAGGAGCTTCTATTATTTTATACTGAAGCTTTAAAATGGATTCATCATCAGAAGCTGCATTGACTTCAAAGTTAAGAACTTTATTTTCAAGCCCTTTTTCCACTTCGTCAGCAGCAACCTTTGGAGCTTGATTCACATTAAAGATATCAAAGCTAACTGTCGCTATATTGGCACTCGAAATATTATCTTTATTTTTTACTTTATAGGTAAAGGAGTCTTTACCGACAAAGTCTTTATTTGGAGTATAGGAGCAAGAACGATCCCCGGCGATGCCTGAGCATTTCACAATCCCCTTGCTCGAAGGGGTTACAACAACGTATTGCAATTGGGCCGGTGTACTTACCGGGTCACTTGCTTGACTAACTAAAAATTTGAGTTCTGTATTTTCAGGGCCTTTAAAACTTTGATCCAGGCCAATTTTGGGGGGAGGATTTTTAGAAACAGTAATATTAACACGAGCGTGGGATAAACTCTCCAGTCCCCCATCGTCTTTTACTTTATAGGTAAAGGTATCCTGACCGAAGAAATCTTTTTTCGGAGTATAAAGACATTGGCGAGGAGCAGTGCTGTTAAAACATTTTAGAGTTCCGTTCGCGGTTTGATCAACAAGGTGATATGTCAATTTAGAGACGGGAGAATCCTTGTCCTGGCCTATATTCACTTCTAATTGAAGAACTGTATTCTGCTGAAGACCTTCGTTTTGATCAGCCCCTACCTCTGGTCGATCATTAACATTATTTACCTGAAAATTAACTGTTGCAATGGCTGACTTGAGCGCTCCATCCTCAACTTGTAATGAGATCGCATCGCTGCCAACAAAATCTTTATTGGGACGGTAAACACACTTGACACGAAGATCACTCACCTGACAACCTTCTAATTTTCCATTAGCTGGCCCCTCAACGATTTTAATAATGGGGTTAACGGCTTCCTCGCCCATAGGGGCTGCATATTCAAATTCAACCGGTACCTCTTCATCCGTTACATAGAGCTGGTCTCCAGCATTCTCCACTTTTGCCAATTTATTAAAGGACATTTTCCTAACTTCCGGCCGGCACGAAACGAAGGCGAGAGCGATAAGAACCAAATACCAAGATTTCATTTTTTATCCTTCTTTATATAACCAAAACTATCCACTTCTATTTTAGTGAAAAAGAAGACTTGACGCATCAATCTTCTCTAAAAGAGGGACAAAAGCTTTTATTTACATATAGTTAAGGTCATTCCAAGGAGTATCAAAGGCAAATGATGCCCGCCCATTAATCAAGGCAAAAAAGTTGAAAAGTGATCGCCATAAAAAGGAAAAGGGAGGTCAAAAGACCCCCCTTTTACAAAAAAACCAATAATTTCAAACAGTTAAAAAAGGGACTCTGGACTCATTTCTTCTAGGGTCTTCTTTACGAAGGCCAAGAAACGGCCACCAAGCTCACCATCCACTAAACGGTGGTCATAGGTGTGTGTTCCATACATCATATGGCGGATAGCAATAGCATCATCAGCTGTAACAATTGGACGCTTTTTAATCACGCCAGCAGCGAAGATTCCAACTTGTGGTTGAAGAATAACAGGAGTGGCCATTAAGGTGCCAAAGGAGCCAACATTAGTAAAGGTGAAGGTCCCACCAGTTAGTTCATCCATTGTTAATTTCTTTGCTCGTGCTTTTATCGCCAATTCATTCACCTTGCGAGCAAGGCCTGTAATATTGAGACTATCTGCATTTTGAATATTGGGAACAACGAGACCGTTACCAGGAACGGCAACAGCACAACCAAGATTAATATCTTTTTTCACAACAATATTATTACCATCAATAGAAGCATTAACGAGCGGGTACTCTTTTAAGGCCTGAACAAGAGCATAGAGAATGAAGTGAGTATACGTCAGAGAAAAGCCTTCTTGCTTTTTAAAATCGTGCTTAATGCCTTCTCTAAATTTCACAATATTGGTCATATCAATTTCATCAATTGAATTCACATGAGGAGATGTCAATTTAGATTCCACCATATTGCGAGCGATGGCCTTTCTCATATTCCCCATAGGGATAATTTCAACACGATCGCCAGCGGCAGTAACCGATGTCACACCAGCAGCGGGGGCGGGGGATGCAGATGGAGCTGCGGGGGCAGCGGCTGCAGTGACGCTGGCCACAGGGGTGCCATTTCGAGTTTGTAAATAATTTTCAAAATCCGCTTTATTCACACGTCCAGCGGCACCACTTCCTTGAATGGAAGCTAACTCTGCGAGAGGAACACCTGCCTCTTTGGCCATGGCCTTGACAAGCGGGGTATAGAAACGCCTTTCACTGCTTACTTTTGAACTTTCAGGCTTCGCTGACTCAGGAGCGACAGGAACCTCTGCGGCCGGAGTAGCTGGAGTGGGCGCAGCCGCCGCATCCTTGCCACCGGAAAAAGCGACACTTAAATCATCTTCAATAACAGCGATTAAAACTCCAACATCAATAGTATCTCCTTCTGGGTAGAGAACTTCCTCTACTCGTCCGGCCATTGGTGAAGGTATTTCTGATTCAACTTTATCAGTCGAAATCTCAAGTAAGATTTCATCAATTTCAATTTTATCACCAGGTTCTTTATGCCATTTGGTAATCGTTCCGTTAGTAATCGACTCACCCATTTGTGGCATTACGATCTCATGTCTGGCCATTTCTTCTCCTTATTCAACATTTAATTTCAAGTTCAACTTTAATACCTTAAAAATTTAAGGATCTACCTTTCGCGGCCATTACTGATTCCGCTAAAAACTCACCCAATGTTGGGTGGGGGTGAACAGTGGCAAAAATCTCTTCATCGATTCCTTCCATTGTTTTAAAAAGTACATATTCATGAATAAGCTCAGTGGCCTGAGTTCCCACAATATGGGCCCCTAATAACTCACCGTACTTACCAATTAGAGTTTTAACAAAGCCTTCTTTTTCATTACTCGCCACGGCCTTACCATTGGCAACAAAAGGCAATTTTCCAACAGTATACTCAATCCCTTCGGCCTTAAGTGCTCTTTCAGTATAACCAACAGAAGCGACCTGAGGCTGGCAATAAGTACAGCCAGGGATATTCATTTTATCTAGTGGATGTGGCGTTAAACCGGCGATATACTCAGCAGCAATGACGCCCTCGTGGGAAGCAGAATGCGCGAGAAGAGGTGGTCCTGCTAAATCGCCAATAGCGTAGATGCTAGGAATATTCGTTTGGTAATGGCCATCGACTTTCACAAAGCCACGGTCTGTTTGCACACCAACTTCTTCAAGACCGATATTTTCAATATTACCGGTCATGCCAACAGCAATTAAACCCATTTCAAAATTATATTCAACCGTTTTGCCACCTTCAACTGCCGTAATGGTAATATCATTACCGTTGTTTTTGGCGGTCACCTTTTCCACACCAAGACTCATCTTGATGCCATATTTCTTATAAGCTTTTTCGACTTCTATAGAGGAGTCCTCATCTTCAATAGGAAGAAGGTGTTTTTGTAATTCAAAGATATGAACATCAACACCAAAAGCATTCCAAAAATAAGCAAATTCAACACCAATGGCACCAGCGCCAATAATACCGATAGACTTAGGAAGTTTTTCCATTTTAACGGCTTCCCACGCACCGATTAAGCGTTTTCCATCATGCTCAAGCCCTGGAAAAGAGCGGTAATGAGCACCTGTTGCTAAAATAATTTGGGTTGCACCAATATTTTCGATGCCCGTTGCTGTTTTCACTTCAACAGTGGTGGCATTTTTTAATTTCGCCACACCGGAGATAATTTCAATTTTATTTTTCTTCATCAAAAAGGAGACACCCTTAGAGATACGATCAGAAATTCCCTTGGCCCGTTTAACGGCCTGGGCACCATCGAGAGATTTTAACTCGACATTAATGCCTAGGTCCTTCATGTCTTTGATTTCGTGTACAGAATGAGCAGACTTGAGAACCGCTTTGGTCGGAATGCAACCACGGTTAAGGCAAACACCTCCCATTTTATCCATTTCAATGATGGCAACTTTTTTTCCTAATTGGCTTGCTCTAATGGCAGCAATGTATCCACCAGGCCCTGCCCCTATAACAACAACATCAAAATTCTTCATCGATTTGAATCCTTTCGCAAAATAGACTATATATCTCGTTAAGACTGTAAACCCTTTTAAGTTTGGCCACGCCTATTGTCAATGATAGTTAAGTCAATACATAGTGTAAGTATATGAATCTTCAAGATATAGATCTAAATTTGATCCAGGAATTGGAAAAAAGCTTCACACGGGGCGTCATTTTCCTGGATCTTGAGACCACCGGACTCTCTCCTCTTGTCGATCGTATGATTGAAATATCAGGGGTCAAGTATAAAGATGGCGAATGGACGACCTTTGATCAGTTGGTCAATCCTGAAATCCCTATCCCCGAACATACCACTGATATTCACGGCATCACCGATGAAGATGTTGCTGGAGCCGCTCCCATAAGGGTAGTCCTTCCCGAATTTTTAGAGTTTATGGAAGACTGCGCCATCGTCGCCCACAACGCCAAATTTGACTCAGGATTTCTCCTCTTTTGGCTCCACCAATTGGGATTACCCTTTCCCAATTCTCGCATTTATTGCAGCTGGCGATTCTCAAAAATGGCCTTCCCAGAGCTTCAAAGTTATAAATTAGGCAATATCTGCGAAAGCTTAGACCTGGTACTAGAAAACCATCACCGCGCTCTAGATGATGCCTACGCCTGCCTACAAATCTTTCTCAAAGGGTTGCAATCTCTTTATAAAAAAGAGGCGATAAGAGATGGTTATCTCTACCATATGAAGGAATTCGAAAAGTATGACCATTTTGAAATTCCTGAACACTTAAAAGGGTTAGTTTCCAAAGTTTGCTACCAGCAAATAGTCGACATTAAGTACACAGGCGGCAACCATAAAAATAAATACCGCCCCATTCGCCCAGTCAGTTTTTTACCCATGCCGGAGGGTCTAGTGCTCTATGGCCTTTGCCTTCTAAGTAATATGCAGAAGAGTTTTTTCATCAGAAAAATTCAAGCATTTAAAGAGCTTAATGGTGAGGAAATTAAAAAACGGCTGGAGCTAATAGAAAACTTTGAAAATTAATCATTTATGCGTTACAAGTGGCCATGGGTAAATTTATCACCAGAGACAATCTTTTTTATCGCTTCCAACAATTAATTATTTTATTGCTTCACCTCTTTCTTTTGAAGTGGATGTTTTATACCTTAAGTGAAGCAGGAACCATGTCTCTCGGCAAAGTTTTTGCTCATTTCACAGGGATGGCCCTCTTTGGAGCTTTTCTCATTCGTGGTTGCGCTTATTGGGGTCGCCATCATTTTCTTAAAGAACAAAAACGCAAATAAATGAAATTGTCATGGCAAAATGAACTGCAAACGGCCTTTACCAAACCCTCGCAATTAGAGGACTTTTTTCAGCAATCATTCACCACTTACGACTACCCCATTTTTATTCCACAAGATCTCGCTGCGAAAATTAAAAAGCAAGGCTTAACCGGCCCCTTGGCCAAACAATTTCTACCACAAGAGGAAGAGGCGCAAACCGGCCAAGGTCTCAAAGACCCTATTGGAGATCATCAACACTCTCCAACCTCTCGCTTAGTCCATCGCTATCATAACCGGGCCTTATTATTCCCTACAGACCATTGCCCAGTTCAATGCCGCTATTGTTTCCGTAAAAATGAATTGCATCAAAATGATCCCTTATTTCAAGGAATTAAAAGGCCTATAGGCGATTACCTTATGGCCCATCCTGAAATCGATGAAATCATTTTTAGCGGAGGTGATCCGCTTATTCTTAGTAATCAAAAATTGAGAGAATGGCTGAAGTTTTTAGACCCATTTAAAAATATCACAATGATACGGTTTCATACTCGTATGCCGGTGATTATTCCCGGCCGTATTGACCAAGGCCTTCTCGATCTCTTGCATGAAATGAGTGACCGCTTTATTTTCTCCATGGCAATTCATTTTAACCACGCCAGTATTATTGACCATAATATCACCCAGGCGATCACTCGCTTAAAAAAAGTCCCCATAACCTTGCTCTCTCAGAGTGTGCTGCTTAGAGGGGTCAATGACAACTTCTTAGCACTTAAAAATCTTTTCCAGAGTATTCACCAATTGGGGCTTCGGCCTTATTATTTGCACCATCCCGATCGAGTGAAAGGTGCCATGCATTTTTACCTCCCGCTTAAGAAGGGCCGCCAACTTTACCACCAATTGCACTTAAAAATGCCAGGCTGGATGATTCCTCAATATATTTGGGACGTTCCGGGGGGGCTAGGAAAAGTCCCCGCTCATAATCTCGAAGGTTTTGACTTCAAGGGTCAGGCCTTAGATCGTTTTGGCAATATTCATAGCATATCTGAGGTTGACAGTTCACAATTCCTTAATTAGGATTGGTTTCACTTTCGAGCGGCGGTAGCACAGTGGTAGTGCGTCTGCTTGCCATGCAGAAGGTCCCGAGTTCGACCCTCGGTCGCCGCTCCATTAGTTTTTAAAAAAGCCTTTCCTTTGTGAAGGCTTTTTTTTGGCAAAAATTGGTCACCAATAAGCGTCCCTGCTTATCCACAAATAATAAAGTAATTAAATCTAAGAGCTATGGAGCTTTAGGAGCACGAGGCAAAAGCTCATCTCTATAAATGCCAAAATCGTCAAAAGAAGTTTTGAGGAGTGGGTCTAACTGTTGGCATCTGCTAAACTTTAAAATGGTATTATATTTGAATTCTTTGAGTTCACATTTAAGGTTTTGAGTGTCATCAAGCTTAAAAAAAATCATATGAGAATAATGAGTTGAGCGGGGGTCAATCAATTGCTTATTTGCTTGGCGAATGAAATTGATTGTCACTTTTCCCGAATTGAAAGCAGGTGACATTTCGCGCTCTAGGGAAGAATAAGGAATTTTACCCGCAAATGTAAATTGGAATGATTTCTCTTCTGCATCTGCAAGAGAGATCGCCGCTGTGAAAAAGGCCAATCCCATAATTAGAATCTTCATTATTACTCCAAGCCTAGTGAGGCCCGTTGGCCACCAAATATATATAATAATGACGATTTAATGCAAGAACAGTTTAAGTTATTGTAAATTTTATGAGATTACTCCAGAATAAGAAGTTTTCCCAACCTTTTAATTTTACGCCTCCAAGGAGAGATTTCTAAATATTTTACTGGGTTTTACAATTCAGCTTTCGCGTTGCAGCAGTTCCATTTATAAAGCCCTAGTATTAACAAGGATTATTCATCATGAAATTTGCCTCACTTATTTTTCTCTGCCTCCTCCTTAATCAGGTCGAGGCCTTCGACGAAGTTAACTTCCAAGCACCCATTAATATTGATGGCCAATACGATGAGCACCAACCAAGAGAAAGTCGCTCGGAGAAACTCAAGAAACGGCGGAAGAAATTAGAACAAGAAAATGAGGCCATGATGCAAAAAAAGATTGAGATGCTCCGCCTTAAGCAAGAAGCTGAAATGACTCGTAAACTGCAGCATATGTTTAACCAGCAAATGAAACAACTTGAATCCATACAATAGGAGCTCACAATGAAATCTATGAAACTCTTTTCTATATTCGCCGTTACCTGTATTTGTGTTTCACCTCTTGCTCGTGAAAAAAAGTTTGATCCTCAAAATTTTGTTAATTTTGGCCTTAAGGGAACAAAAACAATAGCTCTTACTTTTGACGACGGACCGACTCGGCGTCACAATGTCACTTCAGACCTCTTAAAAGTATTGGCAAAATATAATGTCAAAGCGACATTTTTTGTCGTTGGACAAAAAGTAGCAAGGGCCAAAAATATTATGGAGCAAATGGTGGATGATGGCCATCTACCAGCTAACCATTCTTATACCCATATCAATTTTAAAAAAACATATAGTAAATATAGCTCAAAAAGCAAAGAGCAGGTTCGTAAAGAAATTTTCAATACCCATACCTTATTAGAGCCCTTTTTAAATGCAGATGATATTCTTCTCTTCCGCGCTCCTTATGGCGCCTGGGGTTCACAAGTTTCGGTTAATCTTAATAAATACAAAAAAGTGAATCGTTATGTCGGCCCTATTATGTGGGATATCGGTGGAACCATGGAGAAAAAGGGTGGAGAGCTAACTCGCGCTGCTGATTGGGCCTGCTGGAGTAAGGGTTATAGTGTTTCTGAATGTGCTCGTGGCTATATGAATGACATTGAAAGTAAGGAAGGTGGTGTCGTTCTGATGCATGATATGAAACCACAAACTGTTAAAATGGTGGAAATAATTCTCCCCAAGCTTATCAAGCAAGGGTATAAGTTCATTACTCTTAATGAGATCGATGTCCTACAAAAGAAATTTTATCATCAAAATTAAGTTTTAAAAGATAGAAAGAAAGATTAAATAAGGCCTGGAAATCCAGGCCTTATTTTTTAAGTTCAATATCAAACCAATTAACTGGTCGACCAAACCTTGGAATGATCGGTCCCGCTGAGAATTTCCTTTTCTCATTTAAATCCTGTCTAAGACTTTTTTCATAATACAGCGATAGTTCGGTATGATTAAAATTCATCCACTCTAAAATAGTCGCAAAAAGATTAAAATGAGTGGCCTTATCTTTATTGCGAAGGGCATACTCCTGAACTTCGGCCAAAAGATCAGATTTATCAGTCATTAAAAATAAAGGCACGTTGCCTTCCACGGGATGAGGATTAACGGTATTACAATGGGTCATAATCGTTTCATGATCCATTAAGTTTTGCCCATGATCAGCTGTATAGAGGATGATGCCTTCACCAAAAGATTGATCTGCTGTTAAAATTTTAAAAAATTCATTTACATTCCAATGGATAGAATTCTTATAGGAGTTAATAAGATGATTTTTATCAGCTGTCCCAAGTACTTCCTGGTCCTCCATTGAGGGCACAAAGACCTGCTGATCCCTCTTAAAACTCGCATTATAAGGGAAATGAGAACCTCTTTTATTCACATAAATAAATACCTTCTCATCGCTTGCAATAACCTGTTTAATTCTGTGAGCAATGAGGTGATCAACCTCATACTCCTTGGCGTTATTGAATTGCACAAATTGATCAATCAAAGATTGTTCATACGGCCCCATAAAGTTTTGTAATTGCCCTTTCTTCATTTGGCCATCAAGGTAAACTGTGCGATAACCGGCCATTTTAGCATATTGCCAAATAAGAGGCCGCTGCCCAATTTCTGCCATTGTCTTATGTTGAGCACCCATACGCAAAATAGCATTACTATAAGCACTACAATTATTGCCTGCTGAGATGGTACCAAAGTTAGCAATTCGTGGGGCCAATTCTTTTAAAAAAGGAGTTGTTCCCCTCTCCTGATTAAGATCAAGATAATCGGCGCGCACACTTTCATCGACAATATAAATGATATAACGCAAATCATGATGGGAGTTATTTTTATTTAAAGACAATAAGGGCGCCTGCCGTTCTTCTACCATTGAAGGGCCGACCAAATTATGGCCCAAGAAAACCGCCATCGTTGCCATGGAGCTAAATTGTTGAGGCATACCATAAGTCCCATGGCCGAACTTTAAATAGACAATCATCGCCAATATAAAGTAGGGAATAAGAATCATCCCTTTTAAAATAGATTTAATATAATTAAATTTCCCTAAAAAGTTAAATTGATTGCGGCCCGGTAATAAAACACCGATGATCCCAAGAAGAGAAATAAAAGCTGGTTGGATCATTTCTGGTCCGTAGAACTTGAGAGCATTAAGAGACTCGCTACGAGAAATCCATAAAAGCTCCATATCATCATAACTAAGATAATGCTCGCTAATATTAAAAAAGGTCATACCGCCCACTGTCGATACAAATAAGCAAAGAGATCCTAAAAAGCGATACCGCTTGGAGGCGAGAAAACTCAGGCTCCAAAGGCCAATTAAACAAACGATCCAAACAAAAAGATAGATAAAAAGGGAGGTATAATTATTTTTTGTCCACATATCCTCAATACGTAGGGGAACAACCTCATTGGAGAGGATCACAAAAATGGCGACCAAAAAAACTTTTAAGATTGTCACTTTTTTGCCCTAGCGAATACGTTATGAGAAACATCCTTTATATACTATATAATGTCATCGACTCCAGCCTTTTCCTTCTTAATTTTAGTGAAATTTTGTAAAAATTTATCACTGTCAAAAGAATAGTCACTGTTCTCCACATAAATCCAATAAGTTCCCCTTATTTTATTGGCCTGAGATTTGAAGGTTATATCCATAACAAACAGGAGAGATTGATATGAAGAAGCTACAATGGTGGCCAGTTTTATCTTTGGTAGTATTAGCGAGTGCCGTGAATATTGCCAAAGTGCCGACATGGGATCACAACGATAATTTTCGTAGTCCCGCTACGGAGCTCCAAGATAAACCGAGTGAGTCGCATGATTTAAATGATCAAATTGAATCTAATGATAATTCCTCTCGTAAAGAAAAAGGAACCATCAGCAAAGAGAAAATCGAAACGTCGATTTCTCAAGAAGAAATAAGGGCAGAAAAGGAAGAGTTCAAAAAAGATTGTGATAATTCTGAAGACAAGATGGCCAAATTGGAAAAGGAAATTAAAGAATTATTAGCAGACAAAGCTGAAATCGCGGATGAATTACTTGGTTTTAAAAAGAAAATGAAAAAGGCCAAAAAATATCTCGCCGATATTGTCGATTATTTAGATAGGGATACCAATAACTCACGCTCTTTCCCCTACACGACTCATTCCAGTTATTATCCACAAAAGATGGACTCTTTCGCTCAAATGGACATGTTTAGAAGCCCTCTTCTCAATCCTACTCAAAGAGATTTCGAAGAGTATATGTCATACGCTCATTTCCAACGCATGGGCCGTTTTATTGATCGCCGCAATAGTTTTCGCCCCGAATTTGATCGCTATGGAACTATTGTGAATAATTATTATGGGGTTCAATCCGGTTCATCCATTTACTCCGGTGCCGGTGATCTTTATGGCCTTTTTAACGATGCCTCCCAAATACAACCGCAGGATCATCAATATACAATGGGCCGCAACCGAGGCTTTAATTTTACCCAAAGCACCGGTGCTGAGATTAATGGAAATCTCTACCCGGAGCAATTACCAAGTATCGATGTCCCTCGCTCTCCCGCGGGCAATAACCGCCCTTTCCAAATTATTTAAACTGACCATTAGGGGAGTATTTCACTCCCCTAATTCTAAATTAACGGCAATTTTTTCCTAAATTTCTTTCGCCAAAGCTCGATAGGTTTATTACGGGGCAGAAGGGAATATCTGTCTCTTAATTATCGCAACTTAGAGGCGAATGACTCAAGGGAAAAAATATGCGTGAAATTCAACTTAATTCTGCTAGTGAGAAAATTATTATCAGAAAGTGCCACGCTTGTGGCAAACTCAATGACTCTTACCGCGAAGTTCAACGTTGCGATAAATGTCGGAAAAGTTTTTTGCCTTTAAATTACTTTGGTAAGATTCATGCTAAAAATGAAACCGAATTTAAAAACCTTTTCGCCTCTTCTAATGAATTGACGGACGATGACCTTTTGAAAGGCCTAATGGCACTTTGGTAAATCCAACTGAGATAACCATAATACTTTTAAATTAATTTATCCAACGCGTTCCATCATTACGCCTTTTTTCACCTTGTTAGAAGGTCCTCACGGTTGATGCAGGACAGGCAAGGTATTCCCGAAGGTGATTGGCCTATGCTATGATCGCCGCATGCAAGAAACACAATTAAAGGTCCAGGGACAAGGCCTTCATCCCGTTGTCCAAAAAATCCTAACCAAACGCGGTTTAAACCCTCAAGAAATCAATGAATTTTTCTCCTGGGACCTATTATCTTTACCGGACCTTACTGCTCTACTCGATATTGATAAGGCGGCAACACGTCTGATTACCGCCATCGACCAAAAAGAGCTGATTGGCATTTATGGTGATTACGATGTGGATGGAACAACCTCTTGCGCTCTCCTTTATCGCTTCTTTCAGATGCTTGGTGTTAGAGTTGAATTGATACAACCCAGCCGCTTTGTGGAGGGTTACGGGATTCACCCACCCTCTGTTGATAGCGCCCATGAAAAGGGCATAAAAGTATTAGTCACTGTTGATTGCGGTATTACCAATAATGAAGCCGCTGATCGCGCCAAAGAAGTGGGAATCGATTTAATTATTACTGATCATCATAAAGACGCACGAGAAGAAATGCCTACCGCCTTTGCCATCGTCAATCCAAGTCGAAGGGATGAACCTCAAGAGTCTCCACTTAAACCAATGGCCGGAGTTGGTGTGGCCTTTGCCTTAGGCCTTAAAATAAAACAACAATTAGAGGAAATGGGACGCAAAATGCCTAGCCTTTATCCTCTTTTACAATATGTCGCAATTGGTACGATTTGTGATCTGGCGAAGCTTACTCCCCTTAATCTGAAATTAGTCCGCCATGGCCTCAAACAATTGCCCAAAACTCAATACGCTGGTCTACGCGCCTTTTTATCGCTTGAGGATCGCGCCAAGGAAGTTACAGAAAGTGAGAAACTCTCCTTTAATATTGGCCCCATGATTAATTCTAAAGGTCGTTTAGAACATCCAGAAGCGGCCCTTAATCTCATCATTAGCGACGATTCAGATCAGGCCTTCCATTATTATTCTCAATTAGAAATCTGCAACAAAGAACGCAAATTTATCCAAGCAGAGGTTTTTAAGGGAGCAAAAGAGCAAGTGCTCAAATACATAGTCGACAACCCCTACCTCTCTATTTGTTATCACCCCGAATGGCATGAGGGTGTTATTGGCATTGTCGCCTCCAAATTAGTAGAAAACTTTAAAATCCCCGCAGTCGTTTTTACTGACGCTGAGGAAAAGGGAATTATTAAGGCCTCGGCCCGTAGCGCAGGGGATCTGAATCTTTTTGATTGCCTGCATGAGTGTCGCGACCTTTTTATTAAATTTGGCGGCCATAAGGCCGCGGCCGGACTTTCTATGCCAAAAGAAAATTTGGCGGAATTTAAAAAGCGAATGATAGCGCAATTAATCGATGTTCCAGAGATTCTCAGAACTCAACAGGATTATTATGATTTAGAAATCAATCCGAATGAGATCAATCTCGATTTATTAAAGCACTTGGAACGTTTAGAACCTTTTGGCATGGGAAATGCCAAACCTCGCTTTAAAATGAGGGGTGTTAAGCTAGCGAGTTTTGATTTATTAAAAGAAATTCATGTGCGCTGGAATTTTGAATCACAAGGTCGTCCCGTTAAAAATTTAAAGGGTATATCCTTTAATTATATTGGAAAATGGGGACATTCTCATCCACAGGAAATATTTGAAAACCAATCCCATAATCATAATGATTTAACGGTTTACTTTACTTTGGGTATTAACCATTTTCGAGGAGGGCAATTTATCCAACTCTATGTGGATAAAGTTACCCTCGGCGAATTTTGATTATTGAGGTCTAATAACTGTGACTTTTTCCATCACAATATCATTTATTGGACGGTCTTGAGCTCCAGTTGGTGTTGTGCCAATTGCCTTCACAACGTCCATTCCTTCAATCACTTTACCAAAAACAGTATGGCGGCCATCCAGGTGAGGGGTTGGAGCAAGGGTAATAAAAAATTGCGAGCCGTTTGTTCCAGGCCCTGCGTTGGCCATGGAAAAAACACCCTCACTATCATGCTTTAATTCCGGTGTGCACTCATCTTCGAAGCGGTATCCTGGCCCACCAGTTCCCTTACCATCTGGGCAGCCACCTTGAATCATAAAACCTTCAATCACACGGTGAAAAATAAGGCCATCATAATAAGGTCCACCTTTTTTGCTTTCTTGTCTGCCTTCTGCGAGGTTTACAAAGTTCCAAACTGTTTCTGGACATTCCTTAGCATAAAGTTCAGCTGTAAACTCACCTTTATTAGTTGTAAACTTAACGTTTAAACGATCAATATTTTCCTTATGATCACTCTTTGTTGTACTAAATCCAAACATATTAACTCCTTAGTATTTTGTCATTTTATCGTAACCACGAAACTCTTTAACTTTCTTTTCACTCGGACCGACAAAAAGAACCTCTTTATCGTCACCGATGATCATCTTTAAATTAACTCCGATATTATCTGATAACTCCATCTTCTCACTATAGGGAGAGAAATAGTCATAGGAGATAAGCGAGTATTCAAGATCCAATTTAATAACACTTGAAATAAATCTTTGCAATTCTTTACCGTTGAGGCAATGGCTTAGAAAGACGGGATAGTATTGAATTCCAACAGGGCCATCAATCCAACGAACAATTTTTTTCGCATCTTGTACATCATGAATGGCGCGATCGACCCAAATAACGGCAATTTTATTATGCTTGGGAGAACGAAAGGATTTAACATCAGCTTGAACCTGCTCTGACCAGCGGAAGAACAACTTCTCCTCTTCTTTAAGAGGTAAAAAGCGCAGTCCCGACTTTCCTTTTAATTCACGATAAGACTCATTAAAGCCTCCCTGTAAGTGAAGGATTTGATCATACTTAAGGTCAAGGGACATTGAAATTGAATTAAAATTGAGAAATCTTACTCCGCCCTCGCGCCGGCAGGAGCTGACATTACTAAAATTTGCCCATTTTGGTAAATCAGAAAGAAAGTATTTAGAGACGCCCGAATTAATATAATACTCACCGACCTCATAGCGGCGTAAATTACGTTCATGGGCACAGCTAATAAAAAAAAGGGCTAAGAACGGGAGAAGAATCCCAATAACTTTTCTTCGATAGACTTTAAGCATTTAATTTGTTCCTTCAACAATTGATCAGGTGTTTGTTGCCCCAATTCTTGCTTAACTTGGAAAAACCCTGGTTCTGACTCAAAGATTATCACGCCACCGGGTAGCTCACAAGGCTTATCCATATCGAGATAGGGATATTGAAGTGAATAGGGCGTACTTTCAAGGGCAGTCAAAATAAGATCCACACCGCGAGTAATAAACTCTTTTTGCTCTTTGGCATCTTCAAGAAAGTCAGGGTATTCCATGGTAACAAATAGACCTTCTTGATCAATCAAGCGATCCATTGAAGTTAGCAAATAACTCTTAAAGAAATTAAGCCGGCGTTCAGGCATTTTTGGCTCAGGAATTTTAGTCCTCTCATGCAGTGATCGATTACGCCATTCATAAACTGATTTCTCAAAGACTTCACATTCTTGGCGATAAACATTTTCATAATCTTCAAAAGTATCGAGAATTCCCTCCAAACTCTTTTCACTTCCCGATTGGGTCCATTTGAATGGCAACTCATGATGAGTTAAATTGATTTCCTTTTCCTTAAGCCCCACTTCCTTTAAAAGTAAACTAAGGGACTTCGCAATCCAATAATCATCGCCGTTAATGAAGATACGCTTGGCCTCTAATAACTTTTCCCAATTATTTAATAAACCAAGGCCCGCCAAAACGACCTCTTCACCATGATTCTTTTCATTGAGGGCCGGTGCATTTGCAGCGCCCATCGTTTGCTCTCGTAACCAAAAGTCCCGACAATCCATAACAATATCAAAGTCCTCAATGAGTTCAATGTCTTGCTCTAGAGAGTTTAAAACTTCTTCACCAAGTCCTTTCGCCATCTCAGGATTTTTCTCTGCCCAATTTTTTATATCACCACCAGGACGGGAACTGTAAACTAAACGGAACAAGTCAACCAGTCGGCTCTTACCTTGGACTGTGTGCTGACCACGAGTCAAAAATCGTTTTTGAATCCGCTGAATTTTATTATATTTAAGGACGATACGCCCCTCTAAGGAGGCCAGGACCTCATTCCAAAATTTTTGCGAGCCTTGCCAAGTCGTGGGAATTTTATCTTTCGGCCACTCTAATAATTCGTGGAGTTCAGCTGCGGGAAATGGAGATTCATGGAAATGAGAGGCCAATTGCCCCCAATTTTCTCCAGGATTTTCTGCCATAAACAGGGACACTGATCCCCCTATTTTAGAGAAGTAATCCGCTGCTAGAAGTCCGACCGGTGTGGCACCACAAATTGCTATTTTCATGGCGAGCACCTTATCATAATTGAGCAGGGACTAAAAGGGCATTACCTTTCCTAACTATCTAATATTATGTGGAATTTTAGAACTAAAGGAAAAAGACGCGACTATCGCCTTTATCAAGCGAAGAGTGCTCTGCAAATTTATACATAAACTCAATAAAGCTCTCGAGCGCCTCAAACGACGGCATAGAGCGATCAAACTCACAGCCATAACGCATATAGGCACTCCCATCCTTTTCAATAAACTCTTTCCCATACTTAACGTTAACAATAGCAGGTATAAATGAGTGTTGAGTGAAATAGACTCTCAAAGTGATTTCTTTATCACTTTCAAACTTAGTATCCTTTTTAAAGTTCCAAGGAATCTGAAAAAGACAACCTTCACGAGAAATATCAACAAGAGTTACAGGGTAAATAGATCCGGCGTTATCGATGACAGTATAGGCCCCTAAAAAGTTTTCGAATAGAACTCGCTCGAAAGTTCTGCGCTTTGCTTCAATACTTTCTTTACGTTTACCTACAAAGTCTAAAATTTTATCATCGGCCATAAAACCCTCCTGTCACAGGTCTTATCGTCGTAAACAAGTCAAAAATTTAAAGAATTTTTGATAGAAGAAAATATGGCCTAACGGTCAATTATTTACTCCAGGAAGGTTTTTGAGAAATTTCCTCAAGTAACCCTTTATAGGAGCTAAGACGTGACTGAAGGAGTTCATGCTCGTATTCGTTATGATTATCTGACCAAAAAGCACAGCCTTGGGCCTTTTCATCATGCTGGCAATTGGTAAATTGGCATTTGAGGGCAATTTCATGTAAGTCAGGGAAAAGTGGCAGGAGCTCATCTGCCAAAATATCATTAATAGAAAAAGAGCGAATCCCTGGAGAATCGATTAATTGAAAAGATTGGCAATCGACAATTTCAGACCAAGTGGTGGTATGCTTTCCCTTACCGGCCTTCCCCACTTTCTTGGTTCTTAAATCAACAACCCCATCGCTTAATAGTGAAATCGTTTTACTTTTCCCCACCCCTGATTGACCAAGAAAAATGGCGGTTTTATTTTTAAGATAGTCTTTTAACTCTTCGAGATTTTCTGATTTTTCAGGGAACTTAGCACTAATTTTAAAAGACTTAAGGCCAAGTGTTTTTAAACGGTCCTGTTCAAATTCAAGATTGAGTTTATCAGGATCAAACTCATCAATCTTATTAAAAATAATGATTGGCTCAAGCCCCCATTGATAGGCGCGCACCAAGAAGCGATCAATAATTCCCTGCTTAAAGGCCGGCTTAGAGACAGAATTTAAAATAACAAGAATATCACAATTGGAAGCGGTGGTTTTCTTTTTTTGTTCCCGAATAGAAATGCGAAAGATTTCAGTTTTACGCGGTTCCATTTCCATAATGGTCCACGAATTTTCTTCGGCCTCTTTTTTAATAAAAACGTAATCACCAGGAACCAAAGACTTTGGAGATTTAACTAAATTGCCTAGAGCACACGCAATAATACGTTCACCAGTATCAAGAATTTTACATTCAAATTCACGCTTACCTGACTTATAAATTCTGGCCTTAATTAAATCATCCATCTAAACTCATAAACCCCATGGGGAAGAATTGATTATTGGGATCGAAATAATTCTTTAAAAGGGAGAACATCTCTCTTTGGGCCGGACGGTAAAATCCTTTAATAAATGGTTGTTTGATCAAACCAATCCCATGCTCAGCAAAAGGGGAGCCCTTCATTTCAATCACTTTCCTATACAGTTCTTCCAGGATTTTTTGGCAGGTGTCAACCTGGTCTGGCCTAGGCATGTAGTTAAAGTGAAGATGAGCATCTCCAAAGTGGCCAAAAAGAGTATAGGGGACCCCCTCCTGCGTCATTCCTTTATAAAGCGCCATTAAGTCAGCGAATTGCCCAGGCCTAACCTGGACATCAGTTCCCTTCTTCAGTACACCCATTTTTTGATTTGATTCAAATACATAGCGTGGAATATTAACACGCAATTCTTGACACTTGGCCTGAGACATTTCAAACATTTGCTCAATATTGACACTCGAAATTTGGCTTAAGAGAGACTCATAAACGTCTTCAAATGAATTCTCATCAATCTCTAAAAAGACAATATCCCCATCGACTACAGGTCGCATCTCTTCAGGCAAATAACCGAGACTATGATGGTCTATAAATTCACAGGAATAAACTCGGTCCCGGTAATTTTGGATTTTTTCAAAAACCTCGATATGAGGAGCAAAGTCCTGGTCCCAGCGAGGAAGATTGAGAAAAATATAAGTGAGGTTACATTTAGCAATCGTTTGCAAATGAACTTCAGTAATCACTCCCAATTGTCCTTCAAAGCCGGACATTAAATCCGTTTCAAACTCCAAGCGAGGGAAGGGGGCATTTTTAAAGCCTTTGTAAAGCTCATAGTCTTTTTGATAACGCCTTAAAATATCCCGAGCAGCCTCCTCTTGAAAAAGAGGATGATCGATTAATTTATTTTGGCGAGATAATTCCTGTTCTTCCCCTCTAGAGTCCACAAACCGAATGGACTCAACTTGATCGCGAAGGGTTCCGTGGGCAAAGCATCTCTCGCCAGTCGCCGATGTGGCCACTCCAGAAAGTATCGCTGCCAATTCCTCTGTAGGAGATGTCATAATTTGACGACCAGATGCCATACATAAGGACTTTGCCTCCTGCCAGGTAAAATGACCCCTTACTTTCAAAACATCTCCATCCAACTCAGCTTGTGGTGGAACACCTGAAAGATCCCAAAGAGAACCATTAAATTGAGGGAAATTCTGATCGACAAATGCCTCAATTTTCTCAAATGGAATAACCATAGAGGTACGAGAACCGATCGGGATGCCTCTATCGCCCTGTTTCAAACAGGCCTTCAAAGCATCAATATTATTTATTGATTTCCATTGTAAAGTCATGACCCTATTATAAACAAATTGATATTTTTTGGGGTAATTAAAATAAACACCCCGCATTATGATTGACAATAAACCTATAAACTATTAAGTTGAACCACCTCAGTGCACTCGTAGCTCAGCTGGATAGAGCAACCGCCTTCTAAGCGGTCGGTCGCAGGTTCGAACCCTGCCGAGTGTGCCATTATTTTTTCAAGTGGCCGAAGTCTCTAAACAAAATCCCATTAGCCCCATCAAAAGAAACTTCTGACAAATGGTTTCAATCTAACATAAGATATTTCTATGGGACTAAAGAACGAACAAGATAATGTAGAATGCCAAACAATTAATCCAGAACTCAAGGATACGGAAACCGAAACTGCGAACAAGTCAAATCGAAAAGAGCGACACAATGTTCATGCTCGGACCTCTGATTTACCAGGTATCGCTGGAATTCTCGAAACCCTGGTCCGCACCTTTAGAAGTGCCTCTTTCATATTTATTATCGCTCCCCTTGCGATTATTTATACGGTGGCCATAGGTCTCGCACTAAGCCCCGGTTATATGTTGACCCAATTTATTTATGAACGCACCCAAGATAGCTCGCTATTTCTTCAGGCCTTTTCAGTCTGCTCAAGCGTGGCGATCACTTATTTTATCTATGGCCTGACAATTATATTTATCGTTCCCTTTTTTAATAAAATCTTATTTCTCAAATTAAAACCATGGCGCGGAGGCTGGTTCTCTCTTGGAGCTTTGCCCTGGTATTATCATAATGCTCTCACTCAATTAGTGCGTTACACCTTTCTCGATTTGGTCACACCATCCCCGCTCAATGTTCTCTTTTATAAAATGATGGGAATGAAAGTTGGAAAAGGCGTGATGATTAATACCACTAATATTTCTGACCCCTGCCTTATTACACTGGAAGATAATGTCACGATTGGTGGTTCGGCCACTATATTTGCCCATTATGCGCAGGCCGGATATTTAGTGCTAGCACCAGTGGTCGTTAAAAAGGGGGCCACAGTAGGCCTAAAGGCGTCCATTATGGGCGATGTCATTGTTGGAGAAAAAGTCACGGTGAAACCACATAATATTCTTCTTCCCAAAACTCGTCTCAATAAGGGTGACCCTCAATAAAGAACAACTAAGTTTTTATTAAAAGACTTATCACAGAATCGGCGTGAGTATGCCCATGGGCGCGCACTCGCTCCCCTTTCATCTCATGATTGACACGAAGAACCTCTTGATGAGTAAACGAGCTTTTGGTTTTATCAATAACTTCATCTAAAGGGACCTCATGAGGAGGTCCTTCATTATAGGTTCCATCCATTTCAAAAGTATTAAGATGAACCTTAGATCCAACAGGAAGCAAATTGGCCAAATGAGTGAGATAATCAGTTCTCATATTGGGTGGTAAGGCAACAATAGCTGCTCGGTCGTAGACAAAATCAATTTTTGGCAAATCGTTTTTAGCTAATTTAAAAAAATCACCTTTCATTAAAGTAATGCCAGGTGAACGATAAATTTTAAAATTCTTCGTTTCCTCTACTTGAAAGGAAATACCATTCTCTTGAAAAAAAGAATGAATCGCGAGCTCGCTCAATTCAACGCCGTAGACATCAAATCCTTGATCCCGCAGATAAATGATATCGAGGGTTTTTCCACATAAAGGAATCAGAATGGTTGCACCCCTGGGTAATTGGTAATGCGGTAGTGATTCAACTAAAAAGGGATTGGGTTTATCAAGATGGAACCTTGTATTTCCATTTTCCCAGGCCTCTAACCAAAATTGATGTTCCATAAATCTCCCGCATTAAAGATACGCTTTAACTAATCTCACGAGAATTATGGCATATGGATTAAAAATCTGTCTACAGACTGGTTATTCCCAGTCAGAAACCCATCTTATTTGTCTAAATAGAAAAAACTACGACTCACAGGGCGAGGAGGCTTTTCCCTATCGGCCGGTAATGATTTGCCCCGGCGGTAGGACTGACGATTGGGATCTGCGGCGCACTCCAATTGAAATTGAACGAGCCCTTGTAAAACCTTCATTAAGTTTTGATAGTCAGAGCTAATTGGTGAAATATTTTTATTATCCCAGTTTTCCATCACCTGATAAATGGACTCAATAGTAGAGATCGCCATGGCATCAGGCTGGGTTTTAATGGAAAATTGAGAGCGAATATTGGCATCAAAACTAAGGCGCGGTAAGTTGTGAAGAATGGTACTTTCACGCATCATTTTCTTGGCGTGGCACCAAGTTCCATCAATCACAATTAATAGTAATTTCTTTCCTTCCCAAGGGAAAGAATTAATCAAAGGATCGGATATATTGAGACTTTCATGGCCTGGGTAAAGAACCATTGGATAATAATCATCGTTATTTAAATATTCTTGCAATTGCAGGTCATCATTGAAATTGATGCCCATTAAAATGCTTGAATTTTTAATACTCAAATGCGCCAATCGTCCGGTTCCCACCTTCTCACGCTTCCACTCTTTAGGGTGCATTAAAATTAACAATTCAAAAGGTGAATTAAAAGGTTTGACCAATTGGCACAAGCAAGCGGCTTTTGCGCGGAAACATTTCCAGCAATAATTTCGTCTTTTAACTTCCATCTATAATTCTAAATACACTTCTTTATCAAAACCGAAGGCCATAACTGTGCCATTATTCTCTAATATAGGGCGTTTAATAGCTGAGGTATTTTCCTGTATTAAAGTCATTTTTTGAGTATCATCGGCCTGCTCAAATGTCTCTTTAATTTGTTTGTAGATACGGCCACGATTATTGACTGGCCAATCACCAAAAGACTCCTTCCAACGGAGAATATCTTCATCGCTAGGGACCTGTTTTTTAAAATCCACAAATTCATATGAGATCCCCGCCTCGGCCAATGCTTGGCGTGCTTTTTTAACAGTATCGCAATTGGGTATGCCGTATAATCTCATAAATGACTCCTTGAAGCACATCAATGTATTTCGCTCAATTGGATTCGTCATCCGCAGTGCGCCAAAAAGATTTTAAGGAGCTTTTCTTGCCAAGGATTCATCCATTCATTAAAAAGGATTCATGTCTATACTATGTCAATTGCGAAACCTCACATTAAGCTTTCAAAGCAAGGCCCTCTTTAACCAAACAGAGTTAAAAATCGAATATGGCGATCAAATTGGTCTCCTAGGTCTTAATGGCCAGGGGAAATCCTCCCTTTTTAAAATCCTAACGGGGAATCTTAGTCCAGACCTCAGTATCCCCCCCTTTGAGTTTCATAAAGCTCAAAGTGAATCGAAGCACCCATTTAGCGCCTTCCTAGTCCCCCAGGAACCGCTCATTCCAAAGAGTGAAACCACCATTTCCCATTATATTTGGGAATATTTTCCTAAACTCAAACATTCATTTTACGCCATGAATGATGATTCCAACGCCCAAGAAGATTTTGAAAAAAACGGTGGTTGGGATCTCCTCTTAAAATATGAATCCATGCTCAAGGCCTATTCCATCCTCGATCACGAGCGTCTTTTTCATACTTTAAGTGGTGGTGAGCAGAAACGTATTCTTTTGGCGATCGGCCTATGCGCTCCTCAAAGCTTAATTTTATGGGATGAACCCACCAACCATTTAGATATCGAAACGATTAAGCAATTTGAAGAAGATCTTATTGATTTAAAAAAGACGTTCATTCTCATTAGCCACGACCGCTATATTCTTAGTAAAGTATGCAATCGCATTATGGCCATTGCTCACTCTAAGATTCAAGAATTCCGCGGTAATTATGCCGATTACCTGCGTTTTGTTTCCGAGCAAGAAGAGCAGAGGCTTAGAACCCTCGATAAGATTGAAAACCGCCTGCGACGAGAAACAGATTGGATGCGCCAGGGAATTAAGGCCCGTGGTTGTCGTAGTAAAAAACGGGTCGAAAATTATCACGGCCTCAAAGATCAATTGGCCGATATAAAAAATAAGCAAATCAAAAAATTATCATTGGAGTTAAATGCTGGCGCTAAGCAAACAAAACAATTGGTAGAATTTAAAAATACATCCTTTACCTACGGCGACCGTCCTATCATTAAAGATTTCACGGCCCAAGTTTTCAAAAAAGATCGTATTGGCATCATTGGCCCCAATGGAGTCGGTAAATCCACCCTTCTCAAGTTAATTTGCCAAGAGCTTGCACCGACAGGAGGTCAAGTTAAAAAGGCCAATGATCTCAAGATCTGTTATTTTGATCAAAAAAAAGAAGGGCTCAATGAGGAATTGACCCCACAGGAATTACTAGGACAAGGCCGGGATATTGTTCATCTTCCCAGTGGGCATTCAATGCATTGTAGCGGCTATTTGCAAAAATTTCTTTTTAGTAAGGAAGATATCGCTCGTCCTATTAAAAGTCTTTCAGGTGGTGAAAAAGCACGACTGCAATTGGCGATAAACCTCACCCAGGCCGGAGATATTTGGATTTTTGATGAGCCCACGAATGATTTAGATCTTACAACCTTGGAAATTCTCGAGGACACCCTCTCCGAATTTGCAGGTACCATTATTTTAATTAGTCACGATCGTTCTTTTCTCAGCAATGTGACTAATAAAATATGGTTTTTTAATGATGGTGGTATTGAACTTTTCAATGGAGGCTATGACCAAATTGAAGCTTATATTGAGGCCATCTCGTTAGAGAAAAGTCTGGCGCAGCAAGGCCCAGAAGAAGATATTATTGAATCGACACCAAAGATCATTGATAACCCGACACCAAAAAAGTCGACCCCTCACACCAAAGCTCGGCTGCAAAAAATTGAAAGCACCATCATCAAAAATGAAGCAACTATTGAACAAATTGATCAATTATTATTGCAAATGTCTCAAAGTAATATTGACCAAGAGACGGGCCTTAAAATGGGTCAATTGAGCGACAAAAAAAGTGTTTTGGAAGAGGAATTACTTTTTCTCTACGAAGAAATGGAAGAGTTAACATAACCTAACTCAGTCCTTTTTTGGTCAAACTGCACCTTGCGTAGTATCACCCCCCTTCTAGAATAAACCCCGTTAATTGGCATTCACTTTGCTACTTCCTTTTAAGTTTTAAAACAACAAGGAGGGTAAGATGCTCATTAAAATTAAAGCGCTATTACTAATATCAGTCATGATTTTCTCCGTTGAAATTTCACAGGCGGCGTCAGCAAGATCGTCTGCTATTACTCTCTGGGATGGCAATTGCTCTGGAGGGACCCGGTCATGGTGGGATGACATGTGTATGAAGTGGAGAAAAAGAATGGGCTCCAACGGTTGGTCTCAATGGTGGCGAAATTATAGTTTAGTCAAAGTTGATCGTTTCACAGATTCAACTGTCGCTGCTTATGGTAATGACCATACAAATATTGATGGTGGTGATGCCGCCTTACTTTGTACCCATGGAGGCTGGGATGATGACGGCTGGTGGGGACTTATGCATACCAGACAATTTGGCTGGTGTGGTATCAAGCAAAAAAATATGCGCTTGGGCAAAACTAATGGCAAGCTACGCTTTTGGCATATGTCTTCCTGTAATTCTGTCCGCTGGAGCAAACGCCTCAAATGGTTTACAGCGGCAGGACACAAGGTTCATGTGGTGACAGGCTTTCATGGTTGGATGTATATCGGCAGCAAGTACGTCAATGAATATCGGGAATTGGCCAAACATGCCTTTAGTTCAAAAGGTGTTGGCCGCGTATGGATGGATAAAATGCATCACGTAGACCATTGGTATAATGGATGGAAAACCATTTGTCCCATCTCTCTTGGTTTTGGAAGCACCTCCGCCCAAGCGGCCAATGCTCATAACGAAAAGTATAAATGGAAATACTCGGACAAGACCAATAATTGGATGAATTGGCGCTACTATAGAAGATGCGACCCCAATGGTGGACCTAGGCTTCCTAATTAAAGACGATTGAATCAACGCAATAAATAAAGGAGATAATTATGATACCTTTCAAAATGATCATGATCTTATCAACAAGTCTTATATTAGGACCGATTGCGGCACAAAATATTGATAATGATGACAAAGATATTAAAAGACGTGTTCGCCCCATTCCAGTACGCCCCACTCCCATTCGCCCCATTCCAGTGCGACCTATTCCCATTCGACCAATTCCGAGTAATGCCTTTAAAAAATCATTAGGGACTCCGCGGAATATGATGGACACATTCAGCACAAACCTCAATAGCGCCGTCAAAAAAAGTTTCCCCACCTATAAAGAAGGCCAATTAACTCAGGTTTTGAGTAATATCAAAAAACAATTTCCACAGGGTGTTCCAGGCCATTCCGTTAAAAACTATTCTCTTCTTCAACGTCTCTTTGACTTTCCCAAAACATCTATTCGTTCACGAAATTCATTGGTTCTAGGACCTCAAACTGAAGACCGTCAAGGCCATCGTTTTACATATGGCATAGATATTGTTGAGGATAAACTTTTTGTTCACCATAATTTAGAGGATAAAAAACCCCTGCCTTATAAAACGGCCCTTAAAAAATTACGTCTGGTTAAAAGAGAGCATCAGAGTCTGATTAAAAAGATGGGAATTCAAAACAACCAAATGCTCTTTTCAAATACGGATCTCATTTTAATCCAGGGCCAAACTGATCCCAAGTTAGGAACTGTCAAAAAATCAACTCTAATGGCAGATAGTATCTTTACCTATGGCCTACGACATGTGAATGGTATTATGGTTGAAGAGAATTATATCAAATTATATTCAAAAGATAGTCAATCGTTTGAGGGTGCCGATATCAAATGGCCGACTATTAAATTTCATCCCTCTATTAGAGAGTTCAAGTTAAAGAATAAAAGAATACTTATGCGTCTCATTACTCAAAAATTAAAAAGGGAAATGAATGCCAAATCAGCTTCTAACGTAAAAATGGCAGTGGTTCTTCGTCCAGTAAAATTACATCAATCAAGGCCTGCTTTTTATATTCCCTCAATAAAAGTTGGTGCCTATTCAAAAAATGGCGAAGCCGGGAATTTATTCTATGTCGACCTTCTCGCTCAAACCGTTAAATATATTAATGAAGATGCAAAAGATAGCTCTCAGGCCTCCCAATAAAGTCTTCCTCCAGGCCCGAGGACTTCCCCGGGCCTTTCCCCCTTAACTTTCTCTTATTAATTCCGATAAGATAAGAGTATGTGTCGCTTATTTGGTTTTCGCTCTATTATTCAATCCCAGGTTCACTCAAGCCTCGTTAGTGCTGAGAATGCATTGGCGATTCAAAGTGGAGACCATCCTGATGGATGGGGAGTTGCTTATTATATTCACGGTTCACCCCATGTCGTAAAATCTACCCAGGCCGCGATCTCTGATAATATCTTTAAACGACTATCTGGTGTGGTCAGTTCACAAACAGTATTGGCCCATATCCGCAACGCTACTTTGGGCCAAAAAAATATATTGAACACCCATCCCTTTCAATATGGTAGTTGGGTTTTTGCTCATAACGGTAATATTAAAAACTTTGATCAATATCGAGATGATATTACCAATGAAATCCCTCCCCACCTCCGGCGCTTTATTCTCGGAAAAACTGATAGTGAGCTGCTCTTTTATTTGGTGCTAAGTAATATTAATAAAAGAACAGAACTAGATATCAAAAATTGCGACATCCATCACATTAAGGAAGCCATTCAAGAAAGTATTCAATTTCTTACACAATTAGTTGGTGATTTCTCGAAAGTGGATAATGCCGGTAATACTGAGACCTATTTTACTTTTATTATTTCTAATGGTCACACTATGGCCGCTCATCATGGTGGCAAAAATCTATTTTATAGTACCTATAAAAAGCGCTGTGATGAACGTGATACTTGTCCCTACTTTTCTCCCGTGTGTGAACAAAAGACTCAGAGTGGAATTATTAACCACTTACTTTTTTCTTCCGAGCCTCTGTCTGGAGAAAATATATGGACGGCCATGAGGCCGGGGCAAATTATTGGAATTGATAGTAATATGCACCTTTACCTATTTTGAAGCGGAGGGTTTTACCCTCTTATTTTCTGTCACTAAAAAAGATAAAATGAAAATAGGGATTATAATGCCCGCTTAATGAGGTTCTCAATGAATTTAATAATTAAAGCTATTCTTCTTTCTTCCCTTTTAATGGCGTTTACCCTTAAGGGCCACGCCAGAAGCCCAGCAGTAGAACCAGTTCTAGAATTATCTGATAAAACCCAAAGACCAACTCGGCCTGAAAACCATAACCGCGGCTATACTTTTAGCAACCCTGGTCGCATACCGACAAGTTTCGAGGCCCCTGGAGCAACAGGTACTCGTTGGCCAGAACTCATTACACTTTTTCTTTTAGGGTCATTACCTATTCTTCTGCGTTTTACCTTATTACAAAATTATCGAACAGCTCATGCCCAAGGTGATTTTAATACTCAATTAAAAACGACGCTTGAAGAACATGATAATGTTATTTCTTTAGAAAAGCATAAGTCGAATAAAAATGAAGTTGGTTCAACATCAGATGATGACATTAAAAAGGCCGGTTAGTTAAAAAGTACTTTTCTTGCTGCCGACCCAGCCCTTTTCCTTTGAAAAATAATAAACACGTGTAATTTTTGAAAAGCGCACGGCAATCTCACGGGTTCCATCTCTATTAAAATCCACAAGACTTATCTCTTGTTTTCGTTGATGGTAATTTTTTTTAAAGTCTAAATGCTCATCCCAGATATAAGGACCTTTGTAGAGAGGATAAAACTTGAAGGTTTTTGGACTATAGGTAAGTAGATACAGACGAGCTGTTCCTTGAAACTCAAGGTACTTACTCGTTCCTTCATAATAATAAATGAGAAGAGTGTTGAGGTCTTTTGAGGTCTTTCTCATTTGTACTTTGAAAATACGAGATAGGGGACCTAGGGGGAATAACTCCTCCTCTAAAATCAACTTTTTCTTATGATCCCTAATCGTAATGAGGTCCTTACCATCGATCTTAGAAACGAACAAAGATTCTCTAACGCCATCATTATTAAGGTCTAATTGATAATTGGGTGAACGGTGCTTGAACTTCGCCTCTTTCTTAAACTTCGCCGATTTGGGTGTTTCCTTATGACGCCCCTTGGAAAGCATAAGACGGAAGGTTCTCTCATCTTGAGAAAATCCTAGGGAAATAAAGAAAATTACATACTTAATATAAATCATTAATCCTATTATAGGCCTTAGAAGCGTTAAACCCAATCAATTACTCACTGCATAACACAAATCGGGGCAAAGAATGGACGGCCCAAGTGAGACGCGATAGAATTTCCCCACAAAATGCAGATAAGGAACGTTTTTATGCAATTTTCATTGGCCTATGTGAAGTCTAACCAACAATTCATCCTTCAAACCTTCTCTCAAAATGTGGAAAATAACTCCATCAAAATCATGGATTTAGAATTTCTCAAAAAAGAAAGTATTCAGGGAATCATCGTTCCCAACGAATTATTACAAGATGATACTCTTTTTACGACCCTCACAGAAGAATGTAAATTTGCTCCCATTAAGGCCTCTGAAGAAATTGGTCTCAATAGTGATTCATTTGAGGGCCTTAATTACGAAACAGCGAAATCCACTTATGAGGGTCTTGTTAATAACTGGACCCTCCAAAACAATATCAATCTTTTAGATGAACTCTTCCCTGTCCTGACTCATTTAAAAGGTCTTTTCCCTAATGATCGCACCGCCTTTTTTGAAGAATTGTGGTTTCTTCTTAAAACCAATTTAGGCGCCCATAATTTAAAAATGATTTATAATCATATGAAGAAAGGGAAAAAAGACGGGGAAAAGAATCAATTAATCCAAGTTAAAATTGATGGTAACCGCCACCCAGAACCTCAACCAGGTGACGAATTCTCCAGTCAATTAATGAGCGTTTATAAAAACTCCTTTGAAAATATTTTTGAAGTGGCCGACTTTGATCCCCATAAAGGTGAGCTGGTTCTAACGGCGACAATCAATAAAAGCCCCGTTATTATAATGGCGAATGTCACCCAATTTTCACGCCTCCAAAAAAGTTTAATCAAGGCAATTTTTACAGGTCTTCAGTCTTAATAATAGGCTTCAAAGTCAAATGTATACCTCGTCTCTTTAATCATACGAGGTTTCAATTGCCTTTGAAGCTCCTTATCCTCAAGATACACGAGATGTGGAAGATTATCTGAATTCTCCCTCATCCCAAGAGGCAATAAATTAATAAAGTCCGGCCTTATTCCAATAATAATTGAATCTCCTAGTATCGCCTCTTCCAATTTTAATTTCCCCACAAGAACCTTTCCCTCTTGCTTAAAAGCAATTGAAATAGAGGGGATTTCCATAATGCCTATCTTTTCTCCTCTTACTTGAATAAATATTTGATCTAATATTAGCTCATTTATAATAAGTCGCTTCTTCTCTTCTCGCACGAGAGTCGAAACCCATTCATCCACTCGCTTTTTGCCCCATTGAATATCAATTCCGCCACGAGAGACTCGTCGTCTTATAAGATATTTAAAATCTATTTCTTGAACTTCAGTTTTTATAATATTTTTATATTCAAATAATTTGAGAGAAAACTCAATCACAGAACCCTTATTTAATTTAAAACTTATTTCAGGAACCTCTTTTAATTGAATGCTGGTCGTAGACTGTAAAAAAAAGAGTAATTTATCTTCTAGTATTATATTATTTTCATTGCTAATAAAATCCCTTTGCGCAATGTCCCTTCCCTTTTTATCGAGGCCATAAATCATTTCATCCGCAGGAAAATTTAAGGATCTTTCCTTTCGCTGACAAATAATATTGAGATCACCTTCCTTAAGCTTTAATAATTCGATCTTGTTAAAAGAAAATATTAATTTATTTCGAAGCGGTGTCATTTTTTTAAGGAGAGCACCTTTAATATTCTCTTCAACTCTCTCCAAAACCTGACAAGATTCCAATGACCGATCTGTTTCTATAATAAACTCAAGACTCTCACCTTCTTTTAACTTCTGGTATAAATATTGATACTCTTGTTTTTTAAAAAACTGAGAATATGACCAGGTTAAAAAGTATTCGCTAAGATTTTGTGACTTTATAGACTCAGAACCTTGAAGAACTTCAAGAGGCAAAAAAAGAAGACGTAAATCTTCAATCGCTCGAGCACTGTGCCCATTTTTGACCGTGAACCTCTGTTGAGAAACTTTGGGGTAATAAGTTAGAGATAATGGTGAAACCTGATACGATAAATTGTTTTTTTTTTCTTTTGCACAACTACTTAAAAGAATAACACTTAATAAAATAATTAACCGTAATGGCATAATCGCCTCCTCTATGACGAGAAGGCTAAATCAAAAATAGATTTTATTCATTAAGAATCATAAAATGAAGAGAGTTATTTCATTTATGAATCGCGGCCACCAAAGCGCCCCAATTGCTCACCACCAAGTAAGTGAAAATGGGTATGGAACACGCTTTGACCCGCCCGTGGCCCCATATTTGTAACCACGCGAAAGCCCTTTTCTTCAAGTTCAGTCCCTGAGGTAAATTCGTTAATGGCCTTATAAATATGGATCACTTGATTGGGGTTTTTCTCTATCATATTATTAATGTCTGTCGAGTGACCTTTATGAACAAAGAGATAATGTTCTTTGGCCATGGGGGAAATGTCTTTAAATCCCAAGACAAGGTCATTTTCAAAAACTTTCTCGGAGGCAATTTTTTCTTCGATAATTTTACAAAAAAGGCAATCATCCGGTCGACCTTCTTCATCTACAGCAGAGGTATAGCGCTTAATTTTCACTCCCACCTGAGTGAATTTATTTTCAAGATCTTCATAACCTCGATCAAGATGATAAACTCGACGGATCTCCGTTTCACCTTCACAATAAAGGGCAGCGAGAATAAGAGCTGCCGAAGCACGTAGGTCAGTACACATAATAGGAGCAGGAACTAATTTCTTTCCACCATTAATAATCGCAGATTTGCCTTTCAAAGAAATATCAGCACCTAACCGCTCAAGTTCAGGGACGTGCATAAAGCGATTTTCGAATATGTTTTCAGTGATAATGGAAGGGCCTTTAATGGTGAGCATTAAGGCCATCATCTGAGCCTGAAGATCCGTAGGAAATCCAGGATAGGGAGCAGTATCAATATTTAAAGGTTTAAGGGTAGAAGGATAAACCTTAATACCTTCCTTAAAGACATCTATTTTAGCACCAGCTTCTCTCAATTTATCAATTACAAAATCAATATGATGGGGAACAAAACCAGTGATAGACAATTCAGACTGAGTCATTAACCCTGCCATTAAATAGGTCCCAGCTTCAATACGGTCACCGATCGCCTCATAAGTAATTTCTTTAACTTCTTTAATTCCCTGAATTTTTAGAGTTTTAGTCCCCACTCCCTCAATAGGAGCACCAAGGGCCATCAAAAAATGTGCCAGATCAGTGACCTCTGGCTCAAGGGCGGCATTATCAATAATGGTCTCCCCCTCTGCAAAGACAGCCGCCATCATTAGGTTTTCTGTTGCACCAACAGAAGGGAATGCCAGAACCACATTCGCACCTTTTAAATTTTTAGCTTCACAACTAACGTAGCCACTTTTTAATTCATAGGCGACGCCTAATTTTTTCAAATTGGTCAAATGAAGGTCAATGGGGCGTGTGCCAATGGCACAACCACCGGGCAATGAAACTTTTGCTTTTTTAAAGCGGCTCAGTAACGGGCCTAGAACAAAAATAGAGGCCCGCATGGTTTTAACGAGATCATAGGTGGCCTCAACTGAAGTCACATTGGCAGCATTAAAGGTCGTAATCTCACCCTTTTCCTCAACTTCAACACCTAAGTGCCCAAGCAACTTTTTCATCGTTTGAATATCGCGCAATTTAGGCAAATTCTTCAGGTGGACGGGTTTGTCTGATAAAAGAACGGCCGCCAATATGGGTAAATAAGCATTTTTAGCTTTGGAAATTTTAATTTCTCCTGCCAAATGAGCAGGGCCATTAACAATCAATTTATCCATTTTTACTTCCTCAGTTCTAAGAATCGATGCCGATTCGTTAAGTCCGCGACAAGAGTTATACCAGAATATCCCACCTCTTTGGCAAGTTTCTGTAGAAACTCAAGATGGTGCTCATGCCCTTCTAAAATAAAATAACCATCTGATTTTAAAAGTTTTTTCCCTTCTTTGAAAAGCTTTAAAAACCATCTTTCATAGGCCTCATCTGGCAAATAGAGGGCCATATGAGGTTCATAAGCTTCTACTTTATGGTGCACTAGGGATCGGTCCTGGCCTTCTTTAATATAAGGAGGGTTACTGATAATGAGATCAAATTGCTGTTCCTGTTTAGCAAAATAGGAGAAGCGATCTGAGAGGTGAAATTCACACTCAGTCTCAGGGTGGATCCCAAAGGCCAGACGAAAATAATTTAATTGTGCCACTTTGAGGGCATCTGGAGAAAGGTCGACGCCAATGGCCTTAACAGGAAAACTCAATTCTTTTAGAAGGCTTAATAGTACACAGCCACTGCCAGTCCCAATATCAGCAATTCTCAAAGAGTCATTGATCTTTCTTTTAGCAGTAATAATTTCTTGACCACGATGAACTAAATACTCTGTCTCAAAACGTGGTATAAGAACTCTCTCGTCTACGTAATAATGGGCATTATAGAAAAATGCTTGTTTTTGAATATATTGTAAGGGGCGCCCCTTCTTTAGGCATGAGATATAATAATCGTAATTCGCGCGGGTGTTGGCCGCACCGAGAATACTACTGTTGAGCAAGCGACTTTTGGTCATAAAAGAGGACCAATCCTCTTTAAGCCGAGACCATTTAATACCGGGGTAATATTCCTCTAGAAGGATTTGATGGTCCTTAAAAAATTGCTCCAATTCTTTAAGGAAGGGGGCCAATTTACTCTTCCTGGCCTTTTAATAATTCAGCTTGGTTATGAGCAATCAAGGCGTCAGTAACTTCATGAACCTGCCCTTCAACAATTTTATCCAAACTATAAAGAGTTAAACCGATACGATGATCAGAAACTCTCCCCTGCGGGTAATTATAAGTTCGGATACGCTCAGAGCGATCACCTGTTCCGACCAACCCCTTACGTTCAGCAGCTTCCTTGGCATTATGCTCTTGAACCATTTTGTCATAAATCCGCGTTTTAAGAATACGTAGGGCCTTTTCTTTGTTTTTTAATTGAGATTTCTGATCTTGGTTGGCGACGACGGTTCCCGTCGGAATATGGGTTACTCGTACAGCAGAGTCCGTGGTGTTAACTGATTGTCCTCCCGCTCCACCAGAACGATAAACATCAATACGCACATCATTCATATCAAGTTGAAATTCAACGTCGTCTGTTTCCGGCATAACCGCGACCGTAATTGTCGAAGTATGGACACGGCCTTGCGATTCTGTTTTAGGAACTCGTTGAACTCGGTGGACACCAGATTCATATTTTAAACGAGAATAAACCTTATCACCGGTCACGCTAAAAATGATTTCTTTAATTCCTTCATCACCTTCAGATAAAGAAACTAATTCACATTTATAATTCAGATCGCGGCAATAGTTTTGGTACATGCGGTAAACATCACCGACAAAAATAGAAGCTTCATCACCTCCCGCACCAGCCCGAATTTCAACCATTACGTTTTTATCATCAAGAGGGTCTTTAGGAAGAAGAAGAAGTTTTAGCTCCTCTTCCATGGCCTCAATATTGCCTTCATTTTCATTCAGCTCTTCTTTGGCCATTTCGCGCATCTCGGGATCCTTTTCATTTTTAAGGATCTCTTTTGCTTCATTTACATCTTCTTTAACCTGCTTGTATTTTTTGAAGGCCACGACGATATCTTCAAGATTGGACCTCTCAGAGGAAATTTTCTTGAATTCTTCTTGTCTATCGTAAAGAGAGGGATCGGCCAACTTTTCAGTTAGCTCTTCATATCTCTCCACAACTTTTTCTAATTTATCGTACATGACCTAATATCTCTACAAATTAACCATTCATTGAATCTAAGAATTCAGCATTCGTTTTAGTCTTAGTAACTCGGCTTAGCATAAATTCCATTGCATCAATAGTATTCATGGGGTGGAGTACTTTTCGTAGAACAAAAACCCTCTGAAGATCCGCTGGATCCATAAGTAGGTCTTCTTTACGAGTTGACGACTTATTAATATCAAGAGCTGGAAAAATTCTCTTTTCAAGAAGTTTTCTATCCAATTGAATTTCGGAGTTACCCGTTCCTTTAAATTCCTCAAAGATAACTTCGTCCATACGAGAACCAGTATCAATAAGAGAAGTGGCAATAATAGTAAGTGAACCACCATTTTCAATATTTCGAGCGGCACCAAAAAATCTCTTTGGTCTATGAAGTGCATTAGAATCAACACCACCAGATAAGATCTTACCTGAAGGTGGAACCACAGTGTTATAAGCACGGGCCAAACGAGTGATAGAATCGAGGAGGATAATAACATCTTTACCAGCTTCAGTAAGACGCTTCGCTTTCTCAATAACCATTTCAGCAACTTGAACGTGGCGGTTAGCTGGTTCATCAAATGTTGATGACACAACTTCAGCTTCCACGTTTCTCTTCATATCTGTTACTTCTTCTGGCCTTTCATCAATAAGAAGAACAATCAATGTTGCCTCTGGATGATTATCGCTAATCGCATTGGCGATATCTTGAAGAAGAACTGTTTTACCAGCTTTTGGAGGTGCTACGATAAGACAGCGTTGACCAAACCCTTGAGGGACATAAAGGTCAATAATACGAGTTGAGTAATTCGTCGGCTTTGATTCTAAATTAATTTTTTTCTGGGGATATAGAGGAGTTAGGTTATCAAAAAGAACTGTTTTCTTATGATTTTCAGGACTCTGCTCATTAATAGAATCGACTTTTAAAAGGGCAAAATAACGTTCACCATCTTTAGGTGGGCGAATTCCACCTTCAATCGTATCCCCTTTTCTCAGGCCAAAACGTCTAATTTGACTAGGACTTACGTAAATATCGTCAGCACCAGGTAAATAATTATATCCAGGAGACCTAAGAAAACCAAAACCATCTGGCAAAATTTCTAAAACACCACCTCCAAAAATAGCTTCTTCTTTCGCGGCCTTAGCTTTTAAGATCGCAAAAATCACTTCGTGACGTTTCATATTTCCGGGGTTTTCAACTCCCGCTTCACTGGCCATTTGACTGAGTTTTTTAATGTCCATTTCTCTTAAATGATTAAGATGCATTTAATTAAGCTCCTATTTTGTAAAATTTGATATGGGATTTTTATGTTATTAAATTTGTTAATATATTAATAAGGATTGGTTTAATTTCCTCTCAGATCGTGTCTGGACAGTTTGAATTGGAATAAACAAGAAACAATGGTGAATCGTGTATCCCCATGATTAAGATTTTTCTCAATTTTGTCAAGATATAAAAATGATCAAGCGTGCTAAAAGCGCTGGGTAAAAGGTTATAAGCATGCTAATCAAAACTCTATGGATATTAAAGATAAGCCTTTAAATCTAGAGGGAAAAACCATACTTGGTATCGATTATGGCCAAAAAGTTATCGGCCTTGCCTATATCGTAGTGGGACGAGAGCCCTTTCCCATGCCTCGCGGCCGCATTATCGTCAAAAGCACAGAACAAGTGTTCAACGATATTCAGGAAATTTGTGAAGAAGAATTCATCGATGCTATCGTTTTAGGCATTCCCTATTTAACTGACGGTGGGGAAACCAGGATGGGTGCCGAAATTGAAAAATTTAGTCAAAAATTAACCCTTATTCTGGATAATATTCCTATTTATCACCAAGATGAAACACTTTCCTCATTTGAGGCACAAGAGCGTATGAAAAACTCGCCAAGCTTCAATTTTAGCGTGGATATGAAACGTATCGACGAAGTGGCGGCATGCATCATCCTGGAAGATTTTCTCAATGTCCAGCTTGCAGGCCAAAGCCTCTAACTGTATCCTTATTATTAAAATTATTACAGTGAGTCTTCTGCATGAAAAAATATTGGTGGGTCTTTGTTTTAGCGGCTCCGGCCCTGTCCATCACTCTGGTCAGTCTATTAACCTATTATCTCGCCAGTATTTGGACCTATAGTGGGCCAGATATTGTTTTCGAAGTGAGGCCAGGAGAGGGCTTTAGCTCTATTAATGGACGACTCAACCGCCAGGGCCTTATTAGTAGCGCTAAATTATTCCACCGCTATTCTCAATTTCAAAATATTATGACGAAGTTTAAGAGTGGCGCCTTTGTTATTAAGTCTGGATCCAATCTTTTAGAGGTCGCTGAAACCCTAACCCAGGGCAAGGCCATCACTACAACAATCACCATCCCCGAGGGAAAGAATATTTTTGAAATTGGTAAAATTCTTGAAAACAGTGGTGTTATTGACGCAAAATCTTTTATCGCTGCCGCTAAGTCATCTGAAATTATCAATAAATTAAAAATCCCGGGAGAGAGAGTCGAAGGCTATCTCTACCCTGAAACATATCATTTTTCCAAAGGAACAAGTGCCGGAAGAATCATTGGGACGATGGTCCACCAATTTCATAAAAAAGTTAAAGGCCTGGCCCTAGAAAATAATCCCATGGACCTGAACCCTCACCAAGTTATTATCATGGCCTCAATTGTTGAAAAAGAGACTGGCGCTGGTCATGAGCGACCAATGATTGCAGGTGTCTTTCTTAACCGCCTTAAAAAGGGAATGCGCCTGCAGTCAGATCCCACTACCATCTACGGCATTTATGAAAATTATAATGGAAATTTGCGCAAGAAACACCTTCTAGAGAGGACTCCTTATAATACTTATAAAGTTTCTGGATTACCCAAAGGCCCTATTTCAAACCCGGGACTCGACTCAATTAAAGCAGTTCTTGACCCTACCCCTCATCAATACCTTTATTTTGTGAGCCAAAATGATGGAACCCATATTTTTTCCAAAAGCTACAAAGAGCATCGCGAAGCAGTCAATAAATTCCAAAAAGACAAAAATGCGCGAAAAGGAAAGAGCTGGCGAGATTTAAAGAAGGCCAAGAAGGAATAAATTTCTCACTTTATTGTAAGAAATATTTTGGCCTGCAACCTAAGCGTCTATCGAAATTTCCTGTTTTTTTAGAAATTCCTATTATTTTCAGGTAGTTTGGTCCACAAACCGACGAAAATATGTGGTTATGGGACATTATTTTCTCAGATGTTATTCAATGTAATTTTTTTTGCTTGTCTCCAATAGATTTACTTAGATAGAATATTGTGCAGACCTTAAGAGTGGAACCTTAGGTCTTATGGAAGGATAGAGACACTTCAAGGAGGAAAGTGATGGACAAGGTTGATAAGGAGCATTTTCGCGAGATACTGCTCAAACACAAAAATAAAATCCTTAACGGTGGGATTTTAACATCTAAAGAAGACTTAACCGTTTCCAGTGAAGATCTTGCTGATGAAGCTGACTTAGCAACAAGTGTAATTAATCAACAGGTGACCTTTAATATGCGTCAAAGAGAAATGGCAAAATTAAGGGAAATTGAAGAAGCTCTTTATCGTCTTGAAGAAAGGACCTATGGACTTTGTGAAGAATGCGATGAGTATATCGGTAAAAAACGCCTGGCCAACCAGCCCTGGGCAACTCTTTGTATCACCCATGCTGAAGAGAGAGAAAGAGAACAAAGCCATTTCTTAAAGTTAGGCTAAACTCCTTTGATATCCATGATGGATTATCTGTTCGTGAAGGCAGGAGCCTACCAGCGAACAACTTGCACACACACCCAAGCAATTGAATTCCAATGATGATTTATACTTTAAGGCCCTCTTTTTTGAGGGCCTTAAAATATTATTCAATTAATGTCATTCATTTTACCATCTCAAGTTTAATAAAATTAACGATATAGAATATTCCTCTGCAGCGAGTACTCCGAAAAATGGCAAAATTTCACACAATTTAAAAATCCGATGTCCAAAAACTGAACAAGACATAGGCAATTGATTGGACAATTATTTGACACCCATCAATTTTTTGCCAATTTTGACCTCAAATTGCTAGCGTAACTCCCTAATTTCAGATAAAAAAACTGGCCCCTACTTTGCTTTTATAGAGGACAAAGAGGAGCAAGGAATGGCCTCAAGAAATTAACTGGCATCTTTAATCGACGGGGTTTTTTAAAAATGACATTTTCCATCAATAAAAAATTGAAAATTGCTCTACTCTCTGCGCTAGCTCTTTCCCATATAGGGCTTTTTGCAGAAGGTTCAATTGCACCGCTTAAAGACTCTCCTTACGAAAGTTGGGGAATTAATTCTTCACAAGGCGCTATTAATATTACTTCTGCATGGAAATCCTTTACTCAGAAAAAGGATGTCATTGTTGCGGTTATCGATACAGGAGTGGATCCGACTCACTCCTATCTATATAAGAACCTGATTGTTAAAAATGGCAAAGTTAATATTATGAATTTTGGTAAAGACTTCTCAAAAAATTCCCAGGCAGAGTCCCGCCCTTCAGATTCACATGGCCATGGGACCCATGTCTCAGGCATTATTCGAAGTGTTTTTCCTCAAGTTAAAATTCTCACTCTTAAGTATTATAACCCTAAGGCCTCGGGTCAAGATAACCTCAACTCAACAATCAGGGCCTTACGTTATGCCGTTCAACAAAATGTTGATATCATCAATTACTCTGGTGGTGGGCCAGAGCCAGCAATCGAAGAATTAAAAATCTTAAGAGAGGCCGAGAAGAAAGGGATCCTAGTTATTGCTGCTGCAGGAAATGAAGAATCTAATATTGATATTAAAAAGAATGCTTATTACCCAGCAAGCTATGGATTGAGCAATATTATTTCAGTGACCGCCCATGATCAACAACTACGTATTCTAAAATCATCTAATTATGGTCGATTGACGGTTGATATAGCTGCTCCCGGGCATCGTATTAACTCGGCACTGCCAGGTAACCGCGCCGGATTTTTAACAGGAACAAGTCAGGCAACAGCTTTTGTCACAGGTGCGGCAGCTCTTTTAAAGGCACAATACCCCAAGCTTACGACTAAAGAGCTCAAAGAAATTATCCGATCTTCGGCCCGTAAAGAAATTACTCTCATGGGTAAATGTATCTCAAGTGGACGACTAGATGCCTACAATGCACAGAAATTGGCCGCAAAATATATTAAAGCAAAAAATAATAAATCAAGAAAATTGGCCACCAAAGAAGAAGGTCAGATTACTTACCGTATGGCACGCTAATCGTGTAAATTATGCTTAAAAAACCATATACTCAAAAAAATAAAAACAATGAGTCCCATCAAAACTCGCAATACTCTCAATCCAATAAAGGTTAAGTTTGGAATAGGATTCGTCTTTGATGTTGTAATTTTTTGCATTTGCAAGTCATGCATTTTTTCGCGGAAAAATGATAAATGGGAAGAACTCACCAAATACTTTTCCTTAAGTTCTTGGTCGGAGACACCAAAACTGGCCTTTAACTCCATTAAAACAAAAGCTGCTTCAATTTGATAAAGCTCAATATCATGGGGCTTAGGGCCTTCGGCCATAAAATCATCAATCAACTTCAAGCGGTGGATTAAATTGCGCTTAAATTTTCTCCGTTTCCTATCGTTATAAGGAATAAAAGAGAAAAATTGTGATAAGGATGGTATTGATTGGTAATATTCATCTTGTAGGAAAAAGAACGATCGCTCGCCCAAAGGGCCACCAAGAGGGTCGAAGTCCAATTGAAACCCACAACTCTCGCAGAGCTTATCTTCCAAATAAATCGAATGGCATTTAGGGCATCTTTGAATGCGAATTTCTTTTCCAATTTCTTTTGGGTGTTGAATATATTCACTTTGCAAATTGCTCATACGATTATTATCCCTCGAATCGAGACCGTTGGCAAATAGCAAGGCCATCCGCTATTATTAGGAGATGAATAGACAATTAATCAATCGCTACTTACCTGCTCTAATTGGTGGATCACTATACGCTTTAGGTTTTCCCTCAAAACTTATTCCTCATTGTTTTCTCTTTACCTTACTTGGGACGGGACTTTTCCTATCAAGTATTCAAATGTTTAAAGAAGGTGGTGCTTTAAAAGAGGATTTAAAAAAGTTTTTTCTCTTTTCTCTAACCTACTACTTAACCGGGTATTATTGGATCCCCCACACATTAGAAGTTTTTGGCAATATTCCCGCCCCCTTTAGCAATATTCTTGGTATTATTTTTTCTCTCATTATATTGCCTCATTATTTTGTTGTTTTTCTCGGGTTACATTGGAGTGCTCAAAAGTGGCCCAATCTAATCTCTCAATTAAAAACTCCTGCGTTTTTGGCCCTTATCATGTGCCTAGGTGAATATTTTATTCCCCAACAATTCCCCGCTCATTTAGGTCATTCCTGGTTAAGTTTGGCCCCATATTTAGGGCTCGCTCCCTTTGGGGGCTATCTTCTCTTTTCCTATATTTCCTATTTTCTTATTTTCCATTGCCTAAAGGCCTGGCAGCAAAAGTCTTACCGTTCTCTCATTTACCCGGTTTCACTATTTATTTTATTTTTAGCTATTAATATTGCCTTCCCTTTAAAGCGGCCAGAGGTCACTCATAACCTCAATATCAGATTGGTCCAGGCCAATATTGGCAATTGGCTTAAGCTAACCTCAGAAACAGGCGAAGAACTATCTATGAATAAAGTTTTCAAGCGCTATCATAAGCTCTCCACTAAACCCACCCCAACTGGAGGGCCTATCGATCTTATTATTTGGCCAGAAACGGCCTACCCCAATATTCTCAATAGCGAAAGTATGCGGGTCGCGATTGCTAACGTGCCTTCTCTCATTAAAGATATTATTTTTGAAATGGACACCCAGTTATTTACAGGTGGCTACGATATGGCCAAAGTCAATGCCAGAAGTAACTTTGAAAGCGATTATAATTCTGGATTTCTTTTTGGCAAAGATGGCCTCCTAAAGGACACTTATCATAAGATTAAACTCATTCCCTTTGGTGAAAGTTTACCACTTGGGCCTTTGAACTCCTTGCTCAGTAAAGTCATTACCAATATGGCCTTTTTTGCCAAAGGAACAAATTATACCCTCTTTCAATTAAAAAACGATCTGAGATTTATTAATTTAATTTGTTATGAAGTTCTTTTTCCTGAATTTGTCAGAACATTTTTAAAAGCGAATAAAAAGCGTCCTCATTTTATGATTAATCTTACTAATGACTCTTGGTATGGAGACACTGCAGAGCCTTACCAGCATTTATATTTGGCCAAATGGCGTGCCATAGAATTCCAATTGCCGATCATTCGCGTAACCAATACAGGTCTCACGACTATTATGTTTGAAGATGGAAGTCGCACGAAAGATTTAGGGCTTTTTCGTTCAAACTCAGGAGACTTCCAGTTGCCATTAGGTCAGGGTAAAGCGACTTTTTATGAACAATGGGGTATTCTTTTAACCCTTCTCCTAGGAAGCGTCCTCACTTTTATTGAGTATTACTGCCGCAAAAGAGTAAAATCATAAGATGACATCAAGAAATATTTTTCGCTATCATCGACTATATATTAGTTCTTGATGAGTCCATTTTTAATAAGATCATGGAGTCGTAAAAAACCTTTGAAGGTCTTATCATCACCGATTACTGGCAAAATTGAAATGGGGCGATCACGGTCTTCCATCATCAATAAACCCTCATAGGCCAATTCATTTTCATTAATGGTTATGGGATTTTTATTCATGAGATGAAGCAGTTTTGCGTTAAGGTCAATATCATTAACAAGAGCACGACGGATATCCCCCTCAACCATAATTCCTTTTAAATGCCTACTCTCATCCAAAAAAGCAAAACCACCGACCGGCCTATTGGTCATCGCCATAAGAATATCACGCCATTTGGCATCTTCTTGACCACAAGGGCATTTTTCATATGAAACCATAAGATCTTTAACTTTAATCCGCAGTTTCTTACCAAGTAACCCGCCAGGATGGTTAATCGCAAAGTCCTCTTTAGAAAGCCCAATAATTTTTTCGTAAACGACGGCCATGGCATCACCCATGGCCAAGGCCAATGTTGACGAAGTCGTTGGCGCTTGATCATTTAGGCAGGCCTCTTTTTCAACTGAACAATCAAAAACGAGGCCACATTCCTTGCCGATCGGGGAATTGATATTACCAAGAAGACCAATCCGTTGAGATTTAGGTATTTCAATGAAAGGAAGGAGTTTTAGAATTTCCTCTGTATTTCCCGATTTTGAAACAAGAACAATGGTATCGCATCGGCGTAGGCGTCCTAGGTCACCGTGCAAGGCCTCTATCGGGTGAAGTATAAATGACGGTAATCCCAAAGAAGTAAAAGTCGAGGCAAGCTTATGAGCGATAAGGCCAGACTTTCCCACCCCAATGAAAAAAAGTGATCCCTCTCGCTGTTGTAGGTCATTAAAAATTTGGATTAATTGCTCACCCTTTTGTGCCGTAATCTTTTCCGACGCTTTGACTAGGGCTTCTGCTTCCAATTTTAAAACATTCTTTAATAAATTGAACGCGACTTGCTGATTCATACAAAATTTCCTCGGCCTTACCAAATAAATAGGATTGAAGTATAATAGATCCTATGAAAACAATATCCTTATTATCACACCATTTAAAGAGTCCAAAACTCATTCTCTTACTGCTGACAGTGTGCACCATTAGCAATTGTTCATCCTATAAGAAGTATAAACATATTACCGAAGATCTCGAAATCCCCTCAAAGGTTTACAACACTGAGTTCACTCAAACTTGGCAGGCCATCTTACAGGTCATGAAAAAATACGAATTAGAGCATCAAAATCAAGAGTCCGGGGTTATTAAAACGCGCTGGATCACTAACACCGTCGAACTTAATTTTTCCGACTCATTCGGATCAAACGATGCCATTAAGGCAGCGCGTTTCAAAATAGTTCTCAATGCCGTCAAAGGATTTCGCGGAGCGAGAGAAGTCACCAAAGTCACCATTTTTAAACGCCAAATGATTGAACAAGACTTTCTTCAAGGATGGTGAGTCGTTCCGACAGATGGCACTTTAGAGACGACAATTCTCTATCGTATCGGCCGTATCTTGATGATAGATAACCGCCTAAAGAAAATTGAACAAGAAAAGAGTAAAGCAGCAGAAGAGTCTTTTTAGATGGCGCTTGATTTCTAAGCGCCAGAATTAAATTATTTTTTGACTGATCGCAAGTTTATTCCAAAATCTCATTTTTGTGTTTTGGTCACTATCAGGAGATTTTTTTCCTGTAATTTTTTCTAATGAATAATCAAGGTCTAAAAAAATATCCTTATAACGCTTTTTTTGAATCATGCTCAACATAGGCTTAAGGGATTTTTTAAACTTCAAATCACCCATTGTTCTAATAATAGACTTCACAATATGAGCTCTTTTATTCCCTTTTTTAGAAGAGTAATAATTACGCTTATCATAGAGCATTGACCAGACATTTGGAGCTAAAGAGACAACATTTAGTTTGCGGATATTCTGCAAGGCCTGCGAGCGAACGATAAGAGATTTATCTTTAAGCGCTTTCGCATAGACTTTATCAAGCTTGTTTTGCTTTAAAGAAAGAAGAGTTTTTAAGCTTGCCATTCGTAAAACCCAATTTGGATGTTCTAAAAATTTTGAAATAAAAGGAACTGATTTTTTACCCATAATCTTCCCAACGAGAAAAGTCGCCATCCAACGATTTTTATCAGGGTATTTGGCCCCCTTCATAACTTTGATGAGAATGGGAATGGCCTTACCTCCCAAGCGAATAGTATCTTGCTTTAAAGATACCATTTCCTTTTTACTGAGATTCTTTTTATAGCTCTCAAGCAGAGGAGATTTTGTTCCAAGGGTTGGTTTTTTAATATTAGCAAATGATGGAGTTGATAAAATTAGAAGGAGAGCTGTCATTAACCCTCGTAATTGATTGCAGGAAATCATCGTCTTACATCCTAGTTAAATTAACCGAGCATCTTTTCAAATTCACTTAATAATTCTTCGGCCGATTTTTGATCGCCTTCATCTTCAGACCCATCCGGCATATCAGCTCCACCATCTGCTTTTTCAGCTGGTTCGGCCGCAACTGGTTCTTCTTCTTCTTCTTCTTCAAACCCACCGATCGGGAGATCATCTCCACTTTCCACTTCATCGCCTGTAGGAATGGGAGCTCCATCTTCACTTGAGTCCATCATTGAATCAGGCATATCATCACCAGAGTCGGGACTCTCTTTAGGCCCACTGTCAGACTCTCCCCCCATATCAGCAATGGTTTTTTTCAATTGGTCATTTTCCTGCTGAAGGCGCTTAAGGTTGGCCAAATCTTCTTCAATAATTTCGTATTCAGTTAACTTTTCTTTGAGTTCGTCTAATTCAGCGACAAGCTCAGATACTGCACCATCGTCTCCGGAACTCTCTTTTGCCTTGGCCAAGAGACCCTCTAATTCTGTAATACGATCTTTTAATTGTTGGTTTTCAGTTTTTAAAGATTTGATTTCATCTAATAAAGAGGAATCATCGCCACTGGCAGCTGCTGTTAATTGTTTTTCTAAATCAGAGACCATTTTTTCTTTATCTGCAAGGTCACGCCTTAAAGCAGTAATCTCGGCACTTTTTTGATTAAGAACTTCCTCTGGAATACCTGAATTTAAGGCATTACTACTTGGCAAATTCTGAACAGGAACAACGGAAGGAATACTCTCGCCAATATCTAGGCCACTACCACGAAATAAGGTTGATTTAAGAGAATTAGAGTTTTGAATTATGGAATCCAAATAATTTTTAACGACACTTGCTGGAATTTGATGCGTTAGTTTCTTAAACTTTCTTCTATTGTAATCCCAATAGAAGAAGAGAACCACCAATGTAGTCATCAAAAGGGAAGCCGCGATCATTACGATCTCGTCATTATACTTAGTAAACGATAAAATGAGAGTTTCCACCTTTATCCATCCTTGGAAGAGCGGTTTCTAATGCTCTAAAATGTTCTTCTATAATTATTAAAGCGTATGAAATTTTTGTCAAATCAAGGAGCGAATTACCCAGAAACTTGACCTACCATTTTGGTATGAATACTAGGGTGGGACGCCACAATATGAGGGCCGAAGGGAGAATATTTGCGACCATTATAGTCTGTTACCTTGATGCCCGCTTCTTGGCAGATAACCATCGCCGCACAAGTATCCCAAGGGGCCAGCCCCCTTTCCCAAAAGCCATCGAAAATCCCCTGGGCCACATGACAAAGATCAAGGGCAGCTGAACCCATACGGCGAATTCCGCGACTGGTAGACATTATTTTCTTAAAGATGCGAAATTCATTATCGAAAACCTTACCTTTTTCTGTAGCAAACCCTGTCACTAAAAGGCATTCTCTGAGATTTTTCTTCACCTTCCGCTGCTCTAGCTTCTTTTTACGCATTTTTTTCTGAGAATTTTCAAGGTAAGCTCCAACACCATCGATGGCCCAATAAAAGTCCCCCGTTTGTGGTCGATAAATGACACCTAAAACTGCTTTGCCCTTCACCATAAGGCCAATACAAACAGCAAAGTAATCCATACCATTTAAAAAATTGGTCGTTCCATCGAGGGGATCAATCACCCAAAGACAATCTTCACCGGCGGTAAATTGACTCCAGTCACCTCGGCCTTCCATAAACCAAGATTCTTCCGCCATAAAGCCAAAAGACGGCCTTTTCTTTTTTAATTCTTTAAGAATAAATTTCTCGGCCTTGATATCTGCCTCAGAGACCACCCCCTGTGCCTCTTTTCCGCATATATCGAGAGAGTGGATCTTTTTTTGATATTTAATGAGAATAGAGCCCGCTTTTTCTGCAACCTCTTTAACTTCCTTTAAAATTTTTTTTAATTCATTCGTTGGTATTCTTTTCATCGTTTTCCAGGGCCCGGGCCAAGTTATCCATTTCTTCTGTGGTAATATTTTTAGCAGGTACGGCATATTGCCCCTGCATCCAATTCCCCAAATCAACCATTTTACACCTTTCTGTGCAAAAGGGGCGAAAATCACTTTGATAATAAGAAAATTCTTTTTGGCATTTTGGACATTTTACCCGCAATGTTTTCTTTTTAGAATTGGTTTGATTCATTAATAAAGTCCTCATTCATTTTCAATTCAATCTTTGAGTCAGAAGTATATTTCATATCATCTATTTCATGGACTTGCCATAAGCCACGGGCCGCATTAATGGCGTAACAATGGCGATAATCTGCCAAGTCCTGATAGAAGATTTCTTTTTCCACTAGAGGTAAGCTGTTCAAAACCTTCCTCTTTAATAACCATTGCCGACATAATCCATTTAATAGTTTACCGGAACTTCGTGGTGTCACCCAACCATACTCATTACCAAAGATAATATTAAAAAAGCTTCCCTCTTGAACCTGCTCTCCTTGATCTATCAATAAATAGGGAGGCTCCTCCCCAGGTGGATAAATCAACAAAGAGTCTGTTTTCAAAAAGGGAGGGTATTCATTCCTCAATGAGGATAATTTTTTTGATTGCAAGACACGTGGAACGCTTATGGCGCAATCCCTCGGGATAAAACCATAAGTCAGTTCTTGACCATTCCAATAGCAATGAAAGCGCACGCTCCAAGTTTTACTTGCCGGCAATGATCGAACGAGTTCTTTCAACTCTTTCAAGGCAACCTGAAAAAAGTCCTCTAAAGAGTCTCTTAGGCCCAGAAAAGAGAGGGACTGCTCTAAGCGCTGGCAATGTTCCCGCCACCACCAGATTCGGTCATGTTTTACACGGATAGTCGTAAAGCATGACCCCTGGCCCCGAGGAATTTCATTTTCAACTATTTGCTGACCATCGCCATTAAGTGCTCTTAATTTCATAGACTTCCTATAGTAGAAAGTTTGCTTTGGAATTTCAAACATGGTAACACTCTAGGCCATGGATCTCGGGAACCTAGACAAACATTTACTGATTATTGGACTCGGCTCTCAGGCCAAATCTTGGGCCTTGAATCTTTCCAATTCTGGTTGGGATATTACAATTGGGCTACGCCCCAATAGTCCCTCTTTAACCGCTGCGAGAGACTTAGGGCTTAAAACCCTAGAGCTCGAGCAGGCGATCCCCATGGCCCAGCATATTGCTCTTCTCATCCCCGATCATGAGCAATTATCATTTCTCAAACAATGGCAGAGTTACTTTCAAAATCAGGCCCAAATTATTTATGCGCACGGTTTTGCTCCTCATCGCCATCAATTGGCCGAAAAATATCCGACTCTCGGCCACCTTCTTTTAGCACCCAAATGTATTGCCCGTGAACTTAGGAATTATTATGTCGAGGGTAGGCCCATCGGTGGCTCCATTGGCCCTCTTGATACTCTATCCTCCGAGCAAAAAGAATTACTTTTTGCGATGGGTAAAGATTTAGGTCTAGCAGGAAACCTTTTTCCCTCTAACTTTAAAGAAGAATGTGAAGCTGATTCTTTTTCCGAGCAGGCCCTTCTTTGTGGCCTTCTCCCCTATGGCGCGTTAGCAGCGTTTAAGGCCCTCCGTAAAAATGGATTCTCTAAAGAGATTTCATTTATGGAGTGTTGGCTAGAAGTTAAATTAATCGCCGATACAATGATCGAATTAGGTCCCGAAAAATTTTTTGAACTGATCAGCCCCAATGCCTTAATTGGTGCCCATGAAGCACAAAAAGAATTATTTGGCGCAGAGTTTGAAAATAAGTTAGACAAGCTTTTATTAAATATCCAAAATGGCAAATTCTACCAGAAATTGGATGGTGTCGACTTTTCATCTTATAGAAAAAATGTTTTAGATCAGTGGAAAAATGAAGAATTGACTCAAACCTTTAATGAATTAAAGGGGCAATTAATTGATGGCATCTAAACACACTATTCGTAGTTTAAAAAATCGCAAGCATGCATTTGAGAGAAAACCTCTGCAAATGCTCACTTGTTATGATTTTCAAACCGCTCAATTATTAAACGAAACGGAACTCGATCTTATATTAGTCGGCGATAGTCTCGGTAATGTTATCCTGGGATATGAAACCACTGTTCAAGTGACTCTCAATGATATGATTACTTTTGGTAGTGCTGTCAAAAGAGGAGCGCCCGACAAGTTTACGGTCGTAGACCTCCCTTTTGGAACCTATAGTAGTGTTGAAACCGGAATTAAAAATGCCATTAAACTTTTTCAAAAAACATCTTGTGAGGCCATCAAGCTAGAAGGTGCTTTTGATTATCAATGTGAGCTGATTACTCGTCTCACAGAAAATGGAGTTCCGGTCATGGGGCATATTGGACTCACTCCTCAATCTGTCCATCAATTGGGGGGCTATTATACCCATGGCAAAAATCAACTGGAGCAAGATCGCCTTTTAAAAGAAGCTCTTAAATTACAACAGGCCGGAGTTTTTGCTCTCGTTCTTGAATGTGTTGAAAAAAAATTATCCGAAAAGATCACTCAATCCCTGCACATCCCTACCATAGGCATTGGTGCCGGCGAAGCGACTGATGGCCAAGTTTTAGTAACAAATGATTTACTTAAAATGGGCCCCCAAATGCCACCCAAGTTTTGTCAGCCTATTGCTGATTTATACCAACTAAAAAAAGATTTAATTAATCAATACCTCAACCATGATAAAACAGAAGAAAATCGCATCCATTGATATTGGAAATAATCATACTAATGTTGGACTTCTTAATAAGGACCAATTGGAAATCCTCTCTTTAGCGGATTTCCTGACTCATTATAATGCCGAAGAGTTTTACTTTGCGGTTTCAGAGGTTGGTATCCCTCCAGAAGAAATAGGCGAGATCCAAGAAATTCCCTTAAGAGAGCAATTCCGCATGGGCCAATTTCTGGATATGCCTGTCGCCTATGGCAAAAGTCTAGGCGATGACCGTCTTTATCCAGCATACCAAGTTTTTAAAAATTACCACGGCATTAGTATGATTCTTGATCTGGGGACTTTCCTTACAATAGACTTTATTTCCCACGAAAAAGGTTTTCTCGGTGGCTTTATCGTTCCTGGTCTAGATGAGTTTTTGGCGGTGTTCAAACGAGGCCGCCTTTTACCCGACCTCAAAAAAGAGGAATTAACCGGATCTGAGCTCACACCACTTCCCACTAATACTGTTGAAGCTGGCCTCAAAGGCTCTCAACTCTATTTACAAGGCCTTATTTCACGAGCAGTAAAGCTCTATCCTGTGACTCAAGTGATTTTAACGGGGGGAGGCCTGCCCTATTTACAGGATAATTGCCAACAATTGGAATTGCCTCCCATTATTCCATGCCCCAACCTTCTACACCAATCCCTACATTTCAGTGCCCAATGCGTCATGACCAATCTTAGCTAATTTGACATAGTGCCGGCATGAAAATTGTCCTTGGAGTTTGCGGCTCCATAGCCGCCTATAAAACCTACGACCTCTTAAGAAGCTTGATCAAAAATGGTCATCAAGTGCGCGTTGTGCTGACCCAAAAAGCGCAATCATTAGTCCATGCTCAGATGTTTCGCTATCTAGGGGCCGACGATGTTTGGTGTGATCAAAGAGAATGGCAGGGAAATGAGCACGAAATTGGCCATATTCAATTGGCCCGCTGGGCAGATCAATTGGTCCTTTGCCCCCTAACGGCTAATACCATGGGACTTATGGCCCATGGTCTGTCTCCCAATTTATTGACCTCCCTTTTTCTCGCATTTGAGAGGTATAAACCCATATTGGCCTTTAAGGCCATGAATACTCAAATGCTGACCAACCCCCTGGTTCAAGAGAACGAAGAAAAACTGACTTCCCTACTTCCTAATTTATTTATTCATCCCTCTAGTTTTGGGAAGTTGGCCTGCCAAGAGCAGGGCCAGGGTAAACTACCTACTATCGAAGAAATTGTGGCGCTCATTGAGTCCACTAGTCTCACCCGTAAAAACAAAAGAATTCTCATTACAACTGGCGCCACAATCGCGCCACTTGATCCAGTTCGCTACCTCACCAACCCCTCTTCAGGAATGACTGGCTTTTATCTGGCCAAAGATTATTTAAAAATGGGTTTTCAAGTCACTGTTATTGCGGGAAAAAATGCAACCACAGAATTAAATAATCTCATCAATCACCCCCACTTTAAACTCACCAGGGTCGTATCGACAGAAGATATGTATCAAGAGGTTCTCCAAGAGTTTCCTCATTGTGATATTTATTTATCACCAGCAGCGATCAGTGATATTAGTTTTAAGAGCTCCACTCAAAAAATGAAAAAAAACCAAATCAAATCCTCGCTTGCCATCGAAGCAGCTCCCGATATTTTGGCCTCTGTTTTAAAGCTTAAACATCATCAAATCATTATTGGCTTTGCCGCCGAAACTGATCTCACAGAAGAGCAATTAATGACAAAATGGCGCAATAAGCCCTGCGATCTTTTGGTCGGTACAAGAGTTGATAATGGACTCATTAAAGAAAATGAAAATGAGACCCAAGGCTTTGGCACAGATCAGGCCAACTACCTATTCTTAAATAAAAAGGGTGAATATAAAAGTATGGCGCTTAATAAAGGAGAATTGGCAGGTGTTATCGCCTCTGAGGTCCAGCTATGAGTACTCTATTTCAAAAAACACAAGATTTTAAAGTTTGGCGCCAAGGAGTGAAGGATCAAAGTATTGGATTTGTTCCCACCATGGGAAATCTGCATCCAGGTCATTTAGGCCTAGTTGAGCAATCTCTTAAGGATAATGATATTACTATCGTTTCTATTTTTGTTAACCCCAAACAATTTGGGCCAAATGAAGATTTTGAGCGATACCCACGCACCTTGGCAGCGGATATTCATGCCCTAGAGCAATTCAAGGATGATAATAAAGACCTTATCATCTATGCTCCTGAATCCGCCGCCGATTTTTATCATAATCAATTCAATTCGATTATTTCGGTTAAGTCCTTTCAAGATCAGTTATGTGGCGCTAAGCGACCAGGACATTTTGATGGGGTCACAACTGTTGTCTATAAATTATTTGCGACCACTAAACCGACGAGGGCCTATTTCGGTCAAAAGGATTATCAACAATCCTTAATCATTCAAAAAATGGTTTTAGACCTGGAAATACCTGTTGATATAATCCTGATGCCAATTAGTAGAGAAGAGGATGGGCTAGCACGTAGTAGTCGCAACCAATATCTAGGGCCAAAAGAACGAACAACCGCCCTTAAACTCTCCTACGCGATCAAAGACCTTGAGAAAAAAGTTAAGAAGGCCAAAAAAGATGATATCTTTCACGCAGTGCCCGCTTGGATTCAAGAAATTAAAAAAAATGACTCCCACTTTGAATACTTAGAAATTCTTGACGCAGAGGATTTAGAAGCAATAAGGCCACAAACGAAAACAGTTTTAATCGCTGGGGCCTATCAACTAGGGGCAACTCGCCTTATTGATAATATCTTGGTACCATTAAATTATGCTTGATAATGAATTTCACATTTCCAGAGAAGCAAAGGCCGCATTGATTTCAATCGTGAGCCCTCGCTTTCCCGAACATTCCACAACTGAGGAAACCAACCGCTCCCTAACTGAATTAAGGGAATTATTGCGAACCTTGGGTGTCCAGGCAGGCTATCAGCATGTGCAAAACCGCAAGACCATTGATGCGGGAACCATCTTGGGCACAGGCAAACTTAAAGAAATCGCAAAAGATGCCAAAGATGATGGTGCCACCTTGCTTGTTTTCGACTTTGAATTGACCTCAAGCCAGATTCGCAATATCAAAAAAATAACCGGTCTCTCAGTTGTTGATCGCGTTCATGTCATTTTAGAAATCTTTGCCGAACACGCCCGCACTCGAGAGGCAAAAATTCAAATTGAAATTGCTCGATTGCAATACGTCTTACCACGGCTCAGTGGTTTTTGGTCCCATCTTGGGCGGCAAAGAGGTGGTGTCGGAGTTAAAGGTGGCGAAGGTGAACAACAAATTGAACTTGACCGTCGTATTATTCGCGAGCGAATTGAGTTCTATAAAAAAGAACTTAAACTAATCGCAAAATCTCGCCACCAACAAAAGAAACGTAGGCAGAACCAGGCCATTACCGTTGCCCTTGTGGGCTATACAAATGCGGGAAAATCCTCTCTCATGAATCGCCTTTGTAAAGTTGATATCTTGGAAGAAGATAAGCTCTTTGCCACATTAGATTCAACCTTTAGAACGCTTACTCCGGATACCAAGCCCCCTGTCATTCTCATCGATACAGTTGGTTTTATTTCCAATTTACCCAATGCCTTAATTGATGGCTTTAAAACAACATTAGAGTCAGCACTTGAAGCCGATCTCCTTCTTATTGTCTGTGATGTCTCCGATCCCAATTATAAAAAGCAATTAGATGTTACCCAAAAAGTTTTAGAGGAGCTGGGAGTAAACGAGAAAGAGCAATTTATTATTTTTAATAAAAAAGATCTTTTAAAGAATTCGATTAAAGGGAAAATTATCAAAAGAACCCATCCCAATAGTTTCCTGGTTTCCTCCTTCGATCCCAGCGATATGAAAAATTTAAGAGAATATATTATTAATTATTTTTTAAAGAAACAGGGCCATTACGATCTCTTCATTCCCTACGACGAAGGAACGGCCCACTCGACCGTGGCCTCAAAAACAAATATTCTTAAAACCACCAATCACGAAAAGGGTATTTTTTATCGTGTTCGTGTCCCCGATTTTATTTTCCACGGACTTCATCTTGAAAACTTTATTTTGGGCCCAGAAGACCCCATCCGGGAAGAATTGACTAAAGAAATTTAGCCAAAAATACCACTTCGAAAATAGAGAGTTCCCATTACGATAAAAAGAACCAGGGAAATTCCCACTCCGACAAATAACCATTCCTTGTCCATAACAAGCTCCTTTATAGAACTTATCGGACAAGCCCCTTTTCCATTAACTCTTTGATGGCATTTAATGGATTAATGGGCCTTTCCCAATAATAATTTAAAAAAGGTGGTTTTTCCTCCGTACCGCAATAAATCACAGAAATCTGCGTACCTTCAATCACTTCCTGCCACCTCTCTTTATCCTTGAGCGAGAGAGGCAGCCAATATAATTGATCCATTAGGAGAACCTGGGGGGCGACATCCTTCATTAGCTCTAGCGCATCATCCTGACTGTCCAAGGTGTAGATTTCAACTTGAAAATGCTTAGAGGCCATTTCAAACGCCTGGCGGAAGGCCTTTTCCGGGGAGATGAGTCCAATCTGAATCACGTGAATTGTCCTTGTAATATTGATCTATTGAACCTAAAAATAGATATGATAAATGTCAACTGGAGTCTCTATGCAAGATGTAATTGAAGTTCTTGACTCCGAGGGTCAAATCTTATTTACGTGTTCCTTATCACAGCGTGATAGGGCCTTTGATTACGCTCGGGAAATGGAAGAGATGGGAATCGAGGTCGCTATTCGTGAACCAGGGCTGGTCGAAAGTCTAGGAATTTCTTTAGGTATGGCGCCACATGACCGACAAGCTCTTAAAGACTCATTAGAAAAAGAAATTCAATCTCACGATTATGGGTGCTGCCTAAAGGACTCCTAGCTTTGGAATTCTTAGAAAACGTCATTCAAAAAATAAAGGCCAGAATTAAAAGCGATCTTTTTATCGTTAAGGAAGCCCTCGCCAAAGAAACTGATGAAACCAAAGAAATGATTATTACCTATATGAAGTTTTCACAAGGCAAGGCCTCAAAGAAAGAAATGAAATTGGCCAATAAGCAATTTCAAAGTTTTCTTAAAACCATTGGCCTTGGAACTTTGGCCGTTCTTCCCTTGGCCCCTTTTACTATTCCTCTGATTGTAAAGCTAGGTCGCCATTTTGGCATTGATATTATTCCCAATAGTTTTAAAAGGCCCTCGAAGGAATTATAATGGAACAGCAAGGACTCAAAAAGACTCAAGTGACGGCCGCTCCTGGTTCACGGCTTAACCGCTTTATCGCCGCCATTATCGATAGTATTATCATTTCAATTCTCTCCCTTCCTGTGACCATGATCAGCAACCAGGTAACGAACCAAAGCGATTTAATTGCAATTCCTCATAATTTTGAAACGATGCTCCCGATGATTTTAATTATTAGCATTACCTTTGCTCTTGGTCTGCTTATTGGACTCCTCTATTATGGTTATTATTACACTAAAAGTGGCCAAACAATTGGAAAGAGAGTCATGGGACTACAAGTTGTTAATGCCGATAGTGGAGAACTCCTTACCTGGAACGAAGTCATTCTCAGAGAATCTCTTGGTAAAACAGTCTCGATAATTCTGTTAATTGGTTATTTTATGATTTTACTTCGCCAAGATAGGCGTGCCCTTCATGATCTTATTGGCAACTCAATCGTTATAGATAAATAGCCCTTTTTCCAACATTCATGTAAATCGCCATTGATTCTAGTGAGATATTTTTATACTGTGTAGCGGGTAACCTTCAACATGGGGGAATTGTGCAATGAAAAATAAATTTCTTGCCATCCTTTCTGCTCTTTTTATTTTTCCCCATACCTTTGCTAAAACGTACAATGTTGCAGCGCTCTATTGGAGTATGGAAATTCGCGGTCAAGTGGCGATGAGGTTTGGCCTTGAAGAAATGGCCAAAAATATCAATAAAAAGGGGCCTGATCAAATCAAGCTCCTCCATTACGTGGCCGGGGATGGGGTCGATGGGATAAGAAACCAAATCAAGCAAATGAAAGAGGCCGTTGATAAAAAGGTCGACCTTATTATTCTTCAACCTACTGATAGTGCCGCTCTTTCGTCCTCAGTACTCTACGCCAATAAAAAGAAAATACCAGTTATTGCTTATGACCAATATGTCGTTGAAGGAAAAATTGAAGGCTATGTCACCTCCAATAATTTCCAAGCGGGTTATCTCAATGGTGAATATATAGCGAGTCAATACAAAAGCTCATACCCGATTCGTATTATTCTTGTTGATTATCCCAAAGTATCTTCGACTATCGAGAGAGTGAATGGATTTTTTCAAGCACTCAAGGATAATAAACAAAGCTATAAAGTTATAGCTAATTATCAGGCGGTAGAACCCCTCGCTGGTAAACTTGTCGGGAAAAAAATAATTCGTCATTTCCCTCGAAAAGGAAGTGTCGATGTCATTTTTACTGTTAATGATGGAGGTGGACTAGCGGTTGTGAAGGTTATTCAAGAAGCAGGTCGTCATGAGATTAAAGTCGCCACCATTGATGGCGATCCTCTTTCCATTAAAAACATTACCCAATCAAAAAATACAGTTATCAACAGTGCCCAATTCTGTGCAGAAATAGGTCGCCAAAGCATGCGATTAGGGTACGAATTTCTTCAAGGTAAAAAGATACCCCGAAAATTATTAGTTCCAACTTTCCCAGTGACCAAAGAATCCATTTCATTTTACCCAGGCTGGAAAGGATCGGTTCCAAAATCATATCAAAAAGTATGGCTTAATAATAAGCTCTGGAAGAATGATTTTGTTGAAGTATTTTAAAAGTCTTTTATGGACTATAACCTTATTGCTTTTGTTTGTTAAACCAATGAATGCACGAGTGGTCAAAATTGGGGTGGAAGATCTTTGCCCTTATTTTTGTAAAACAGCGCCCCAAAATGGCTATATCATCGACCTTATAAAATTATTTTTTTCTGAGCAAAAAATTGAGGCCGAATTTCATTTTGTCCCCTTTGGCCGCCTATCATTTCTGCTAAAGGCCGGCCAACTCGATTATGTTATCCTACCAGAATACGAGATACGTTTCGATCCTGACCTTCTCAGCTTTGGCCCTTCTCTTGGTGTCAGTTTTATTGGTATTGCGCGCCCAGAAGGCCCCAATGCCGAAGAAGCGGAATCACTATATTCTATCAGTGATATCACCTCTCACCGATCAACCATTCCAAGCCGAGGGCATAAATACCAAAATATAAAAGTTCATTATGAGTTGGAGCAGTATGGCCATAACTTATTAGTTATTTCAGGTGAAAAAATTAGTGAACGCCAATTAACTCTTCTCACCCTTAATCGCGCCGAATTGGCCATTGGTGATTATAATATTTTTAAATACCTTATCAAAAAAAATGATTATAAGAGAAAAATTCATCTCACTCCGACCTCGCTTGGAGGGTTTAATTCATTTCGAATGGCGGGACCGATAAATCAAGAAAAAAAAATCGTTACCGTTAGTGAAAATATGTGGACCTTTTTTAAAACGCTAAGGCGAACTAAGCAACTTAACGTTTTTCTTAATTCCTATGAGCTTCAGGATTGGGAACATTACTTGCCCTAATTGAGCGAATATGCCTATAGCGAGCTTTCAAAAAGTCGACTAAGAGACCGTCTGACACCGGCACGACAAAACAAATTCAGGTAAACTTTTCAATGAGTCCCAGGCGTATTGCGACGCGCAACCTGTTCATGTATAACCTTGTCGTTAATTAAGCAAAAATTGATGAATACAGATTCATTAAAAAACAAGTACTTAGTCGTGAATGTACTCAAAAAGGATGTTAATTATGAAAGAATTATTATTCACCCTTTTAATTTTACAGTCTATTCCCTCTTTCGCGGAATCAACATACAGCACACATTGCTCCTGCCAGGTGGTCAAAGACTATATCATCAAAACCCAAGACTATGTCTCAGGCTCTTCTGTTGCTCCTAACATTCTTCTTGGCCAAACTCGGTCACAATATCAAATTAAAAAAAAGTGTTTGAAAAATCTTGAAATGAATTCAGAGGATGCACGAAAAATAAAACAAGTTTTACTTTATAATTGCTCCAGACCAACACTCATTAATCAATAATATAGGTCATAAAAAAGGGTTGTGATTGCATTGCCCACGATAGAGAAATAGATCTATTTTGCTCTTGAACCGCTGGCCCTCACTCAGATGCTTAGGCATTTGTTGCACTCGTTATAAACCCTACCCCAGTCCCTCGGTATCATATACAAAAAAGGCCTCGAATAAATCGAGGCCTTTGGTATTCAATAAAATTTTAGTGATGATTACTCATCTTGTCCTAAAGTAAAACCTTTAAGCTTATCACCTAAAGTCGCTGTTTTAACTTCAGAAGAAGCAGCGCCACCCATATCCGCATTAGCAGCAGACTTCATGGAAAGAGCAATTTTCTTCGCTTCTTTGTCTAAGCTAATAACCATCGCCTTAGGAGTGTCGCCTTTTTTAACAACATCTTCAGGTTTTTCAACTCTTTCTTCAGAAAGTTCAGAAATATGGATCAAGCCTTCAATGCCTGTTTCAAGCTCTACAAATGCACCAAAATCGGTAACACGAACAACTTCGGCCTCAACAATTGTGCCAACAGGAAGTCTTTCTTCAATTTTCTTCCAAGGATCTTCAGCAAGTTGCTTAATTCCAAGGCAGAATTTTTGGTTTTCTTTATCAACAGAAAGAACCATTGCTTCAATTTCTTGGCCTTCAGTGTAGGCTTCAGCAACATTAACGTTCTTTTTAGTCCAAGAAAGGTCAGAAACGTGAATAAGAGCATCAACGTCTTCACCAAGATCAACAAATACACCAAATTCAACTAGAGACTTAACTTTACCGGTAATTTTCTTGCCAATGGGGTACTTATTCACAAGATCATCCCAAGGGTTTGGTTGTAATTGCTTAACACCAAGAGAGATTCTCTTATTTTCGATATCCACATCAAGAACCTGAGCTTCAACTTTCTCACCAACATTAAAGTGCTTAGTTGGGTTCTTAATTTTATTTGTCCAGCTCATTTCACTTACGTGAATAAGGCCTTCGATACCGTCGTCAAGTTCGATAAATACACCGTAATCTTTAACAGATACGATCTCACCTGAAACTTTATTTCCTGCTTGATATTTTTCTTGAGCAGCTTCCCAAGGATTGGGTTGAACCTGCTTAAGGCCAAGAGAAACTCTTTCTTTTTCAACATCAAACTTAAGAATTTTAACTTCAATTTCATCGCCCATATTAAGGAGATTAGAAGGATGCTTAACACGACCCCAAGACATATCAGTGATATGAAGAAGGCCATCGATACCGCCAAGGTCAATAAATGCACCGTAATCAGTGATGTTTTTAACAATACCTTTTACGATCATACCTTCTTGAATTTGCTCAAGAATTTCGCTTCTTAACTTGCCTCTTTCCTCTTGGAGGATGGCACGGCGAGAAAGAACGATGTTTCCTCTTTTCTTATTAAACTTGATAACTTTGAACTCCATCTTCTTACCGATGTACTTATCAAGGAAACGAGTTGGACGAAGATCAATCTGAGATCCTGGAAGGAAGGCCTTAACACCAATATCAACAGAGAGGCCACCTTTAACTTTGGCGACAACTGTTCCTTCGAGTGGAGTACCTTTCTCGCAAGCTTCAGAAATTTTATCCCAAGCTTTTAAGATTTCAGCTTTGTCCTTAGAAAGAACAAGGTTACCAAGAGAAGATTCAAGTTTATCAAGATAAACTTCAATATTATCACCTTGGTTGATTTTTAGAGTTCCATCATAATTAAGGAATTCTTTTGTAGAAACAAGACCTTCTTGCTTATACCCAATGTCAACGAGAACGTAATCAGGACCAATGGTAACAACATTACCTTGATACACTTCACCTTCTTGGAAGTTCATGCCACGAGTCTCCTTCAACATTTTTGAGAACTCTGTGACTTCTTGAGTTTCAACATCTTCACCGAAGACAACTTCAAACCCGTCCATCCATTTTTGCTTTACGCTAGTTTCTGTAGTCATATAACACCTCTTTTGGTCACTCGACTAGTAAATGACCAAGATTTGATTTTCCCCGTAAAACGGGGGCCTAAACCTCGCTACTGCGAGCATTTAAACTATTTGGGCCGGATATTACCGCATAGCGAACTTATTGTACAGAGTTAAGGCTAGGACTTGGAAAAAACTCGTTTACGACGACGAAGGGCCTTTTCATAAATATCATTGAGCCTCTGGGTATAGCTGCGGCCGCCAAAAGTCTCCCAAAGAGTTTTTGATTTGCGGTTTAAATTCTCTTGGTATTTTTCTAGATCATTTAATATTTTTAAGTATTTAACACTCAACTCACGAGAGTCATGGCGATTATAGGTCTCCCCAACTTTTCCCCACTCACTCATAAAAGATTGAATCGCCAATGAGCGCGGCAAGATAAGAGGAACTTGCCGCAAAAGCATCCAGACCCCATGGTCTGGCAAGAGGTCATCCTGGGGGAGAACAATCCATATATTGGAATCAATATGCGAAAATTCCGCCGGCCCAATACTTTTAAACTCAACAAAGTTCTGTATTTCTAAAGAGTTAAGTTCTTTAGAGAGTGGATCCAATAAAAGTGATTCACTCCAAGGTTTTTCCAAATAGAGGTGTAATTGTAGACCTTCGGGAATATTTTCAGAAAGAGAAATATGCTTGAAGGCCAGAAGAATGGGCCTAATGGCCTCAATATCCCGGGCCTCTCGCTTAATAAGGGTTCCAAAAACTTTTCCCTTGCGCGCCATTTTTTGATCTTTATCAGGAGCAAATCCCATGCCCACCACATCAATCTTAGTCGGATGAATAGGAAAACGCTGACGAATATTGGCCTTAATCTGCTGCTGTGATAGCGCTAAGGCATCGAGCCTTTTTCCCAAAATCTTATGCCAGGGACGAAAATAATAATGCTCAAGTGGGTTAGAGACAGACAATACAAGCCCTGGTTTTTCTTTACGTTGCAAACGAACAGAAACCGGCCAAAAAGCACTAAATTGATAGACATGAACAAGGTCAATACTACCATCATTCATTAATCGCTTAAGAGAGGAAGATAAACCCAATCCTCCAAATGTCCTTTTAAAAGTACCGCAGTGAAAATATTTATCTATATTTAAGTCTTTAGTCATTAAATCCATGACGGAGTCACGATAACAATAAAGCTGAACATCATGGCCAGACTCAATGGCCATACGAATATCGAAAAATAAAATGCGCTCAATCGTTCTCCATTCATTTCCAAAATGAACGAAGAGAATTTTATACTGGCTCATTTAGCGACCTGAGTTATATTCAACAAGCTCCCCTTGAATAGAGCCGATTTTTACTTTCGCTTCAAATTTTAGGAGACGATGATTGGAATCAGCTGAATACCAAAAACTGATATCTCCCTTTTTCTTAAGAACCCCAGGGAAGTGGGTTTCCGCCTTAACTTTTATGGCATTGACCCATTTTCCAAGAACTTTAATTTCTTCAAATTTGTCGGCCCGTCCTTTTAAAATCCAAATTTTCCCTCGAGTCACGACAGGAAACTCGAATGTATCCCCAATGATTAAAGGGAGCCCTCTGACAAAGAAAAGGGCCGAAAAAGAGTCTTGAAAATAACGAGGAATAAATTTTTCTTTTTCATATTGTTTTAATTTTCCCTTTTTCATTCTTCTATACCAAACAAAAGTTTTAAGGCGTTCCTGATCAAAGACCTGAAGATCATTTACATCCTGATTACTTTCTTTTTGCTTGAGGATATATTTAATAGGAATAAAATTATCGATATTTAAGTAACTTTCGACAGTATCATCTAGTTCGTAAATATAGCTATAATACTTAGATGATTGTAAGCGTCCCTTCATATGATAAGCAAAGCTCCCGCCTTCCAATTGTTTTTTTTGTGCGCGTATTTGAATATGACCTGCCTGCAATCCCATAAAAGACAATTCAAATACATGCTTCTCATTTTCAATAATGATGGGATTAAAGTCCTTCCAAAAGGTCGCTGACTTCTTATCATAACCCTTATAAGCTTCAGGATAATCGACAGGATAAAGACTTTTTTCTTCCTCAACCTTTAATGATGACTCGGTCAGCGGCTTTTTTTCTTCCACCACAGAAACAGGAGATTTTTTCTGAGTGGCAGAAAAAGTGCGTTTCTTCTCGCGTACCCGTTTCTTCTTTTTGGATTGAGTTTTTTTGCCAGATAAAATATCTTCAATTTTACGATCTTTAATCTTAAAGACTTGGATAGCGTCGGACTTCTCTTCTTTTTCCTCAAAAAGAACTGCTTCTTTTGTCGCACAAGTTGAGAAAGTGAAAAGAACCAATAAACCTAGAGCAAGTTTTAACAAATAATACCTCTGATCATCTTTTCCAATACATCCCTATCCTTGGGAAAATCGACTGCAATTTCCACAAAGCTCAACCGCGGGGAAGAAGTTAAACGCCTTAGTTTAACCATATCTTTTTCGGTTGCTACGATCAAGGCATCCTCTTTTTCCGCCAGCTCTAATATTGGACTTAAGTCCCTAATTTTAAAATCATAGTGATCGGGAAAGGTATAGGTATTGATGACCTTCGCTTCTAAGTTATTGAGCATTTTAAAGAAAGAGTTTGGGGAGGCTATTCCGGCGAGGGCAATAACCTTTTTCCCCTTTAATCCTTCGATAGGCATGAGAATCTCCGAATTCTGATTTCTCACACTAACAGGCCGGTAGCCCATATGGATAATAGGGACGCCTTTTTTCAAATAGGGAGCAATAGTTCGTTCCAATTCAATCAAGTTTGAATTGGAGGCCATATCTGCACGCCCTAAAATGATGATATCGGCGTCTTTCAGGGCCGAAAGGCCTTCTCTTAAATAACCCATGGGGGCCACTTTTAAACTATTTAGAGGTAAAAGTGCATCAAAAAGAACGATATTCATTTGTCGATGAACCGCCAAATGTTGATGGCCATCATCAAGTACTACCAAGTCGGGTTGACTGCGATCAAAATAAAAATCCAAATTCAAGGCACGGTTTTTACCAACTACGACAGAGCAATTTTTCAAACGACGTGCCAATAAAATAGGCTCATCGCCAAATTTAATAGGATTAAGTCCCATTTTTTTATTGGCCTCCAAGATACCATGTCCATGCTCAAGTTTACCTTTATAACCCCTCATCAAAATAAGCACTTTCTTATCAAAAGTTTGCGCAAATTCAGATAACCAAAGAGTGAAAGGTGTCTTGCCCGTACCACCAAAGGTAATATTTCCGACAGAAATAATTGGGACATAAAACTTATGTTGCTTAAAAAAGCCATAATTATAGGCAAACCGACGAATTTGATAAACGAACGACCAAATAAGGCTTAGAGGATATAAAAAAATATTTAATAGACCTCTTAACATTTTCCATCACCTATCTGCTCGGCCAAATAGAGTCCCAAGTCTGTGATCTCACCTGTTAATAAATCATTGGTGCTGACCAATTGGCCCAGGGTTTTCTCATATTGATCACGGTCTTCTAACCAACGGCGCATCGCCATTTCAAGATTATACTCAGAACAACGGTCCTGAATAAATTCGGGAAAAACATCGTCTTCATGAATGATATTAGTCAGAGAAATGGGACCTTGATAATTAACAAAAGTTTCAAAAATAAATTGATTAAGGAGTGAACTACGGTAGGCAACAATTGTTGGGATTTGAAACAATCCTAAGGCCAACGTCACAGTACCACTCGCAGCGAAGGAGACATGGGCCCATTCCAAGGCATCCTCTAATTGATCATTTGAAAAGTTTGAATCGATCATTTCTTGATAAGATGAAAAAATAGACTCATCAATATTTGAACTTTGGACCAGGCCAACTTTAATATTAAATTCTTTTTTTAGAGATTGAATTGTACGCATGAAAACCGGTAATAATTCACTTATTTCAAAGCGCCGGCTTCCAGGTAGAACTAATAAATGGACTTCTTTTTCTAATTGTATGAAAGGCTTATGTTCTAAACCGAGAGCTCTTTTATTGAGAGAGCTCCCCCACTTAAGTTTTAAAGGATGGGGAACGCTTAATGCCTGACGGACACCTCTGTCCATAAACCATTTTTTTTCAAAGGGAATTATGGTGAAAAGAGTATCGACATTTTTAGAGAGTGGCCTTGTGCGCCACTCTTTCCACGCCCAGGCCTGTGGGGCCACTAGATAAAATACCTTCACCCCTTTTTCTGTTAATTTAGGGGCCAAGGATAGATTGAATGTTTGAAAATCAATCAATAGAGCGTATTTCGTTTGTCTTTTCTCAACCTCGGCCAATATTTCTTTTCTTTTATTGATATAAAAAGGAATTTTACCAATCACCTCACTCACTCCCCAGCTTGAGAAGTTTTTAAGGTGCTCAATTAATTCCATTCCTTCATTTTTTAATTCGTCACCACCAACGCCCCAAAACTTAAAATCAGGAAGCCCCGCTTTTAACTCACGAAAAAAGCTCATACAATGCTCTTCACCAGATTTTTCACCGGCCATGATCAAAAGATTATTAGAAATTGAAGTGCTCTTATTGCTCATATCATTTTACCCAAGGGCCTTTAGGATTTGATCCAAAATGAGAACCACTTCAGTTCCAACCTGAGCATCGACTTGAGGTTTTTCCCCCGTTAAAATACAGCGATAAAATTCATCCTGCTCAACCAAAAGGTGGTCTCTCTTCTCATATTGCCCTGAGATCACTTTACCTGTTTTGTCAGATTGATAAAAAGAAGTATTCATTAAATCAATTGCAATGGTGCCGGCCTTCGAACATATCTCGACATCTCTTTTTTCATAGGCGTGACTGCGAGATGCTGTAATAAAAGCACGACGATTATGAGAAAATTCAAGACAAGCTTCCACATGATCCCAGGCCGAAGTCATGACTTTAAGTCCTTTGGCCTCTACTTTTAAGGGAACCTCGCCAAAAAGCTGTAATAAAATGTCGACGTCATGGATCATTAAATCCCGAACGACGCCAACATCAGTCGCACGCCCTTTAAAGGCGGCTATTCTGCGAATTTGAACCAGACAATCTTTTTCTAAATAAGTGGACCAATCTTTTTTCTGGGACCAAATATTATGGCAACGCTCAGAGTGACCCACCTGAAAAACTAAATTATTTTCCAAGGCCTTCTTTAAAAGGGATTGGGCCTCTGCTCCAGTTTGAGTCATGGGCTTTTCGCAAAAGATATGCTTGCCCGCCGCCAATAATTGTTCACAAATAGCAAAGTGAAAGGATGTAGGAGTGGCAATTATAGCAGCATCAATATTGTCTATGCATTCCTCCAGAGTATGGAAAACCTCGACCTCTGGGTACTTCTCTTTAACCATTGCCTGTGAATGAAAATGTGGATCAACAACTGCAATTAATTCACAATTATCATGATGATAGGCCTTATCAACATGCCATTTTCCCAAATGACCACAGCCAATAACGGCAACTTTAACTTTCTGACTCAAAACTCAACCTCAATTAAGACATAAATGGAGCAATACCAACTTCACTATTGCGAATGGTATTGACCATCATATTTATGACATCATTATTTTTAAAATCGGTCATCAATTCTTCATGCTCGATAAACGCGCGTGGAGAAAGGGCCGATGATTCCATGGTCCGATAAAAGTCCACGACTTCTGAGATCACGGACTTAGAGAATCCCTGACGGCGCAGGCCTATAATATTAATTCCTTTTAACCTGACTCTATTTCCGTAGGCCGTACAGAATTCGGGAATATCACGGTCAATCGCAGAGGCGCCACCAATATAGCTCCCTCTTCCCATTGAAATAAATTGAGAGACGTTTGTACCACCACTAATAATCACGCGATCGCCAATACGAACATGGCCAGCGACATTAACGGAATTAACGAGTACACAATGAGAACCTAATTGCACGTCATGGCCCAAATGAACATAGGCCATTAATAAATTATTATCGCCAATAATCGTTTCCCCTTTTTCCTTTAGAGTTCCTCTATGAACGGATACATACTCTCTAAATACATTATTAGAGCCAATAATCACTTTGGTAGGCTCGTTTTTATAAGTTAGATCCTGAGGAGGAGCTCCGATAGAGCCAAACTGAAAAAAGATATTATTATTTTTGGCCTCGATAATGCCGTCGAGTACAACATGGGAGTGAACAATACAATTGTCTCCTAATTGAACATCATCACCGATTAGGGAAAAGGCCCCCACTTTAACATTCTCACCCAATTGCGCTTTCTCTGAAACGACAGCTGTGGGGTGAATTTCGACACTCATACGATTCTCCTATTCAAACTTTACGGTGGCCATAACTGAGGCCTGGCTCATCAGTTCACCCTTATGAAAGATTTCACAATCATGACTCATAAAGGTCCCACGCACTTTAGTACAAATGGCCTTAATTTCTAATTCCATTCCTGGAACAATGGGTTTTCTAAATTTAGCACTTGAGACACTTAATAAGGCCACATCCATATCGCGATCAAAGCAATCGCCATAAACGCCGGCCAAAATAAAGCTGGATGCCTGGGCCATCATTTCCACTTGAACAACACCTGGTAAAATGGGGTTACCTGGAAAATGCCCTTCAAAAATGGGATGATCCTCTTTGGTCACATAACGAGCGATAACTTCACCACCCACAATCTCTTTAGCTCCAATTGTTTCCCCGGTAATCAAATCTTTCCCGTTTAAACTAACGGAGATAACTTCATCAATAAATAAAAAGGGGTCCCTATGAGGTAACATTTTTTTTACATCTTCATTAGAGAAATACATAAACAGCTCCTTCAATCAGCTTAGCTCAACTTCTTTTTTAACGATTCACGGCGAACAAAGGCCACTCCCTTCATCCATTCTTTTAATGGTCGTGCAGGGTGACCACCCAAAACTGTTTTGGCCGGCCAATCACAATTCACTAATGATCCACCTGCAACCTGGCAAGCAGGGCCGAGCGTCATATTATCTCCCATCCCCGACTTGCCGCCAAAGACAGTAAAATCACCAATCGTTGAACTACCACCTATGGCAACATGGCCACATATAATGACCCCTAGGCCCAATTGGCAATTATGGCCAATTTGCACATGATTATCTAGTTTTGTTCCAGCGCCAATTCTGGTTGGAGAAAAAGTTCCTCCATCGACACACGAATTGGCCCCAATTTCGACATTGTCTTCCAAAACGACCGAGCCCATATGCCAAATCTTTTGATGGGCGCCATCTCCAAAAACATAGCCAAAACCATCCGCGCCAATGACGGAGCCCGCATGAATACGCACATTTTTACCAATCTGGACATCGGGATAGATGGTGACATTGGAAAATATTTCACTACCTGCTTGTATCCGGACGCCGGCGCCTATACTTGCTCCTGGATGAATCATCACATTTTCTTCAAGGATAACATTTTCCCCAATAAATGCGCCCTGCCCGACAAGAGCGGAAGGGTGAATCTCGGCAGTTCCCATTTGGCGACCATCAACCACTTGGTTACGACCACTCATTTTACGATGATAAAATATATCTGATAAGCGAAAGATCAAAGTTTCCACAGAGGGGCAGATTAAAGTCGCTTTAAATTGCTGATAAAGGGATTCATCCAACCAGTTGTCTTTGCCCAGAATAAGAATGATATCCTGGCAATCCGCTGGTTTAAGATCCTTTAACAGTAACGCAAACTTTTTAGATTTTACGCATAGGATATGATGCGGCCTAAGAAGCTTTAAATCGCAAATACCATCAATTTGAATATCATCTGAGTATTGGGTGTGGGGTTTGATATCAGAAAGGAGAGAGGTTAATTCTTTACCATTCAAGCAATACCTCCTTAAAAAAAGGGACCAGGCCGGTCCCTTTTATTATTTTATGCTAAATTAATTTACTTATTTTTTTTATTATAAAGAGCAATTACCTTATCTGTAATATTTGCAGACTTCTTAACAAAAATAGGAGCTGTAGAAAGTTCAAAAGTCATATCAAATCCACCAGACTTAGAAACTTCATCAACGACACTTCTAATCTTTTCAAGAATTGGCTTTTTTAATTTTTGTTCCATTTCTTGGATTTCTTTTTGAAAAGTAACAGACTTTTGCTGAAGGCCTATAATTTTCTCTTGAATTTCTCTTTCTTTTTGAAGCTTGGCCTTATCATTCATCACAAGACTTTGCTTTTTGAAACTTTCTTGTAATTTGCGAATCGCCGCCTCTTCGTTCTTTAGGATCTTTTGCTTTTCATCAAACTTCTTTTTAAGTTTTTCACGAACTTTTTTTCCTTGATTAACAGTCAAAAGAATCTTTTGAATATCGACTGTTGCAATTCCTGCGGCAAAGGTATTGGCACTTAAAATAAATGCTAATGCCATACTAATTAAAACCATTCCTTGTTTTTTCATATACACCTCTATTTATGTTTCTAGAATAATTGTCCTATATCGAAAATAAATTGACTACCGTTACCTTCACCAATTGGGTAACCAAATTCAAACCTGAGAACTCCAATCGGGGAAAACCAACGGAATCCAAAGCCATAATCCTTATGAAGCTTGAATTTTTTATAATCGCCTGCGTCACCTGCATCGACAAAAAGTACCCATTTAAGTCCGGCTTCTTTTGCCAACGGGTGCTCTAGCTCAAATGTGGTGTAAGCATTAAAAAGACCTCGCATATTAAAAGTCTGCTGCTTGCCATTGATATCAAAAGTCTGTTTAGGTCCGATCGCTTCATAAGCGAAACCTCTAAGGTTTCTCGCTCCACCAAGGGAGAATTTTTCAGCTCGTGGAATGGCCTGGCCATCGATACGCTCTAATTTCGCAGCATGGAGTCGAGCACGGAAAACAAGGTCGCCATAAACACGGTGATAAAAACGGCCATCAAACTCATTCTTTAACCATTTCTTATCAAAGCCAAGGCCTGAGTATTCAATAGCATAATTAAGGTAGAAGCCTTTTGATGGCTCAAACTTATTATCTCGCTTGTCATAAACAATAGAGGAGCGAACGGAGGAGGAAATACCATTTTCTACTGCTTCGATAATTGTCGGGTCATCCGCTGTTTTAATCTCTGTTTCTTCTAATTTATAGGTCAGAAAAAGGCGGGTATAATCAAAGATTGGATAACCAATACGAGCATCAAAACCTTTCTTTAAAAAGCTAAATGATTCACTACTTTCGTTACGTTGATAAAAAACATCCCCACCAGCAGTCCACTTTGTGTCGAGAAAATACGGCTCTGTAAAACCTAAGTTAAAGTTTTTATTATCATCCGCCCAAGAAACAGAGAAACTAAGATTTTGACCAAGTCCCATAAAGTTATTCTGAGAGATTGAACCTTGTAAAAAGAAACCTGAAGCGGTCGAGAATCCAGCTCCTAGAGAAATCTGTCCAGTATTTCTCTCTTTAACCGTAATTTCCACATCTAGGACATCGTCTCGACCGGGAGGCGAGACAGTATTGAAGATAACACTATTGGGCTCAAAAAATCCCAGGCGATTCACATTTTCTTTTGAACGACGTAGAGATGACCCAGAGAATTTCACGCCCTCACGGATCAATAACTCGCGACGAACGACCTTATCACGTGTTTTAGTATTACCCTTAACTGTAATGGCACCAAAATAAGCAATCTTCCCTTTTTCAAAAGAGAATTCCACATCAACTTTGTTTTCACCAGGTACCGGAACCAGGGTACGAAGAACGTTAGCAAACGCGTAACCTTCATCTTGATACATTTCTGTTAGGCCTTGAATATCCTGCCGCAAGAGGGCCTCAGAATAATTTTCACCGGTCTTAAGTTTAACCTTTTTCAACAACTCTTCATCTGAGAAAAGAAGCTCACCCTGAAAAGAGATCGAATTAACCTTAAAAAGTGGTCCTTCATTCACTTTCATCGTGATGAAAACCCATTTACGATCCTCAGAAATAGTAATCTCTGGGGAACCAATATTAACCTGAAGGTAACCTTTGGTTTGGTAAAAATACTTCAGTAATTCGACGTCATTTTGAAAATTGAATTCCTTAAAGTTACCTGAACCACTCATGAAGGAAAAAACGCCCTCCTCCCGGGTTTGCATAATGGCCTTTAACTCAGGATCTTTAAAAGCAGAGTTTCCTAAAAAGGTAATGCGCTTAACTTTTACCTTTTCAAATTCTTGAACGTTGAATACCAGCTCCACATTATCATCTTCTTTCCGTTCGCGAATTTCATAATTAATGCGGGCCAGATAAAATCCCTTTTCCTCATATTGCTTTTGCAAGGCCTTGAGGTCAGATTTAATGGTATTAATATCGAGGATGGAGAATTCTTTAGACTGAATATGAGTGGTTAGATCATCCTTATCCATCTCATTAAGGCCTTCAAAAGAAATTTTTGAAATAAGAGGCTTTTCTTTAACTTTAAAGATCAGTGTATTCTTGCCATCGATAACTTTTTTATGAGCTTCAACAAATTCAAAATATTTTAAGGTATAAATGCGGACGATGTCTTTGCGGAGAAGGTAATTATCAAGGATATTCCCTTTTTTGACGTGGACCTTTTCTAAGACCGCTTCAGACTCAACCTTTTTGAGTCCTTCAATCTTGATATCATCAACACGAAAGAGATCTTTAGCTGGCCCTAAGTCTTCAATGGCCCATAGGGCCGATATTGAAATGAAAAATATAAATAATAAACGGCAGAATCCTTTCAAAATATCCCTTACTCCCATTAAGAGTTCCATCTGATGACGCAGTCAGCATTAAAGACTGTTCCCATCATCTCAATATGAGATAGAAAAAGTTAACAATTTCCATACGAACTTACAAAAACATTTTGTGATTTTTATGAAAAGAACATCAATTAACAATAACACCGTCGCGCATAAATACCTGATGAGGGAATTGTGACGCAACTTGTTTATCATGAGTGACAACCACCAAGGTCGAGCCTAATTGGACGGCCATATCCTTTAATAATTGAGTTACAATTTGACCATTTTCAGAATCCAGATTCCCTGTTGGCTCATCACATAAAAGAATTTCTGGCCCCATTGAAAGGGCACGGATTAAATTAACTCGTTGCTGCTCGCCACCTGATAATTCAAAGGGAAACTTTTTAAGAACGTGAGTCACCCCCAAAACCTGAGCAAAATGTAGGCATTTTTCTTTGACCAACTTAGTCGACGTTCCTGATATTTTGGCGGGTAATAAAATATTGTCCAAACAATTCATCGAAGGCAAAAGAAAGTGAAATTGAAAAACAAAACCAATCGATTGGTTGCGATAGGCCGCCAACTCGTCATCACTCATTTCCCCTAAAACCTTATTATCTACGGTAATCGTGCCACTGGTCGGATGATCCAGGCCACCAAGAAGGTATAATAAGGTGGATTTACCACAACCAGAAGAGCCTTGGATCGCATATTGCTGACCTCTCTGTAAATTTAAATTAACTCCATTAAGAGCATGCACTTTACCAAAATAACGGGTGATATTCTCAATCTCAATAAAGGCCATTAGGTAAACTCCTTTCTCAGTCCGTATAAAATAGGTCTTACTCGCAAGCGGTAAAGAACAATCAGTGATAATAGGATAATCCAGGCCAAGGCCACACCAAAAACCAGCCCATAATCTAGAAGATCAATGTGAATTTGTAAGCGGGAGAGCCCATAAACCTCCCCGGGCAGTTCAAATAAAGGTAAGTACTTCAGCCCTAAATTAAAAACAAAAACCAGCCCTATGGATAAAAGGCAGGATAAGGCCCAAATCCCCATCATAAAAAGAAACCAAATACGGTTAAGTTGCTTTTGATTCATCCCCATCGCCTTAAATAGGAATATTTCCCGCGCCCGTTTTTCATTAAAGAACGAGACAAACGCTAAAACATTAAAAATGGAAATAACCACGATTAATTGCAAAATTATGCCGATATATTTTTTTTGATCTTCCACTGCCTCAAAGAGGTCTTGAAAATCGCGCCAAAATGGTTTGACGATATATTCAAATTGCAGGCGCTCCTCCATATCAAAAATAAAATCATCTATGGCCAATTGGCGGTTGCCTTTGCGAAAAACCTTTAAGCGTTCTTCAGGAATATTGAGAGACACCACATTAATCTTTCCCTCACTATGAATGCCTGATTGCAGTTCATCCAAATTGACGTAAACCAGACGCATATTCTTTTCGTAAATACCATGATCGATTACACCGCGCACCTTAAAGCGCTGTAGGGAGGGCATCCCAGATACCGTGCGATTACCTCCGGCCAAGGCAATGACAATATCATCACCTTTTTTGACCTTAAGAGTTTTCGCCAATCCCATACCGAGAACCGCTTCTTCTGGTTCTAAAGATAGCGCAAGGCCCGTCACCTTCGAAAACTCTTGTGGCCGGACCCCTTTAAGAAGGATCCCTTTGGAGGTTTCATGATGGACAATAAAGCCCTCAGTTTGAATATGCGGAGAAATGGCATTAACTTTGAGTTCTTTTAAAACAGGTAAAACTTTATTGTAAGAAAAGAAACCTTTTCCCCAATAAAGAACAATATCTCCCGTGGACTTACGCAACCCTTCTCGCATGACATGGCCAAAACCATCCATAATACCAATTGTGCTCAAAATCACAGCAATAGAAAAGGCCAGCCCCAAAGTTACCGTCACGGCAAACTTCTTGCTCGCTTTCTCTTCAAGGAATAAAATCCGGAAAAATACTGAAATAAACTTCATGTCTATTCATCATCCTTAATATCTTGCTCCACACCCCAACGTAGAAATGAATCCATAAACGGGTCTAAATCACCGTCGAGAACACGATCAGCATTAGAGCTTTCGCAATTGGTGCGATGGTCTTTCACCAGCTTATAAGGATGAAGGACATAGGAGCGAATCTGCGCTCCCCATTCAATTTTCTTTTTATTGGCCTCAGTTTCACTTTCCTGGGCGCGCCTCTCTTCCATTGCCTTTTCATAGAGCCGTGAACGCAGAACTTTCATTGCCTGCAATTTGTTTTGCAATTGAGAGCGTTCATTTTGGCAATTGACGACGACACCTGAGGGGATATGGGTGATTCGCACAGCAGAGTCCGTGGTGTTAACTGATTGGCCTCCCGCCCCACCTGAGCGGAAAACATCAATACGCAAATCCTTATCCTCTATTTCAATTTCAATATCATCATCCACTTCAGGAGAGACAAAAAGAGAAGCAAAGGAGGTGTGGCGCCTAGCAGCAGAATCAAAGGGGGAAATGCGTACCAAGCGATGAACCCCACTCTCCGATTTTGCCAGCCCATAGGCATAAGGGCCTTCAATCATTAGAGTCGCAGATTTAATACCGGCAGTATCCCCGGCCTGAACATCGAGAACTTGAGTTTTAAAAGATTTTCTTTCTGCCCATCTCGTTATCATCCGATAAAGCATATGGGCCCAATCACAGGACTCTGTACCACCAGCGCCAGAATTAATCGAAATAATGGCGTTATGGGTATCCATTTCATCAGAAAGGAGGACTTTTTGCTCGGCCCTTAAAAAGGCATTATTAAATTTTTCAAAAACATCGAGCGCTTCTTGCGCGGAGTCTTCATCCTCTTCAGCGTATTCATAGAGAATATCAAATTCATCATAAAGACTTTTTAGCTCGCTATAAACAGAGATAATGTCCTGTAAAAGACCTTTTTCCTTTTGTACTTTAGTGGCATGGTCATTATCTTCCCAAAACCCTTCTAGCGCCTCTAGATCACTGATCTCACTAAGGCGAGCTTTCTTACGGTCAATGTCAAAGTGACCTCCTGAGCATCTCTAATTTTACATCATGGCCTTTTAGGCCTGAACGACACTCATCCAATTTAATCTTAAGGGATTGATCCATTAACCTCTCCTACTTTCTGCAATATATTTCCCACGATCTGATCTTCAAGACGGAACATTAAATTTTCCTCTTCTTGTGAGATTTCGTGGTCAAAGCCGATCAGGTGCAGAATACCATGAATAAATAATTGTAGCACTTCCTGATGATAGGAAATCTTAAATTCCTCGGCCTGCTTGATGGCCACTTCTTTGGAAATAATAATATCACCCAAGTTCAACTCTCTCAATTCAACTGGGGACTCCTCTCTTTGACCAAGCCGCAAAGAGTCGTGTACGGGAAAAGACAAAACATCTGTGGTTTGATCTTTGCCGCGGTAATCACGATTTAACTCTGTCATTTTCTCATCATCACAGAGAGTCACTGTAAGAGAAACGACTCCGATGGACAGCGCCGACCATTTCAGACCTTCATATGTTAGAAGGAAAGGTTCAAGAACTTCCAATGCCGATTGGAACATAACCTGATAAGATTGTTTATCACTTTCTGCCAAATCTGAATGAATCAGATCCAGTTCGATTAATTCTGTTTTAATGGTGCCCATCGTCATATTCAAAGTCCTTTAATGAAGCTACAATGATACCAAATCCAATAACGGGAGTAAAAAATGAATTACCCAGGCCTTGAACAATTAATCGATGTGGTCGCCAAACTGCGAGACCCAGAAAATGGATGTCCCTGGGACCTAAAACAAACCCATTCCAGTCTTTTGCGCTACATCATTGAAGAAACTTACGAATTTGTCGATGCTGTCGAAAAAAATGATACCGCCCATATGGAAGAAGAAATTGGCGATGTCCTCCTCCAAGTCATTCTCCACTCACAATTGGCAAGTGAAAAAGACCATTTTACGGTGGACTCAGTCGCTCAAAAATTGGCCACCAAACTTATCCGCCGCCATCCTCACGTTTTTGAGGATAATAATGAGACCTTAAGTGCAGAAGACGTGCGTGAAAATTGGGAAAAAATCAAGGAAGAGGAGAAAAATGAGGGCCCCCAAAGCGAAACCTTAATCGAAGATAGCATTCTACGCTGCCCTTCACTCCATAGTGCTTTTAAAATTGGTGAGAAGACACAAAAAATTCGCTTTGATTGGGATGACCATTCACAAGTCATGTATAAAGTCGAAGAAGAGTGGCAGGAATTAAAAGAAGAGCTGGCGCCTCAGGCGCGGAGAAACTCCGCTAAAATTCAAGAAGAGATGGGTGATTTTCTTTTTTCCATTGCTCAATTGGCACGGCACCTTGATATGGACCCCGAGGAGACTCTACGCCTCGCCAATAAAAAATTTCTACGCCGCTTCCGCTCCATGGAAGAACTTATCAAAAGTGAGCAAAAAGATATTAAAGAAATGAATCAAAAACAAATGGATGAATATTGGAACATGGCCAAACGGAGAGAGAATGCCTCTCAAAAATAAATATATTCGTCTCTCCACGAAAAATCGGCTTCATCATATAAATATTCCGATCATTGGCCTAACTGGTGGCATAGCCACGGGAAAGTCGACAGTCGCCAAAATCCTTTTAGAAAAGGGTTATGCTGTGATTGATGCCGACCAATTAGTGAAGAAAATCTATCACACCGAAGAGGCCAAAGAATTTGTCAACTCACTAAACCCTAACTTCTTACAAGATGGAAAAATCCAATTTACGCTCTTAAGAGAGCAGGCATTTACCCGCCCCGAACTCCTCTCTTCTCTTGAAGCCTTTCTTTATCAAAGAATGCCAGAGTTTTTTAACCAGGCCCTGGCCACTTTTAATCCCTGCGATTTTTGTATTTATGATGTTCCCTTACTCTTTGAAAAAAACTTAGATCCTCTCGTTGATATTAGCATTTGTGTTTACGCTCCACTTGAACTGCAAATAGAGCGTTTAATAGCAAGGGATGGTATTGATAAGGGCCTGGCAGAAAAAATTATCGGGCAGCAAATGAGCATAGAAGAAAAAAAGAAAAAGGCCAATTTTATTCTAGAAAATGTTGGGGATAAGAATGAATTAAACAATCATGTCGATCATTGCCTGCGAGAATTATTGGTCTAATTCCAAAAAAGAATCAAAATCAATATTATCCTCCTTTAAGTGAAGAGCTCTCCAATGTATATACCTGTAAATCCTAAGATTTGAGAGACAAAAAAAGCGGCAATAAGGGTTATCGTCACTCCCGGTGATTGATGCACCCGAGCAAGTCTCTCCCTCTCAAACACTTCAACTTGATTGGGGATAGCGGTTTTATAGAGACCAATCTTTGCCAGGGACTCACGTAAATTTTCATAAGTCCGATATTCAAAATCATATTGTGCACTTAAATTTTTCAAAGCATGAGCATCAGGTAAGCTTTGGTAACTCTTTCCTTTAATTCGTTTGAGGTATTTCAATTTCGTTCTAAGGGTAATACCCAGATCTTTATAAATATTTTCATAACGCCTCATTTGGTTAAGAGGCCCAAATTTTTGCAATTTAAGATTATCATTATTCTGGCCCTTCATTTGCTGGCGCAAATTCTCGATTTGTGTAAGGTTTTCTGAGCGAGATAATCTAAGGCGGGCCACTTCTTTTTCCAACTCATCAATGAGATCTGATTGATACCGAGAGTATTCAGGTGTTAATTGACTATCACCATTTTTAATTTTTTCAACTTGTTCCGCTTGCATACCGGCCAGGCGATTTCTTAGATTTTCGACCTCAAACGTGAAGAACTCTTCGGCCTTATTGAAATCGATCAATTCCCTTTCAATCAAATCTTGACGCGCAAATCTGAGCGCCTCATTGACAAGATAGAGTGACCATTCCCGATTACGGCTTTTTGCCAAAATCGTTAATTGGCCACCATGGCCTGGGATATAACGAATGGCCTGCTGTAAATGAGCAGGTAGAAATGCCTCTCTGCTGCCAGTAAAATGACGTTGAAGATAAAGACCGATTTCTCTATTGGCCTGGTTTTTATTTTTTAAAATAAAGGTGGAAAGTTTTTGAGCAAAAGCGTAGGTTTGTAAATAATTGGCGGCCAAATTAACGCGATCATAGCCTTTGGGTAGATCGCGGTAGGGGGCCTGACCGGCCATCGTGCGGACGAATGATTGAATTTGGCTATTACGGAAATCTTTTAATAATAAAATCCCACGAGCGGGAAATTGAGGGAAAAGTTTGAGCTTGATAAGGGCCAAAATAATAAAAGTTAAGGCCAACACGAGAAGAATTTTGCGTTTTTGCCAATAAACGTCCAATGCCTGGCGCATGGAAAAGTCTGTTAAATGAGAAGAATTATCATTCACGGCTTTCTCTTTTGTTGGAATTGTCCTAATCTTCTATTTTCTGTTTTGAGTCCTTGATAAAAATTGTCATGCCTGAAGTCTATTTTTGCTGGAGGGAGCTTATCATGAATTTAGTCAAATACTTGAACTCTTTTCTTATTATTTTTCTATTATTATGCAATCCGCTAGGTCAAATTCATGCCCAAGGTCGACAAGATTCTGATTTCGAGCTTTTAAGGCCCAGTGAATATAAGTTTCAAAACTTTAAAGATCAGGAGCTTATTGCAGTGCGCCTGTTAGGGGCAGTTACAAAGGCCGGCCTTTACCATATCCCCAAAAACTTAACCCTCGCAACCCTTCTCTCTCTCGCTGGCGGGCCAACTCCCAATGCAAATTTGCAAGAGGTTATCATTACCAATGATCAAGAAACTTATAAACGCCATAACACCTATAACTTTGTTGACTCCTTAGAAACTGGTGACCCTTCTCCCTACACTCTGAAACCCCATGATATTATATTACTTAAAAAGAAAAGGCCTTTTATTAGCTCGGATACGTGGCGCTTTGTCACCATCGGCTCTGTACTTTTGACCTCAGTACTCACCGCCTTGGCCATCGATGATCGCATATGATGGTCACCGATCCCCCTAAAAAACCCATTCATCAGCGTTTTGATATCATTTTAAATTTAGAAAAATGGGCCCTCTGGGTCTGTCTTTTTCTGGTTTATTTAATTCCTTTTTCTAAGATTTCTTTTAAAGTCTTGAAAATCATTCCGAGCGACCTGTCTCCTTTTATTTTTCAATACGGGATTCATCCCTATATTAATTTTGCCGCCCAAGGGTTGGCCTTTCCCCTACTTTTTCATGTTTGGTTGCACTCCCGCAATACAGGTCATTTCAGTCCCTATTATCGCTCCTTTATTTTTTTTCTCATGGCGCTCCTTTCTCTACAAACCTTTTTACAAATCACTCTGGTTCATATCGATCAACCCTTTATGATGCAGATGGCAGGATTAGGAATGGGCCTACTGCTCATCATCATTTACGGTCTTTTCATTCCAGGAATCTTGGGCCCAAAATTATTTTGGCGCCACCTCACCATTAGTTGTGGCACCTTGGTGATTCTTTCCATCGTTTTATTTCCGATTTTTGGTTCTAATATGTATCGTGGCGGGAGGTTTATAGGGCTATTTAAGCATATTCCGCATATGGTCTCAGCATCGACATTTGCTTTTATTGGTCTTTTTCCCCAAATATTTGATGACCAGTCCATTAAGTGGAAAAAGAAAATTGTCCTCATTATTTTATGGACACTCATTGGTCTTGTTGTTTTTATGACGGCCACAAAGGCAGCTATTATTACGATCTGTATCGCCACCTGTATTGGTGTGTGGAAATTAGAAAGCAGGATTAAGGCGATTAAACTATTTCGCTTCGCCTTTAGTTTTCTCCTGATACTTGGTCTTTTTACCCTTGGTCCTATGGCGGGGAAGGTGATGGTTGAAGTGGCCACAGGTCAACGACAATTGGGAGACCGACCGGCCCAAGATGGAGTCTCTGAGCGAATTAAGGAAATTACTCGCGGATGGAGTTATTTTAAAGAAAATCCATGGATTGGAAAAGGCCTCATGTTTAAATTTATGAACACTGATGGGGTGGAATTATCGCATTACAATTCTTATAAGGATCCACATAACTTTTTTGTATCTGCCGCCGTTATCGGAGGCCGGCCACTCCTCTGTTTTTCATTGATCGCCTATCTTATGATGATTCTTGTCACTATAAAATCCTTAATCAAAAAAGAACCTCATCAATTGACGAGTACTATCTTTTTAGTCGCCCATTTACCTGTGTTTCTTATTTATCATCAACATTTTTCATTAGGAGGGATTGGTGATCGAGTCTATTGGAGCATTTTCGGTCTCCTTGCTCTTAGTCAGGGGCCATTATTTAAGCAGGAGACTTTCTAAAAATAGGGATTTATGTTAAAAGCCATGGCAAAAGGGAGAATGTCATGATCAAGTCCTCAAAAATAAAACGCATTGACCTTGTTATCCTGACCTTAATTGCCATTATTATCTTCTTAGCACCAACCATTCAACGCTAGCCCTAAGATAATAAGGCCGTTCCCTCATTAATCTGAGTTTCATTGGTCGTAGGAATAGGTAATACTTCATTATCGAAATCATCTATAAAATCAGAAGATGGATGTGACCTCTGTGTAAAATCTTTAAAGCGGATTTGGCCATCTTCAAGCGATTTCCCTATTCCTGTATTGAGCTGCTTAAAATCTGTGACCATGGTCTTTAGGCCATAAATAATTTCATTCTCATTTTGCTCTCCATGATTATTCAATTCCTTGACCTGCCCCTGGCAATACTCAAAAAATTCTTTATGATGAAGCAATCCTTTTTTAACATTATCAAAATCAGGGCGATCAACAGCATCCAAGATAAGCTGAACCTTAGACAAACCGACATCGAGATTGCGAGATAATTTACCTAATTGATGTAATTCATTCTCTAGATTTTTGATTTCAGTTTTAATCTTACCCAGGCCTCGTTCGGCCCTTTCATTTATATTTTCCCGCTTAAGAAAAATAATACTTTGTTCTAATGCCTGTGCTATTTTGATTCGTGTATCTTCGATTTGGCCTTTAAATGTTTTAAAGTTTTCTCGTATCGCTGTGACGTTCTGAAAAGCTTTTGCTCCATCATGAATGGTATCAGCGTTCTTTTCACACGAAATGAGAATAGATTCCTCAGTATGGATAATTTGTGATAAATGATCTAAACATTCATTCATCATATCCTCTAGTCCATATCGAACTTCGAATCCCTTAATAAGTGAATTTCGAGTTGCCGCGAAATGATTTTCAATTGTTTTTGCCAATTGGACCTGATCCGACATCGCGCGACACCCATCGTCGTTATTTTTTATTTCATCCATCAAAATGCCCTCTAGTGAATCAACATCATTCATTAATTGCATTTTTTGTTTTTCAACATATGAATAGAAATCTTTAAATTGTTCTAAAACCTCGGTAATGCCTGCAATATCAAAATCTTTTTCAATCTTGCTTAAAAATTCTGCATCGACCTGATTAGCAGAGAGTGCTTTTAATGTTCTGGAGATTGGCCCAATAATCGATCTCGTTTGATTAGAAATGGTCTCTTCCAATGAGCGCAAGGGATAAAAGAAAACCATAATTCGCGATTGTTCAGCATACTCGACAGGTGAAACATACATTTCAAATGGAAATGCATCCTCCCCTTCATAACGGACCTGAATTTGGTAAATACCAGCAATTCCCTCTTTTAATGCCATCATGACAGGGTCATCTTCACCGAGATTGGTAAATTGCTGAAGGTAATCCCAGCTAATACTGTGATCCCCTTCTCGACCTTTTAATTTCCAATGCTCATAAAATAAAGGGTTTGCCCAAACTAAATTAAGATTGGAGTCTAATAAGAGACTTGAAAATGGCACGGCCTCTTGAAAAATACTCCCAAAACTCATTCTCTTGTGAACATATTGTCTTAATTTATCAAATTCATTATTAAAACTTTCTGAAAATGGCATTTCTTTATTCGACTTAACGGGAATCAGATCTTGTTTAATTAAGTCCGTGGCCATTTTTTCGAAACGCTGCCTATTACCTTTAGAATTGCGTATATATAAATATCTTAGTGCAAAAAGGAAAAGCAAATTAACAAGTAGGCCAATACAAAGCGACCAGAATATTTTCAATGAGCGGTTTTGAATATTTAATTTTTCTAAAACGATGGCAGGACTAACTTCTTTTAGCCATAAAGAAAAACTTTCTTTCCATGTCATATAATTATTGCCAATACCCCTTGCGCTGGATAGATACTCCCGGATCATCGCAACTTCTGTTTGAAAGGCCTTAATTTTTTTTATAATTTCATTTTTATCATTATCATTCAGGATAGATGAGATGGTAACTTGCTCCATTACCTTAATATCTTTTTCAATAGAATTAAAATTATTACGCAGGCGCGATAGTTTAAAAGTATTAAATCCCGAAATACGAGCAGGAGTCATTTTTGCTTTTATTCGACGAGACATTCTCGTTAGTGTTTTCCAATTATTTTTATATACAAAACTATAGAAGGCATTAATTTTATTATTGAGGACAATAAACATCGATCTTATTTCTGGCATTGAAATTAGATCTGATAAACTTTTTCTAAGTTCCAAAGAGTGCTTTTCATAATCATCATATGAATCCACTTTAAGAGAATGATGAATTTTATCCACATCTCTTTTGACCATATCGAGATTTTTTACAGTATCGCGAATTCGTCCTTTAGATATGAGGTGCCGGATATTTTCAATCCGTTCACCATCTTTTAATTTCTCAAGTTCGTAGTTGGCCTCAAAAATAGATACCATACCGTTCCCATCAGTCATCCCATTCGAATAAAACTCATACCCTAGGTAACCAAGAAAAGCTGTAAGCAATAAGTTTGTTGCGAAAGCAAAAATGTATAGTGGTTTTCCCCAATTAAATGTCATTGGAAATCTCCTCATCAATGGAAAATGAAATAGAATTTAAAGTAATAATAGCGAACCTCGTGTTCAATCCAGACTTAGTCTCATCCTTGAGACCCGTAGATATTGCCTACCATTATTATGAATCAATACCGAAAATTTTGAAAGAAAAAAGGGGACAAAAGTCCCCTACAAAATGATACTTATTTAGATTTTAAACTATGATGCCATGTCTTCAGGAATATCAAATACACCTTTAAGCTTCGTTCTTAATTTAAAAATTGCTTGAGTATGTAATTGAGAAACACGAGATTCTGTCACATCTAAAACCTGACCAATTTCTTTTAAGTTCAAATCCTCATAGTAGTAAAGAGAGAGAACGAGTCTTTGCTTTTCAGGCAGGGCCATAATTCCTTCTTTTATTTTATCGCGAATATTTTTATGAGAAACGGCCGCTGCCGGGTTAGAAAGACGGTCCTCTTCCATTAAACCGGCCATCAACTTTTTATCCCCGCGATTAAAAGATGCTGAATCATCGATATTGAGTAAAGACACAGATTTGGCCTTATTAAGCATATCGTGAAATTCTGCTTGGGTAACACTCAGTTCAACGCACATCTCTTCTTCAGTCGCAGGACGACCTAAGCTAGACTCAAGCTTGGCATAAGCTCTCTCAATCGCCTTTGCCTTTTCTCTTACTGAGCGCGGAACCCAATCTTGGGCCCTTAATTCATCAAGAATAGAGCCTCGAATTCTAAATTCTGCGTATGTTTTAAATTTATTATCTCGAGTGGGGTCAAATTTCTCAATCGCGTCCATAAGACCAATAACACCACATGAGATAAGATCATCAATTTCAATGTTGGCGGGTAGACGTGAGGCTATTTTTTGAGCGATATAGCGAATAAGGGGCGCGTATTCGATGATAATCTCGTCTTTTACTTTTGGGTCTACTGTCGAACGATAATCTTTTAAATTCTTTAACTTTTTTGAGAGAGAAGACATCAAGCACTCCTTAGCTTAGAGAACCTCAGATTCCTTTGAGGTTTTTAATTGAGATTGCCGCCAATTCCATATTGAGGATTGAGGCATAGTACTGATATCTTCTTCGACAAATTTTTTGACAATTTGAGAAAATTCTACAGAAATTGGATGGGAGGAATTATTTTCCAATACCCTATCAAATTCATCAACATTATTCTTATCGTGAATGACACTCCCTAAAAAAGATAGACGGGCACTTAAAAAGCGATCGACCGTATCGCTTATAGAGTTCACAATCCTCTCTTTTTGCTTATCGTGTGAAATTTTATTAAGAAGAATATGAAAATTATTAGTGCCAAAATTTTTGGATAATATTTTCATTAAGCTATAGCTATCGGTAATTGATGATTTCTCTGGTGTAACAATGACAAATCGCAGGTCAGCATAAGCACAAAGTCCTAAGGTTTTTTTCTGAACCCCTGCTGGACAATCAAGAATAATATAATCATATTTTCTTTCATTTTTGATAATGACATCAATTATGAGTTGATCCAATTTTAGATCATTATTAAACATATCGAGACTACCATTGCAGCTCGTCAGAAGGTGAAAATTCCCTTCCTTATATACGCAATCTTCAAACTTCTTATTTTGAGTGGCAAAATTATAAAAATCGTTATTAAGAGGTAGACCTAGCTTGACAGCGGTATTCGACAGGTTAAAGTCACAATCAACTAATAGCGTTTTAAAACCATTATTGGCCAAGTTTTTTGCTAATAAAATTGACGATGTCGTTTTTCCAACACCACCCTTACCACTTGAAACACTAATCGTCGTCGCTTTACGACTTCCTATATTGGTTTGATAATGGACAGACTCAAGAGAATTTTCGTACTTATTTTGTGATAAGAGCCATTCTGTGCTCGACAACTTCGACATCCTGTCTCGTTCCTTTTTGCAGAGATAAATTTAATTAAAACTGAAATATACCTGCTAAAATCCTTTCAGCAGTGGCCGTTTCAATATCGTCTGGAATCGCCTTACCGGTACTATAAAACATGAATGGAAGGTTTTCATATTCCCACGATAAATTAAACAATGAACCATAATTTAAACATAAGTCTAAATGTGTAACCACAATCCCCCTACTAAGTGGGGCATAGCGATTAATCACTTTTTTATTATACAATTCAGAACAAATTGAAGAAAGACAGATCAATACTTCCACATTTTGAAAAGAGCGGTTTAACCCATCAATAAAACGTTTCGTATTTTCCATATCATTTTGATTACAATTAAAATCAACAAAGATCTGCTTTCCTGCTTCAATTCCCTTGCGAATCATTGAAACCAATTCTGAAATAGTATTTCCTTTTTCGATTTTAATATCAAAAAAGTTCTTTAATCCTTTGTAATCATTTTCTTCACCGTTGTGAATAACGATACAATCTTTCTTCATCGCCGCAATTTTCTTTATGATACTCGATTGACCAGATGACGACTCTGATAGAAATACCGTTACAATAGGACTTTCAGATTCCATTGTCGAAAACTGAGGCATGGCCAAATGAATACTTTCCATCATTTCTTTTAAACCAAACTCAAATACCTCATCCGCATTTTCTAACTGATTTTCATTTAGTTCATAAGAGCATTTTTTCATTAAAAATTGTAAGAATTGATCATTAATATCAAAGCTTTTTAATGTTGATTTTAATTGAAACAAACCTTTCGGCTCAGGACGGCTAAAGGCTTCCATTTTTTGGGTTAAAGAAAAAATCTTCTGCTCGAGAAGGTCAATTTTTTCGAGATGAGAATTATCTGGGCGAGTAAACGTGTCATTCGCCACTTTGTCTTCTAATTGATAGTTTTGATGGGGTGGTTCCGCAGTCTCAAGCACTGCCTCTTGCCGATGATAGTTGCTTGCTTCAACCTTCTCCTCAGGTCCAAGAAAATCATCTAATTGGCTCTGTCCCATGACATCAGAAGCCTGTTCTTGCATATCATTTCTTTTGACAGGCCTATTAAGCCCCATTTTTCCGTAATCATTATTGGATGCTGTAAAGCGAGAGGTTTTCTCATCCTGATGTTGGTGATAATTATCAATCATATTTGAAATAAAATTCGATGAGCCTGAGTAAAACTCATCCTTTTGACCATTATCCAATATCGCGTCGACTTTTGCTTTTTTAGTGTAGTTCTTCTCAGAAATAGCAGCCGTGATTTCAATCCGATTTTTTTTAAATGCACCCTTAATGCCTTTATTAGAAACAGTTTTAAGGATAATAGCATCAGGACCCAATTCTTGCTTTATCGCCTTGAGCGCCTCTTCCATGGAATCTGCTTCAAATTTTCTTACATACATACTATAGCCTCACCGTTCCTAGAGATCTAATATTAGATTCAGGACTTAATTCATTATGACTTACAACAACAAGATTGGGGATAAATTTTTCTGTCAACTTCTTAAAATGACTTCGAATGACCGGAGAACACAAGATCACCATCTTCTCACCAATACTTGTAGCTTCTTCAATTTTTTCATTCAGAGACGCTAAAATAGACTGGGTTACCTTGGGATCAAGTGATAACTCCTGCCCCTTTTCTGTTTGAATAAGGTTTTGAGCAATAGACTCCTCAATGGCACGATCAAGAGTAAATAGAGGAATATCATTTCGCTCACCCTTGATACTTTCAGTAATAGTTCTATATAAGGACTGTCTGACTAATTCCGTCAACGTGTCAGGGTCTTTAATAGAAGGACCGTATTCCGCCAATGTCTCTAAAACAGTTCGCAAATCGCGAACTGAGACATTTTCTTTTAAAAGGTTCTGTAATACTTTTAAAACCTGCCCCATGGTTAAAATATCAGGCACAAGATCTGAAACAATTTTAGGATTATCCTCTTTAAAATTGTCCATTACACGTACTAACTCCTGACGCCCAAATAGCTCATGAAGATTTGATTTGAGGACTTCTGTGATATGCGTCGCGATCACAGTAGATAAATCGACCACAGTATAACCATTATACTGAGCATCTTCTTTTTGATCCTCCGATATCCAGACCGCCGGAAGCCCAAACACTGGCTCGACAGTTTCGATTCCATCGATTTTTTCAATAACTGAGCCAGGATCCATGGCCATAAGATGATCTGTCATCAATTCACCATTTGAAATTTCAATGCCTTTTATTTTAATACTATATCCACCAGGCCTTAATTCTAAATTATCTTTAATTCTAACAGATGGGATAATAACACCCCAATCTAAAGCAAACTGCTTTCTTATATGAGTTATTCGCTCAAGTAAGTCTCCATTTTGATCTGTATCAACTAAGTTGACCAGGCCATAGCCCACTTCTAGCTCTACTAATTCTAAAGATAATAAATCTTCGAGATTCTCAGGTTTGGCATTCTTAGCATCCTCAACCTTTTTAACAGCACTTTCTTTATCGTGAGTGTTAATTGCCTCAATCTTATAGGCAGCTGCCGATAAAATAACTCCCATCGTAATAAAAGGGTACTTGGGTAGACCAGGAATCATAGAAAAGACAAAAAGAATAGCTCCGGCCATATACATCGCTTTAGGATGTAACCTAAATTGTTTACCAACTTGCTCTCCCAGAGCATCGTCATTTGTATTTCTTGTGGCGATGACACCAGCTGCCGTGGAAATAATAAGAGCGGGGATTTGAGAAATTAGTCCATCCCCGACTGTTAAAAGAGTAAATGTTTCAGCAGCGGTTGATAAATCCATATCATTTTGGACAACCCCAACAATGATACCGCCAATAATATTAGTAATTGTAATAAGAATACCTGCAATGGCATCTCCACGAACAAACTTACTGGCACCATCCATCGAACCGTAAAAGTCAGCTTCAGCTGAAACTTCACGTCTTCTTATTTTCGCCTCACTTTCATCAATGAGACCTGCATTTAAATCAGCATCAATCGCCATTTGTTTACCAGGCATCGCATCCAAGGTAAAACGTGCAGCAACTTCAGCGACTCGACCAGCACCTTTTGTAATAACCATAAAGTTAATGATGACGAGAATAATAAATACGATAATACCAACGACATAATTCCCTTCAACCACAAACTCACCAAAGCTGCGGATAATATCCCCTGCTGCTTGAGTACCGTCTGTTCCTCCTCGTAAAAGGATGTTCCGCGTAGATGCAACATTAAGAGATAACCTGAATAATGTTGTAATCAAAAGAACTGATGGAAAAGTTGAGAAATCCAATGGACGCTTGGTATAGACAGAAATGAGAAGAATAACCACAGAGACCGATAACATCAAGGCCAAAAGAAAGTCGAGCAGCATTGGAGGAATGGGCGTAATCATGACACCAACAACCATCAACAAGGCGATTGTGACGGCCAAATCCGAATTGGATGTTAATGTTTTCATACGCTCTAAAATATTAGCCATTTATATTCCTTCCATCTAATAAATTTTCTTTCCGCTTTCTGCGTAAACGATAAACAAACGCCAAGACCTCGGCGACGGCCTTATAGAGGTTACGAGGCACAGGCTCGCCAATCTTTACCGTTTTATACATGGCACGTGCCAAAGGAACATTTTCAACGAGTGGAATATTATGCTCTTGTGCCATTTCTCTAATTTTTAAAGCGACATTATCCTTGCCCTTGGCCACAACCTGAGGCGAGACCATAGTTAATGTATCGTACTTGAGTGCAACGGAGATATGGGTTGGATTGGTAACAATAACATCTGCAGTCGGAACATCTGCCATCATTCGTTTTTGCGACATTTCTCTTTGAATAGCGCGAATTCTCTGCTTGATTTCAGGATTACCATCTTGCTCTTTTGATTCTTTTTTAACCTCTTCCTTTGTCATCATTAGTTTTTTTCGATAACTAAATTTCTGGTAAGCAAAGTCTCCTAAGGCGACGACCACCAACCCAATGACAATATAAATGGCCAATTTGATCAGAATATCTTTTCCATGAAAAAAAGATGACACTAAATCAGAGTGAAAGAATCCTTGGTAGCTATTGAGTTCATCACTAACGAAGAAATAAACAATACACATAATGATGGCAAATTTAAAAATCCCCTTCACTGCTTCAAATAAAGAGCGTAGCGAAAATAATCTCTTGAACCCTGCAATAGGGTTAATTCTTTCAGGTTTCCAATTGAGTACCTCAGGAGAAAAGAGGAATCCTACTTGAGCAAGATTAGAAATAACACCAACACTGGCCGTGACAATAAAAATTGGCGCGGCACATTTAAGCATCACAGTTGAAGAGCGATAAACGAGTGTTTTAAAGCCCTTTTCAGTAAAGGCCTGCTCGGCCTTCAAAGTCAAAATCCAATCCAAAAAAGCAGTCATTTCTTCGTAAATATAAACAATTGAAAGTGCTAGCGTAAGAATTGACGCGGCCAAGACAAGAACACTTGTCAACTCTTTTGAAGAAGCGACTTCACCCTTTTTACGGGACTCATCAATACGATGAGCGGTCGGTTCTTCTGTTTTTTCTTGGTCGGAACTTTCGTCTGCCATTTAATCCTCAAACAATAAATTGGAACCATTCGCCCAATTTCTCGACATAAATCCTAAAAGCTGTGTGGAAAAATTCTTGTGAAGAGCTGGCAAAGACCATTAGGCCTAAACCAATGTTCACAACAAAGCTCACCATAATAATATTCATTTGGGGAACCGTCCGTGCAACAATTCCCAAAACAGTCATAATTAACATATTCATAAAGATCATCGGTGATGACAATAAAAGTGCTGACAAAAATATTGATTTAAACAAATGCAAAAAGAAGTGAGCAAGGTTTGTTCCGTTGGCCATACTTCCTGGAGAAATGGTCGAAAAACTCGTAAAAACACCTTTCATCATAGGAATCAAAGCACCTGACGAAATAATCATAATAAGAACAGTCCAGCTTATTATTTTTTCAAAAGGACCAACCTGTTGTGACGTACTAGGATCGAAATAGCGAACCGCACCGAAACCTACTTGTTGAGTGATAATTGAACCTGCAGAAGTAAAAATTGTTAGGATGGACTTCACCAGAAAACCTATCACCAAGCCAATGAGGGTAAAATAAATGGTCAAAAGCCAAAAGGAATTGGCTCCAAAATAAATCACATCCTTCATGACATCATTTTTGATGTAGGGAAAAAAAGCATAGCTTACAATTATAGAAAAGAGAATTTTTACGATATTGGGAACAGTGACATTATCAAATATCGGCAATTGAATCATAATGGTAATAATTCGGCTAAAGATAAGCCAGAATACCAATAGTTCATTATAATTAACGATATTGATGCCAATCATTATTTTCTCACAAAGTCCTTACGACGGAGGGAATACTTAATATCAGCTCCCGTGTAAAACTGACCATTTTCTCTGACATCCAAGGTGACCAAATTGCGATTGCCCCAACAATAACTAAAATTTTCGGAATAAAAGATAAGGTTTGCTCATTGATCTGAGTAACGGCCTGAAAGAGAGAAACCAAAATACCAATAATTAAGGCCCCTAATAACATTGGAGAGGCAATAAAAAGTGCCAAGGTGACTGCTTGCTTTGTAATATCAGTATAAATTTCACCGTTCATAATCTCCCCTTATTGAAAGGATCTTAAAATTGAGCCAGTCACTAATTGCCAGCCATCGACTAAAACAAATAATAAAAGTTTAAAAGGAAGCGACACAACAACAGGAGGCAACATCATCATCCCCATTGCCATCAAAATAGAGGCGACGACCATATCGAGAATCAAAAATGGAATATATAATAAAAATCCTATTTGAAAGGCCGTCTTCAGCTCCGAAATAATAAAAGCTGGTATTAAAAAATGAATTGGAACATCACTGATGTTTGCAGGAGCATGCTCACCAGTGACATCATAAAAAAGGCCAATGTCCGCCTTTCTCACCTGCTTATTCATAAAACTACGCAAACCATTCTCAATACGGTCAAGAGCAACGGTTGTTGTGATTTTTTTGTTCATGTAGGGGTTAATGGCATCATTATAAATTTTTGTGCCCGTTGGCTGCATAATAAAAACCGACAAAAAAAGTGCAAATCCAATTAATAATTGATTAGGAGGCATGCTTTGAGTACCAATCGCCTGCCTCATGAATGAAAGCACGACAATGATTCTTGTAAAGCAAGTACAAAGGATGAGAACGGCCGGAGCAAGGGTCAATACAGTGAAAAATATTAATATTTCAATGCTATCAACAAGGTTAACTCCTTGGCCAAAGTTAACGGAAAGCCCAGGTATTGATAGATTACTCTGGGAATAAGCTGCTCCACTCATAAGAATGGAGCTTATAAAAAATATTTTTTTTAGAGCTTCCATGCTCTCCTCTGACTCCCTAATGGAGTGGTTTTAAATTTTTTAATTTATCCTTAATCTGGTCTGCTAATTTAATAGGTGTTCTCACTGCTTCATTATTTTCCGCTGCTATGGCCTCAATATCTTCTTTTAAAGTAAAGTTCTTTTCTGGCGTCGCATCTAAATCTGTATCGAAGTTGTTTCCGGTAATAGATGCTTCTCCCTTTTTGACGATACCTGCAGTGTCTTTTAATTCAGAAATCAGATCCATTCCCTTTTCGGAGTTTCCAATCAGAAAAACTTGATTATGGACTTTGACCATCATTAAGTTTCTTTTAGGCCCGACATAAGTTGTATTGAGAACTTCAATGGTGTCACTACTTTTTAAAAATCCTAATCTTCCCTTTTTAAGAGCACCCTTTTTTATGAGGCGAATAATCCCGTAAAAACACACCAGGATTAAAGTTAAGAATGCAATAAACTTACCAACGTAACCAACTAGTGAAAATGAGGACTTAGGCTCTTTACGAGGTGCTGAAAAAGCGGATTTTACGCGGTCAGAGTTTTCCTCCAAGGCACCTTTTGACACTACTGGTGCCTTTTCAACCAATTGATCTTTTCCAATAGTCTCTTGATCATTTAATAATTTATTAAGATATGATTCATCGTATGCCTCGGCCTCAATCGGCTTAGCTTTTTTCTTTAAATTCGTTATTTTTTTGACAGACTTAAGCTTGGGAAAATTAAGAAGAATTTTATTATCTTTAAGAGTAAGGTTAACCTGCGTTTCTTTCCCCTTTAAAGAAAAGGGAAGATGAATTCTAAAGCGCACAAGCTTCTTATTGTATTGATAGGCCATGAGGTTTGCATCAAATTTTTGATTAACACTCACTTTTTTTTCTATTTTTGGCCAAACTGTCGCTCCAGGAATCGCCACCTGAATCATTTTCTCCTTTACTGTAATTTCAGGAATATCCCTTAACTCTCCATTTAGAACGATTTCGGCCTGACCTGTTTGGCCAGTTTCTACCAAGTGAATGTCCTTTATTTGGATCTTGGCAAAGATCGAAGTATTTAAAATGAAAAGTGCAATGAAAGCGCTTAGTTTAATCATCCTATCCTCTTATTTTAATGTCTCAATTCTTTCAATTGGACTAATAATGTCAGTTAATCTAATTCCAAACTTTTCATTCACAACCACAACCTCTCCTTTCGCCACTAATTTATTATTAACGAGGATTTCAAGAGGTTCACCAGCAAGTTTATCGAGTTCTAAAACTGAGCCTTGCCCCAATTGTAATAGGTCTTTAATGACAACATTGGTACGGCCTAATTCCACAGTTACTTTTAGAGGAATATCGAGAATAAAATCAAGATTCTGGACCTTTAATTTATTAAGGGCATCGTCACCGGCCTTAATACCATCTGCCAGCTCTTTAACTTTGGCCTGATCAATCTTACTTATATTCGCGACTTCATTGTCTTGCTTATTTGTTTCGTTTTCCATTTTTAACCCCTATCTACTTATCTGTTTTTGTAATCTGAATTGCCCTATTACCTTTATAGACACCAATTAATCCCTTCATTTTCGAAACCCCCTCTATGGTCAGACTAACCTCTCCTGAAGCCTCCTGCCCGAGAGGAACAATATCTCCTGTTTCCAATGTGACAAGATCGCCAACAGTCATTTCCGTTTCCCCCAAGTTAACAGTCACAGTCGTCTTGGCATCTAAAATATGGTTGTTCATGGCCTGGGTCCAAATACTATCGGCCATATCATTGTCAGTTTGGTAACTTGAACTTAATTTCTGCTTAATGGGTTCAATTGTGGAATAAGGTACGACGATCATAATCGTCCCAGAAGCTGATTCAAATTCAACTTCTAAAGTTGTTGCAATAATAACATCGGATGGAGGCACAACACCAACGAATTGCGGGTTGATTTCTGTTCTTAGGTATTGAGCATCAATTCTGTGAACCGGTGCCCAGGCCTCTTCGAGGTCACTAATCGCCATATCCATGACTTTTTTCATAAAAGACAATTCGATGGCGGTGAATTCCTTGCCTTCAATTTTCGTAAAGGGACGGTCTGTACCGCCAAAATAGGAATCGATAATTGCATAAGCTAATTTTGATTCAAAAACTAAAAGAGCAGGCCCTCTCAATTCATTAAACCGCATGATACACATGCAAGATGGGATTGGTAGTGTATTTACAAATTCACCGAACTTTAAAAGGTCAGTGGAAATCATAGAGATTGTTGATATTTTTCTGAGAGAATTGGAAAGGGAAACTCGAAAAGAACGAATAAATCTTTCATATATAATTTCTAAGATAGGCATTCGACCACGAATAACCCGATCTTGATTAGTTAGATCATAAGTCTGTATATTCTCATCGGAGTCATCGACTTCATCAAAATCACCGATATCCCCACCAAGAATATCATCGCCATCACTGTCATTTACAGCATTTAATAACGCATCAACTTCGTCTTGGGTTAAAACCTGGGCCATTAATCCCCTCCTGGGATAAAGATTAGTTAAATCATTTAACTAAAATCAGCTTAATTTATTTGAAAGCCTACATAATAAACGTCGACTACAGAGCCATCAATTAAAAATGAATTGATTGCTGCCTTAATCTCCTCTTTTAAAAAATTCTTTCCTTCAAGCTTTAATAAATCCTCTGGCCTCTTTGAATTAAGCGTTGAAATAACAGCATCTCTAATTTGCGGCTTACGGGACTTAAACTCATCCTCTGAACTCGTTTTAGAAAACTTTAAAACAGCTTTTAAGCGCACGAAGCGCCTTGGCCCATCACCTTGTGCCAAATTGGCAGTAAACCCCTCTAAAGGAAAGAGAATCCCGTCCTCTTCCTTGGCCTCACCTGTCTCCGCTCCCTCTGTACCTTCAGCAGCCTTACTCATCTCTGCAGCAATAACATCTTTAACAGAGGGCTCTTGGGCCATTTTGACGTGAAGGTTGTATTGAAAGTACGCTACGCCACCAACCATAAGGGTATTTAACAAAACCAATAAGGTGAGAAGTGGGTTTTTACCACTTACTGGTTCATTTTCCGGTGTCTCTTCATTTGCCATATTCCATCCTCAAAATAAGCATCGGAGGAAAAGATAACCCCCGTCAAAAATTATACATACCGGCAAAATTTGGTTCAAGGGGGTCTAATTTGCTTGGGCAAATAATTCCTTTACAGGGCCTTATTTCGATATGTTATTAAAAATTAAAATATAGCGGTGTCAATTTGTTGACTATTAAATTGGGGCGCTTGTTGTTGTAAGAATATTAAGATGGTGGGGGCTTGGGTATTTTAGATATTGGGGTGGTAAGTGTGATTGGGATAAGGAAGTGAATGGGGTGCTGTTTTAGAAGAGACGCTGTGCCGGCCTTCGTGGCCGTCACTGCGTTGTTCGGCATTATCTAGCATCCTGCTAGATAATGCCTCCAAAAAAAAAGCCCCGCTACAAGAACGGGGCCTTCGATCATTTTTTTAATGAGCGAATTCCTAGAACATATCTTTCCAAGCTTTTCCTGGACGGAACTTAGGAAGTGTTTTCGCTTTAATTTTAATTTTCTCACCAGTAGCTGGGTTAACACCAGTTCTAGCAGCTCTTCTTACTTTAGAAAAAGTCCCAAAGCCAATTAAAGAAACATCGTCACCTTTTTTTACAGCTTTCTTGATTACGTCAAGAGTTGTAGATACAAAGTGATCAGCATCTTTTTTTGTCAAATGGTTAAGACCTTTGTCTTTCAAGATTGCTTCGATAAGCTCTTTTCTGTTCATTTCAAACTCCTAATAGTTAATGTTTATGGGATACTAGAATGTTTGCCTATTTTGCTTTAATTGACAAACATTTTTTAAAAAAAAATTAATTTATTTTTTCCTGCCATATATATAGCTCTTCTTCAATTGCGATCCTAAGGCCCTCCAACCAACCTTTCCGAATGTCTTCGACTTCATTTTCCTCTGGCATTGTCTCAAGCATCGAACGAAGAAAAAGAGGTGTAAGCCTTTGGTAGAGCGCGGATAGCGAAGGAGCGAGGTCATCGTGATCAATGATCTCATTTTCGTCAATGACCGCTGTCAGTTTGCTTTCAAGCTGTAAAAGGCCATGAATGACCTGCTCGAGATAGGCCAATTCTAATATTTTTCTTAGTTCTAAACAATAAGACTCAATTATTTCTTGGATAGAGATCGTTTTGGACTTACGGGCCAAAAGGTCCTCTAAATCAGGGGTATTGCTAAATTGATTTAAGATGGATTGGTTTGTCTGCACTCGCCCACCTTGATAAGGAAAAAAATCTCCGGCCATAGGCCCTCCTAATTCTCCCCCATTCTAACACATTTTTATTTTTTCCAAAAAAAAAGCCTCCCGAAGGAGGCTTAAAAGCTCATTTTATAACTTAACTTTACCTTTTTCTATCAATTTGTTCACAATCATCTCAAAGTATGAAGTGGGATAGGCACCCTTCACTGGAATTCCGTTTAGAAGAAAACCTGGTGTTCCCTGCATACCAAAAGAAGCCGCTTCTTTTTGATCTTCTGCGATTTTGCTTGTCACTTCTTCAGAATTGATGTCTTTTTTCACTTTGGCCAAATCGCCGCCAACCTGCTTAACAAGGGAATCAAGGAACTTAGTCCCTAATCTTAGTTTACCTTGGTTTTTAAAGATCTCATCGTGGAAAGCGAAGGCCTTTTCACTATCCTGAAGTCTTAATGCTTCAAAATATTGGGCCGAAATCATTGCCTTATCATGAAAGCTCAAAGGTAAATGCTTATAGATGAATTGAATCTTTTCACCATATTTCTTTCTTAATTCCTCAACTGTTTTAAATCCCTTTGTGCAATAAGGGCATTCAAAGTCGGAATACTCAATTAAAACAAGAGGTGCATTCTTTGGGCCACGAATCGCCTCATTTTTGCGAATTACAGGCTTAAGAGGGTTTTCAAAACTTTTCTCAAATTTTATCTTTTCTTCAGCTTCTCTTTTTTTGCCCATTTCGGCACGAGCACTTTGAGCTGCCTCTTGAAGTGCTTCGACAAATTTAACGGGATTCTCTTTTATCGTATCAATTAGAATCTCAGGATTCTTTTTTAACGTCTCTTTCAATTGTTTTTCTGACATACATCCAGATAAACACAATGCGAAAAACACAATACTCCATTTCTTCATTTTCAACGTCCTTTGTTGTTAAAATCTTTCCTATTATGCGGGAAATTGATCAAACGGGCCAGTGGCTTATTGATTCTTATCTATATAATTACGCTCAATATAATTCAGGTATTGATTAAAAGCGCGAGAATCTTCTCGCAAATGCGAATAGCCTAGTAAATGAACTCGAGAATCATATTTACCTCTTAAAAAGGCCCGCATGGTGATGAAATAAGCAAAGGCCGGTGCAGATACTTGACGGTAGAGGTTCATTGAAAAAAGAAAATGAAAAAAAGTATTGGCCCAAATAATTACCCAAACAATAATTAATAAAACCTCTTCTTGCTTAATAAAAAAATGGATAATTCCCTTATTCCCTTTTAGAAATTGGCTTGAAAATTCAATTAAAGAGGATTGTAGGTCCTGCGATAAAAAATAAACACCCAATCCACCAATTATTGAAGATAATAAAATGAAAAAGGAAAATTGAAGAAAAAATCCCCAGGCCCAAACAGGTTTCTTAATTTTATTATATTTTTCAGGGGATTTCACAGGGTGAAATTCACCACTATTTTTCATATTTTCGATTTGATTAAAAAAGAACTCTGCAAAGTGCGTTAATAACTTAAGGTTGGTTAGGAATTCAGGATCGTAACTCACTTTTTTTTCAACAATAGATTTTTTTGAATATTCACCAATAACACGGAAGGGGCGTGTTAATAAAGAAGTGACGTAAGAACCGAGAAAGAAAGTAGCGATTAGATAAATTCCTGCATACGGACCAAAATAAAGCAGCTTATTAAGAACAAAATCGTAAAAGGCTTCCTCTGTTTGAACCGTCTGAAGAAGACCTTGAGATTCAAAATAATTAAGATTTATTCTAACCAGAATATAAAAAGAAAAAACAGTCGTTAACAGGCCAGCAAATGACGCCAAGAAGAGCTTAAAACATATCTCCATGCGAAAAGTGTTTATTTCACCCTTTGAAATACCCTTAATTCGGTGACCGAGCTTGGCCAAATTATTGACACCAGACAATTAGACTCCCTCTACTGAGACCTTATTTCTTATTTTAACCTATTATAATCCCGTTGCTTACGTGGCAGCTAGGTGGACGATATTACCTCCAACAATAAGATCCAAGACACATTCTACTGTTTAAAATATAGACACCCTCGTATTAACTTTACAAAGCTAACTTTTATCAACCTCGCTAAGTACCTGTAATTTCCCTAGGAAATCCTCATGCCAGAGGACTATCTAATTGGCATCACTTATGCAGTGTTAAAGGCAAAAGACTTTGGAGAGAAAGGTTTTTAACTTTAACAGGAGAGAGTTATGAGAAGGTTATCGTATCTTTTTATTTTATCGAGTTTAGTAGCTGCGACCACATTAACAGGATGTGGAAAAAGCTCAAATGTATTTCAAGACAAACCAAATATAGCGAATCCCCCAGGTGATTCCAATCCCGTTTTTACTCAACCAGGTTCGTCACAAGCATGGAATCAATTAAAATCTCAATACAAATGCCCCAATGGCAATCGTTTACCAGATTTTGTTTTTCGTGTTGATGGCAATCAAGGTCAATGGGAAAACCAAGTCAGCGGCGCTCTTACACCAGGTCAACACTCTGGTACCGCAAGTGGTACTTATATCGGTCTTAATTATGGGACAGCAGATATGATGAGCATAATAAAAGTTTCGAGCGGATTAAATGCCAAATATAACGCAGTTATTTCTATTTGTTCCGATTCATCCGGTGGCTATGATTATATTGGTGGTAGTGCAAAGCTAAGTAATTTTAGAATAACGAGTCCAATCCTATATATGGATGCCCATTGTGCAAGTGGAAATATTCGAGATGGTTATATCTCTTTCACTTCCAGTACCTATGGTGATATCCCAGTAAATTTTAGTTCCGTTTGTAATTAATTCTCCGAAAGGAATTAATTACTCTCTCCCTCTCCTATAAGAAGAAGGAGTAGCTGGTAAAAAGATGCCCTACTCCTTCTTTTTTTTAAAATAGGGATGGGTGAGAGGAAAAATTCTTTTTGATATATTTTTTAACCCCACTAACGACAGCACGAGCATAAATATCTTGAAATTTTGAACTAAGCATTTTTTGTAACTCCTCTTTATTTGACATAAAGCCCACTTCAAGAAGAACAGCTGGCCTCTTCGTTAAGGCCAATACATAAAAAAGGCCGGGCTTCACGCCTCTATCACTCAAAGAAAAACTCTTCTGTACCTTCCGAGCAATGGCGCGATGGATTTCATTTGCCAAACTTTTTGATTTTCCCATCGTCCGTTCCACAACTAAATCTGTGAGAATTTGCTGAATAATAAGCTCTTCACCCTTTAAGGATTTGTTTTCCACATCCTCAACTTTTTGAACTGCCGCATCTTTATGATTATCTAAATAATAGATTTCAAACCCTGACGCTGATTTTGTTTCTGAAGAATTAATATGAACAGAAATAAAAAGATCTGCCTTAACTTTCTCCGCTAAGCTGGCGCGTTCGGCCAAAGACACGGTGCGATCAATTGAGCGAGTTAAATAAGAATTATAATCTTTAGCTAGGTAATGATGAATTTTCTTGGCGATACTTAGAGAAATATCTTTTTCGTGGACAATATTGACACTCTTAGCACCATTTTTCCCAATCTTTAGATGATTCCCTTCTGCGCCATGATCCTCTCCACCATGCCCAGGGTCAATTAATATGGTCAGCCCAAAACTAGGAGCTATTCCTAATAGAAAAAATATTAAAAAGGTTATTAGTTTATGCGCCATTACTTTTAGTATAATTTAATTAATTGATGATGGGGATAATAATATTTTAAAATTTCGCGAAACGATTTTCCAGCTTTGGCCATATAGAGAGCGCCGATCTGACACATCCCCACTCCATGACCTAAACCCTCGCCCTCCATTAAAAGAGACTGACCTAATTGTTTTAAGTTAAAATTATTAGATTTAACCGATTGACGCCCAAAAAAACGTCTAAAATAGGACTTCTTGACTTCAAAGCGCTGATCGTCCAGATAGAGATAAACATCATCCTTTTTTAAAGGCGATGGCACCATTCTCACTTCTTGCCATTTCTTTTGTCCTAACAATAAATAGTTTTTCCGTTTTAGCCATTTAATAAAGTCTTTGATTTTATTAATTGAAAAAATCCGCTTCCACTTCTTTTGACCGCGGCCATGACAGTATTGACAGTCCTTCCCCACATAACCATCCACAGAATTAGTCCATACTTGCTTCGGATCAAGAATTTTCCCACCACATTTTGCATGAAAAAAGGCCGGGACAATTTTTCCAGAAGGTGCCTTTAGGACATAACCAAAAGTATCTTTAATGGCGTTATCCGTATTCAACGTCGAATCGAAAAAGCCTCCTGAAACTTGATGTTTTTCAGAACTCTCCAAATCGTAAAAGTCCTGATCTTTTTCCCGCCTCGCACCACCGCGATTATAAACACGATAGAGCGCATAGGTACGGGCCGCCACGGCCTGCGCCTTTAACACCTCTAAAGGCCAACTCGCATTCATTTCTTTGGCCAATAAGGTTGAAAGATAGCTTTCAATGCGCGTCTCATGAACAACATCACATTTTTTATTATTTTTAGATGTGCTTATAAATAATTGGCCATCAAATTTTTTATTGTCCAATTCCTCAAGAGATAAAATTCCGGCCTTCGATTTTAACGAAGCAATAAGTAAACCTCCACCCTTCTTACGAGGGGCAGAAGCAAGATTCCGGCAATTAAAATGAACTCTTTTGCGGCCTTCAAACTCTTTACTATTCTTAGTGGGAATAAATGTTCGCACCAGATCAGTCCCTTTAATAGAAATGGCATCTAACGACTTACCAACCCGCACTCGAATGAGCGGATTTTTTTCAAAAATATTACGTGGAATACTGGCATCTAGACTGAATACAAAAGTGAAGACTAGTATTGCCCAACTCGTCCTAAGTTTTGGCACAGAACAACTCCTTCCTCTAATAGAATACCCTTATATCCTATTTGGGAAAAGCTGATCTTATTTTCCGATCAATTTCATCACCTTTTGCAAGTCAATCCAAGCACTTCGCTTCATATTAGGATTAATCACGAGAAAGTCAGGGTGGAAAACGGGCATGATTTGAATATTGACTTGGTCTTGATTTGGAAAAATAAAACTTCTTTTAAAGACTTCACCATGTACCTGACTCAGGCGCTTTCTTTCCATTAATGCCAATCGAGTGGCCGCGGCACCTAAACAGACCAGAACAGATGGCGCTAATTGCCTTAGGTCCTTAAAAATAAGGGATTGAAAATCGTTATTATCCGTCTCAATGTAAATACGAGCAAAATCTCCCGTACTTAAATTCATCGCCTTAATCATCCTAGAAAGCACATCATTTTCAGAGTCATCCTGAAAATCCTTTGGCCTTTCTCCCAAAAAGATAACTGACACACCTTCTTTATTGGCCTGATCGAGGGGGTAAACGGCATGGCCAGGCAATTCTTTATATTGACATAGTTTTTCTAAATCTATTTTTTGCCATTCTGAAGAATGAGCTTTTGTTGGATTACTCTTATCAAGTAATTGCTGAATCATTTCCTTGCCCAGCTCTTGATTTTCAGGGCCCGCTTGCTCCTCCACTTTGGCCTGCTTGATAGGAGTGGCCACAGACTGAGCTGGCATGGGCCGTGGCCTTGTGATAATGGTACTCTTGGCCTCTATCGCCGGCAAACTCACCCCATTATTCTCTTCAAATTGAATCTCAAAATCTTGAGGCACCCATTGCCATGTATTTTTAAAGAGATAGGCCTCATAGCATGGTGGTAATGAATCTTGTTTAATAAGGGAGTTTTTCACTATTGATCCTCAATGAATCTTTTTATTTTAGAGGTAAAAAAGTCCGAAAAAATTTAAGCTCTGTCTAGTCCTAAGAACATTATTTTTTTTCCCGAACTGTATATTACTGGGTGCATAAACCCAACCTGCTGTATTTATAAGGAGCTTCCATGTCTTTTGACCCTGAATTTAAGTTTGAACACTTTGAAGAATATTTTGGTGATACCCTACAAGTTCAAAAAATAATAGATGAGTGCAAAGTTTGTGGCTCACAAATGATTTTTACGCACTTAGCTGACTACACTAATCTTTTTATCCAGGAAACGGCCCGCTGCCCAGACTGTGGAGCTGACCATCGTAAGCTCATTCATGTTCTAAATTAGTTTTTAAATACTTAAGAATATTTTTGGCCAATTGCGGCCTTAGGTTTAATAATTCAGCAATTTCCTTGCTGCTTAATTGAACTAAAGCTTCTGGTCGCAATTGGTTATTTTTTAATAAAAGTTCTCTAGTCTTTGGACCAATCCCTGGCACCTGGTCCAGCCAAGACGCGACGACCCTCTTTTGCTCTTTCTTATGGTGAAGCCTACGAGAAAAACGATGGGCCTCATCTCGCATCTGAGTTAAAATACGAAAAAGTGATTTGTTCTTTTTCAAAATATAGGGATTCGCGCGCCCTGGAATAACGAGTCGTTCATCTGATTTTTGAATCTTTGACTTCTTAAATTGGTATTGCGATGACTTCATTTTCTCTTTGGCAAGGCCAATGACTGGAATAGAATCAATCCCCTTCTCTTCTAAAATTTTTGTAACACTTGAAACTTGTCCCTTTCCTCCATCAATAACAAAAACATCCGGCAAATCACCATGTGCTAATCTTCTGGCAATCACTTCTTCCATCATCGCAAAATCATTATTACCTTCAGGTCGCTCAGTAAGATGGTAATAGCGATAAAATTGTTTCCATGGTTTTCCATCAATAAAAACGATTTGTGCAGCAGTCGGAGAGCTTCCTTGAAAGACCGCGACATCATAACATTCGAGACGAACAGGGCGTTCTTTTAAATTAAGTAATTCCTGCAGACGGCGTAGGCCAAAATAGACACTTTCCTCATTACTCAATCTAACCTTTTGCGTTTCCATCGCTTGATTTTTTGCCAACTCAAGAAGACCTAGTAAATGTTTTTCCTTCTCTTTATTGTTTAAGTAAATGGAAAAAAGCTCATTTAATGCCTTCGAAAAATCAAGAGAGTATTCTTCAAGTAAAATATTTTTTGGTAAAACGTCATGGGAATTTTGATAATATTGTAAAATAAAGGATTGGAATGTTCCCAAAAAGTCATCTTCAAAATCTAATTTAGTATAATTAAAGTTTTTATGTCCTAAGAGAATTCCATTTCTAACCATATAAATAGCGATATCAACTTCTTCGTCACCACAATAAAAATTAATAATATCAGTATCCTTCACAGTCGGAGGAAACTCTGCGTTCTTTTGCTGCGAATACATCAAAAATTGATTCAGCTTTTCGATATAATCGCGCAGAATAGCGGCTTGCTCAAAAAGCTCAGCTTCACTTAATTCCACCATTTTCTTTTGCAAATAAGAAATCGTTTTATCGCCATCACCTTTAAAAATATTGACGGCCATTTTTAAAAGTTCTGCATATTCTTCATTGCCAATTTTTTGGACGCAAGGAGCTCGGCATTGCTTAATTTGAAAAAGCAAACAAGGCTCTTTGCGAGATTGAAACTCACGCAGCGAACAATCACGTAGACCAAAGGACTTTGTCAAAATACGAATAATTTCGCTAATGTTACTACCCACGACAAAAGGGCCAAAAGTATCAATACCTTTTTTATGCCCTGGCCGCCGTTCATACTGTAATCGAGGAAAGGGTTCATGATAATTAATGGTTACATAGGGATAGGACTTATCGTCTTTAAGGCGGATATTATAACGCGGAGAGAATTTTTTAATGAGATTATTCTCAAGCACAAAGGCCTCAGTGTCCGAATCTGTTAAAATAAATTCAAACTCCTGAATATGCCCGACTAAGATTTCAGTTTTTGGACTTTTCCCAGAATTATTGAAATAGCTAACAACTCGACTTCGCAGGCTTTTCGCTTTGCCCACATAGAGCACTTCATCCCCTCTTTTCATGAGGTAACAGCCGGGGCTTGTGGGTAGCGTTTTGGCCTTTTCCCAAAGCTTTACACGGTTAATTGGAATGCGGTCTGCCTTTACATTGCGTCTCAATCCTCATACCTTAGTAAAACAAGTCCCCAAAAAAGAAGGTTCCATGTCCGAAATTAGTGTTGGTAAAGAAGTATTGTCCTATTGCAGTAAGTGTAAGCTTACTTTAGCACATCTAGTTGTGGCAATGAAATCTCCCACGCAAATTGGAAAAGTAACTTGTAAAACCTGTAAAGGAACTCATGCTTACAAGGACCCTTCTGCTGTAAGTGCTCGAAAAACAAAATCACGGACATCAACCAAGAAAACTGCTGCCAAAACCTCTGTCTCAGATATGTGGATGGATGCAATGGCCAATTCAAAGACCAAATCTCTTTCCTATTCAACAAAAACAAATTTTACTATTGGTGACATCATTGATCACCCGAAATTTGGCCCAGGTGTTGTTGAAAAATCCTTGGACGGAAATAAGGTTCAAGTTATTTTCCGTCACGAAATCAAAGTATTAATTCATAATAGATAAAAGCTCTGATTAAAAGCTGGCACCACCGCCAAACGATCCACCAATACTAAAATGGCCACCGATATTCCCCATGGAATAGGGTGCACCACCATAATATCCGCCATAACCAGCGCCTCCGTAACCAAAGCCACCATTATTATACTGGTTACTTTGATACTTATTCCCGGCATTCACATAATCTTTATAAAGTCCTTGAGCAGCTGCTTGTGACGTCTGCCAATTCCCCATATTCCGACGATCCTCAAATTGAGCTGTCGCTTGCTGTTGTTGCCATTGTTGTTGCTGCTGCTGCCAAAATTGGTCGCCGCCCCAGCCTCCGGAATTACCCCAGTAGCCACCGCCACCATTAGGTCCGCCCCAATTGCCGTAACCGGCTCCACCGTGGCCACCCCAGCCTCCGCCGCCGCTACCAGGTCCCCAGCCACCTGAACCATTTCCGCCCCAGCCGCCTGAACCATTGCCGCCCCAGCCGCCTGAACCATTGCCGCCCCAGCCGCCTGAACCATTGCCGCCCCAGCCGCC
>JBFGZE010000002.1:0-107450 GCA_041586955.1 Bacteriovoracaceae bacterium
ATAAAAACTCCCGTAGAAGGTTGATTTTCATTTTATCAAGATTAAGAGTTTTGCGGATATGGTTAGAAAGAGAATTTTTACCTCTTTCTTTACTCAAGCGGGTGATTATATCGGCAATGGCCAAATCTGGCTTGAGGTCAATTTGTAAACGAGGTGCTTGGCATTGATTAATCGCCTTCGCTATTTCGCGCGATACCTCATAAATGCCTCCTCCCTCGATACCATATTGGGTAAGCATTATTTCGCCGGTAGAATGGGCGTCGTTGAAATTGATCCTAATATTTTTAATAGGTGCCGTATCAAATAAACTTTTGAAATAATTAGACCAATTGATTTCAAATCCACAATTCATTGGGCGGAAGGGAATAATCTTGACGGACTTCTTGTGAAATAAAGATGTCCATAGACCTGTTGATCCCGTTTTTTTCCAGCTGGAACCGCCTAGAGAAAGAATTAAATGAGAAAACTGGAGCTGTAACTCTTGATCTTCTGTTTTTATGGTAATTTGTTGGTTCTCGATCTTGATTAATTGAGAATGATTGAAAAATGTAAAATTCTCAAAAGAATTGAGTAACTTCATCCACTTGATCAGCATTTCCCCGGCCTTCATTTTAGTCGGGAAGACTCGACCTGAGCTGCCGATAAATGTTTCAACTTCCAATAATTGACAGAAATTTCTTAAGTCTAGAGGGCCAAAGTCGCTGAGCAGATGATGAAATATCTTTTTATTTTTGCCATATCTGGCCGCCATTTTGTCGAGACTTTCTGAGTGGGTTAAATTGAGACCGCCGTGGCCGGCCACAAGAAACTTCTTTCCGGCACCGGACATATGGTCATATAAATGAACTCTCAGTCCAGCGCTCAGAAGCTGATAGGCCGCAAAAAGGCCCGCTGGGCCCGCACCAACAATAATGACAGGGTTTGTACTCATAGATTTACCATAACATGGAAAATAGAGGGTCGCTAGACAAGACCGACTTTAACACTTGGTGACTTTTAAAGATTAGCCATAAATGGCCGATAAATATCTCTGGAGGAGTGTTTATGTTTTTAATTAGTAGAATTTCAACTTTGGCCTTAATTTATCTTTTTATAGGCTGTTCTCAACTTTCAAAAGAGAATAACTATTCAAGTCGTTTTCCCGCTGCCAAGTCACAGGGTTGTTTTTCTGGATTAAATTACATCCTTCTCAAAAGACAAAGAGGGAAAACCATCAAAGAATTAGTGAAAGGGGGCGGGCTGACTGACTTTAAGGATTTATTTTGGCAGGGGCATTTGGCCGAACGGGCCACCAAGAAAATACCTGATGGTCGATTTTACCGTAAATTTAGGCGTCTGAATCAATCCTTCCACGTCCCAGCTCTTTTTCAAGAGAAGAACGGGTTTACAGGGGAGGTCGACACCTTTAGCACCATTGTCAAAGTTGTGGACAATCATGTTGATATAAGGCCTGATGAGCTAGAGGCGATTGATGATGTGAAAGGCTGGATAAACTATGTGAAAGATTATAAAAATCGCATGGAATTAATTTTAGATACAGGCTTTGAGCAACGGCGACAGCTTCAGAAATTAAGGGAAAGGGTTCAGAAGTTAAATAAGGAGGAATTTCCTCTTGAGGTTAAAGTTCCAATCGTCAATAAAAAAGGTCAAGCAGATGAAAGTGTCATAGAGTTTGAGAGTAAAGATGATCTTGTCGATTTTATCGAAGATACTCGTCGTGAGGTTAAGTTAACATTTTCTCAAAATTATGTTGATGAGTTTTTTAAAAAAGGACGCCTTTATAAAGGGATGCTCGATCAAGCGATATATGTGCGTAGACTTGAGCTGGCGTTGGAGCGCCTTAAAAATATACCCAATGCAAAATTGGATAAGGCGCAAATGGAGCTTAAGGCCCTGATTCAAGAGGTATTGAAGGAGCCGTCGAATCAAGCGCGCGGAGACGTGATGAGAGCTGTTCGCCGGAAAGAAATGTGGGCCGAGTTTTGGGCCTCGCTTAGGTTTTGGAAGTCGGAAAGAGTTGTCAAAGAGGCGAAATACGAAGTTCCTTCAGTGGTGATGGAACAAGCGAAAGCGCTATCTCCTGCTGGAGTGATGATTAGATCGGCCGCTATTTTGACGATTGCTTCGACAGCAATTGGAACGCCGCTTAGTGTTATTTATAACGATAATCCTTGGATCCAATATATTCAAAGCTCTATTGTAAATCGCTATAACGACTTTATTGTTTTTACATTAGGCCTCCCCAGTGCCGATTTAAGCGCTTGTTATAAATCAACCAGAGCTTTTGCCCTGGAAGATACATCTACTATGAATGATTTTGTCGAATCTCATCTTAGTCGTTATACCGCCTTATCTCGAATAGATTCTTCAAAAACGCCAGAGGATTATGAAGTTTATAACCGCCGAAAATTGAAACTGCAGGCACTTTGTTCAAAGATGCGCCTTGAGTATGGAAGTGCGGCAAGGCATGTTAGAAATAAAGAACTCGCCAATGAGCATGGATATCGCTTTGCTGCCCATTTGCTTTTCGTGGAATTGGTGGAGCAGCACCACCCAAAAGGAAAAAAACTTGCTTCTCTTCTTTATGAATATTTTGAGCAAAAGGAATTTATCGAAAACGATCTTAGGGCGCAAAAAACTTTCAATAAAATTACTTCCATCGCAGGAAAAAAGTTTGCCCGGGATTTAGAGGAGTACCAAATAAATATTGCGAAAGCAGTTCCCTTTATTCGTTCAGGGGAGTTCAACGTTTATTACCCTAGTACGGAAGAATTTCTTGAAAAACTAAGAACTTTACCAAGTGATTAGATTGACATTTTTCAGTGAAGCTAATTGAGTAAAGTATTTTAATGCTTCCTTTTGTGTGTCGCGTGGTGCTCTTTGTCTTAAGAGGCAGGGCCATGCGGCGTCCATTTAATGATTATCTTTTAAGAGAGGTCGTGTTCATCGGCATTTTCTTTTCTTTATTATGGCATCATCTTTGCCGCTTAAATAATAAGTGTGATTAGTAATTTACTAATCTAGGAGGTGAATGCATGAAAATAACAAATAATTTGGCCTTGGCAGCTTTTACGGTTGTGGCATTGGCCTTTACGTCATTAATTGATGCCCGTCCCATTTTAAATTTAAATAATAATATGAGGCTTGTTCTCCAATATCAGGATCAGCAATTTACCGGGAGAAGTGTATTAAATCTACGTCGAAAACTGCGTCAACAATTCCCGGGTATCAGGTTACGGAATTTGACAGTTCAACGGGTGCGCTTATTGGCCAAATCCCGTAGAGGACAAGGAACAGCTAAATTGATCATTGGAGGATTTGAATCTCGTAACAAAACTATCGATGGTAATCGTCGTGGGTTTTTTAACTCGAGTCGTTCAACGTTTGATAGCGTTCGTTTTCGTCTCCCCAATTCTTTTATGCCAAGTGGCCGTCCATGGAGAATTAAGTTACGCGGGAATATTATTGTGAGGAGAGTGGTGATGCAATTGAAGACTTCTTTTACTGCAGGTCCCTCGCCCTTTGTGATATTTCAATCGGCGGGAGTCGCCGCTTTTTCTAAATTTAGAGAAACCCGAGTTGTCTTTCCCGTGAATCAGTCTAACGTGGGAATGCTGCAATTAATAGGTGTTAAGCGACCTGTCTATGTCAATAGGGCCATCGCCGTTCTTAGAAATGGTCGACGAGTTCCTCTTGTAGAGTTTGAGGGACGAATTGATAGAAGGGAGGTCAGGTCTTTTCGTTTTCGCTTTAATCGAAGGAATATTCAGGTTAAACGAGTGATCATAGTAGGGAGCTCGATCCGTTTAATTGGTAGTCGTGGTCGCTTAAATTTGATGGTTGGAACGATTCCTTAAGGGCTTAATAATGTAGCACTTTAAATCGAGGAGGCCTTTTAGAGGCCTCCTTTTTTATACTCATAAAAAGATTCAATAATTTATAAAAATGGTTTTTATTTGTTTTTTATCTAGTTAACTACTTGTTTTTAAATAAATAGTTAAGATACTTCAAAATTGATAAGTATATTTTATTTAATCAGATCTGTAGATTGGCGCTGAGAAATAGATTCAAGACAAGGACTAGGTCGTGATTAAACTTCTTCAAGCTCAAGGCACACAAAATACAAACATGACATTATTGGCAGGAACCTTTCAATTGCTCGGAATCGAGGATGAAATGGTTTTAGATAAATGGGAGAGATTGAGTGGAATGCTTGTTCTTAATGTTTTAGAAATAGGTGCTCAATTAGGACTTATCCTTAGACAATATCCATTGACGGTGGCCTTTGCTTAAAGCAGGTCAATAATTTTTGAGAGGGAATTTTATGAAAACTCAAACTCATAATAACGGCGAATTAAAAGAATTACGAGTTTCAATTGACAAAGAAATTGTTGAATGTGTAGACCGAATGGTCTGTCATACCGGTATCAGCCGTGAAGATATAGTCGTCATTGCTTTGAAGCGGTTTCGTGCTTGTCACGCAGATTATGAAGGGCAAACCCCTTCATTCGATTAAATTGCCATCCCCCGAGACAATGAGGGGAGAAGGGTCTGCAATAAAATAGAGATAGCTCATGAGTATCAATTTATGTGGTTCCATCATGAGCAATCTCTGGCGCCTTTGATCGATGAGGCCTCTTCAATCATAAATAATTTAATTTTTATTACAGGCAGTATCTTTTTTAAAATAAAGCACTATTCGCGATTCATAAATTTTTTAAACAATGATTTACCTCTTCATTAGGAGGAGTCTTCATAAGTGGTCTTGTTAAGCTTATTTAATAATAAATTTATTAATTAAGAGGAGCAGCTAATAAATATCTTTATGAGCGTCATTGCAGTTTAAGAGAAGATGAGTAAACTATAATGAGACTGTAATTTGTAGGAGGTCAAATTATGTTATTTTCAATTAAAACACTTAAGAAATTGCTACCCGTTTGTATTACTGTAATAGGTTTTAATACTCATGCTGCTTTATTAGTCGAACCTTTAGTCGGTCTGTCCTTAAATGGTGGTGGTGACTCTAAGATCAAAGTTGATAACGGTAACACTACAAATTGGGAGAATGATTACTCTGCCTTAGGTTATGGTTTACGTTTAGGATATGAATCTATATTAGGAATAATGGTTGGCGCTGAATACTCGGCCCAATTATCTCATGGAATGAAAGTCAAAAATAAGGCGTCTGGCACTTTCACTTATGATGGCGTTGAAACGAATGAGTATGAGTTTGACGCCTCTACACGAAATATTGGTATCTTTGTCGGCTATTCTTTTCCGATATTACTTCGCGTTTGGGGAACCTTCTTCTTCGACTCAACATTGTCTGTTGAAGCAGACGCAACTCCAAGGGCCGTTGATGCAAATGGTAATGAGTATGATGGTTCAGGGAGGTCTTTTGGTGTCGGTTATACGGGCCTACCTTTTATCAGTGTTAACCTTGAATATAGAACTTTTGAATGGGATGAAAAAAGGCCAAGAGCAAACTCTAATTATACTGCAGATCACGAGGCATCAGAAATTTTCTTAAGCGTTAGTGCTCCGTTTTCCTTTTAAAAAATCTTCTATAAAAAAGACAAAAGGAGCGAGTTTGTAAAACTCGCTCTTTTTTTGAGATTTATAAGCTGAAGGACATTTTTCTTGCAAAAGGAAGGGGTTACTCTGCTATTTGCGATAACGAAAGAAGACAGACCAAGTTAAACATGGCCTGTCTTCTTGTTTGACATAAAATATTAAGGGTGGCAATTGATGATTCTGACAAATCGGCGTCCATAACTATCCTGTGCACTTAACCAATAATTGGCATTTCCTAGAACTTCGCTGCCAGTGATACTTGATAGGCTTGCTGAAAGGTCAACAGAGTTGGCATTACTAGAAATATTTGACCCACCATTATGCGAGGTCCAAGTGGAATCTTCGCTATAATAGACGCTTAGCCAATCTAGCTCCATTCCTGCAGGTGCAGAAACCGAAAATGAAGTCCTAGCAATTGAACAAAGATTAGAATCTCCAAGAATGGGCATAACGGAAGCAGCATTAGCACTACTTACCGGTAAAGGTTTATTGACATAAAAAGTTTCCACGATGATATCATTCGTAACAGCATTACCATTAAGGTCTACGCCATTTTCTTGAAAGCTTAATTCAAATTTTTGCTTGGATTTCATTTTTGCCATAATAGCATCTGTTAAAGCGATACGATTGGCATCCCAATTCACATCACAATTGGCACATGTTGTCGCCTGTTCAACGTTAGTTGAAAAATCGCGATATTTGCGACTTGAAACAATTAAATTATTATTAAATAATTCAAGTGCGATTGGGGCACCGCCCATCGCGGTATACAGGTCATTATTATCAACGGCCTTTAAAGTAATGTTTGTGATATTCGTCGAAGCTGCCGCATAATCACTACTATCTAGATAGAGATCTAGTTCTGAGCGGTATTTTTCCTGTGTCGTATTATTGGTCAAATTATTTTCTGTTTCGTGCATGCTTTGGGCGTTAATCCAAACGCGGTAAAGATGTTGGTTGCCATAGAACTTCCAATCGGCGCCATCTTTTTTCATTATTTCAACTTCTTGGCCATCAAATTCGCCATTATAGTAAAAATTGAAGGAAACCGTGGCCAAGCTATTTCCGGCGTCGTAGGAGAGTACCGTGACATCTGTCATGGAAACTCCTGCAGCATCAACCTGAGTACAAGAGGTTGCATCTGTTGCTTCCTCGCCTTGAGTGTCTTGGCAAAAAAAGCCCCAAGCATCAGTACTACCGTTTCTTCCATTCCATTTATAATCGGTATGAAAAAAACCAGCAATTGTCGCGTGTAAGGAGTTTTTATCGCAAGCGCCACTAGTCACAGCGGCACCATTGCAGCTCTCGATCGCCGAAAACGATTGGGTCATATTTAATAATGCGCCTTTAATTTCATCCAGAACTGTCAGTTGGGCACTTGCCGCCGCGATATCGCCACTGACGTCGACGGGCGTTTCGTCAAGAACGGTGGGGTCATCACTAATAATCGTTGTGCCAGCACCTTTAATTTTAATTTCAATCTTAGTCGATGATTCGACGTCGACGTCTAGAGCATCAAGAACTTTATCCATTCCCTGGCCAGAGCCTGCTACGAAGTCACCATTCATAAGGTCGAGAGAGGTGTCATTGAGAATCCCAGAACCTCCAATCACGCCTGAGTTAATCAAGGAGTCGAGGAGTTCGTCTTTTTGACTTTCTAGTTTGGCGTTCGTAAACTCGGATGCCTCTGCCATAAAATTATCAAACAGGCTACCGGGGTCTTTATTTTCAAAAACATTGGCCACAATCGTATGGGTAAGTGGTGTGATGTTGACCTTTTTATTATTGGCCAAATCCTCTTCACTTGCCACGGAGATGAAGCGCTCGCCGGTAGGAGCTGTGACACGTATGAGAAATGGGGAGGTTAGGTTAGAAACAGCAGCTTGATAAACACCTGAGGATGATGTTGTCGTTTCCACTATTAAACCATTTTTACCTTTTATTTCGACCTGCCCATTGGAGATAGGAGCGCCAGTTGCAGCGACCCCTGTCAATGCCGAGCTTGCCACCGTTACACCAGCAGTTGTTGTGGCATTATCACCGCAGCTATTAAGAATGATGGTGAAGGTTATTAGGATAGATGTTTTTATGAATGTTATGGTTTTCATACCCAGATCCTTTTTTATTTTTGGTTTAAGTTTATTGGGTTGATCTTTCAGCTTTATTTTATTCCAGGATGAGAAATCTCCTCATTTAATACATGACGATCTAAAAAATAACCGTCTTTTTGAGGAGTTAGCCGCCAATATGGCCAATGGTGGTTATTGTTGCGCAGATTCCTGACACGCACGAATTGCCTCCCTTTTGTGGTTTTTTAAGTTTTATGACGGATTATTTGATAGTTACTTTACCCTGAAAGGGTGACATAAGACCGTTCATTGATCACAACCATAAATACGAAAGGCCATATCGGGATTACCTCCTGGCGTTGCCCACCCAACCTCATCATTAACTGTCCATTTATGGGAACCGCCGGGATACCAATTGGAACCACCAGAACTCGTTGCTTGAATGAGAAAACCCTGGCCAGCACCTAGAAAAAACCCTTCAACTACCATCCAATATGTTGTCGCAGCATTAACGGGATAATGGGCGGGGAGATCAAACTGGGTCCAGCCATACGCACCGGATGGCACTTGAGAACCACTAATTGTGGATAGGGTAAGGGGAACAATACTTGGGCGATTTTCCTGATCAGCACGGATGTCGAGAGTGACCTGGGATAACTCATTATTGCCAATGGAGTTTTTCCCCATTTTTAAATCAATTCGTGTGATGTACTTGGCGCTAGAGAAACTAAAGCTTTGAGCGGGTTTTTCTTGGTCGGTATCAATAGTACCCGGTTGTGCCAGCCCAGATGTAAAGAGAGAGTTACTCGCAATGATAGTTGGCGATGAGCACCCACTTCCACCTTCACTGCCACCGTCACTTTCAACGTCATTATCTTCTATGGAGGGAGGTGTCGCCCCAATACAGGTGGCAGAAAAGAGACTGTTAAGGTCACAGCCCTCTGTACCGGTTTCTTCTATTTTTTGATCTTCTGTGCAGCCCAAAAGAAAAATGAGGGATCCCAAAAGAACAAGGAGTAAAATTTGGTGGAATGAACGCATAAATGAAGACCTCCTGTTAGTCAGAACGGCCTCGTCATTTCTCTCTCTGGACTCGGTCCTTGCCGATATTGTCCATGGGTTACCTTAGCATTTGAACGGTTCATAAAATTAGATGGAAAAAATTGCTTTTAATTAAATTTAAATACTTACAGAGAATAAAAATTAAATCTTATCTTTATAAATATTCCCAATTTGGGCCGGTTAGTTAAAGATGGATCTTTTAATGAGAGTGCGTTGGGGGCCCTAAGGGTCGCTAATAATAAAAAACATACTATTTCTAACTTTTGAAATACTCCCTTGATAGATTAATAATTAAAAATATTTAACCTCTATATATTTTAAGTGGGTTAAATATTATTGATAGTTTTACTTTCTTAAAAAAGTACCTGATCAGGAAGATTTGAGGAGGGATAGGTCATCTTGACCTTTTTGTGGTATTCAATTTTAATTATTTTATGAAAAAAAAATATTTACTATTTTTCTTCATTTATGTTCTGTCTTTGTTAACATTCTCTAGTTTTGCGAGTCAGGGTCATCACTATAACGATATTTCCGTTTTAAGAGACTTTAAATCGAAGTCTTCTTTAAAAATTAATGTTTGCTATAGTTATGATAAAAATTTTGGCTTGCCAAAACTTACTTTAGAAAATGAAATAAAACGATCTCTTTCTCTTTGGACTCGTTACTTACTTGCTCAGATATACGATTATAAGTTTGGCGGAGATAAGAGTACGCCCCCCCCAATTTTAAAAGCTCCCAAATTTATTTTTTCTGGAGAGACATGTTACGCCAAGGGGCTTTCCATCCAATTTGTCTTTAAAGGGAAAGGGCATTTGGTTTATCGGGATAGTTTTTTTAGTTCTAAACAGTATTCATTGACACGCTATTATAAGGAAATCAACCAATTACAAGTCGCTTTAGTACCGTCGGGCTTTTATGAAGAGCAGGGACCTCATTGGCGTGAGTCCCAAATTTTTGAATTACAGGCCCATCTTTTACATGAATTAGGGCACATTCTGGGTTATGGCCATAAAGATGGAACCATTATGAGTTCTGATATATGGTCGTTGGCCAAGACTCGCCATCATTATGAAAGTGAAGTTGACTCTCTGAAAGGGATTATTTCTTTGCCTCTAATTCAATAATCCGTTCGTTAAGTCCGGTAATTCTTTTAGCGTAAGTACTCATAATAGAGCGAAACCACACTGGTAAGGATTCCAACGTTTCAATAAATAATTTTCCAGGGATAATTTTAACAACACTATCTTCAAGAGCACGTACTGTGCAGGTGCGTGCAGATTCTAAGAAAAAACTCATTTCACCAACGATTTCATAAGTTTCAATTTCGGCGAGAAAGATTTCACCACCACCTTCTTTGCTTTTGAAAACACCAAGTTTTCCACCGGTAACAAGAAACACACGATTTTCTCTTTTTCCTTCCTCGATAAGAACGTCACCTTTTTTTAATGTGATGGCATTCTTTGCTTTTTGTTCTTGAGCGATTTCGAAGAAAACGGATTTAATTTTTGTCACAATATCTTCAGCATCAAAAGGCTTTTCCATGGTGAAAACTAATTCAATGGTCGATATTTCTCGAAGGTGATCCTGGAGGAAGCCGGAGATAATAAGAGCGGGGCACTTTTTCACGCCATTGCGTTCTTCATATTCTCTAACTTCTGTTAATAATTCGATGCCGTTTCTTTTAGGCATCGTGAGGTCACAAATAATAAGATCAAATTTCTGGTTTCGGTATTTAAAAATACCTTCTTGCCCGTTACTCGCTTCAACAACGTTAAAATATTCTTTCAATGTTTCGGCGACAATCAGACGAACATTTGGATCGTCATCTATAATTAAAATACTATTCTTTTTCTTACCTTTTTCAGTCGCCATAATCTTTCCTATTTTAAATTTAATTATGAACCATTTTTCAATTTTGTAAATATATTGGAGGCCAAAGATGTTTTGCCTAGGGCCCCAGTTGATATGGGAAAATTGCCTCCCTAGCTATAGGAAAGCTGAATTGTTGGGTAATGCTCGAATATTAAATGGTTATGGCATTTTTAATTATTCAATAAATTTCTCACTTTCCACTATTAGTGGAATGAGGAGGAGGGAAGAGTGGCCCACAAAAGTATATTTTTCCTGCAATTGTTGGCCACCTTATTATTTGATTGTATAACTCGGTCTCCGCTATGTGATGCCGATCACTTTTTTGTCATGACCATCCTTTAAAAAATGCGCAATCTTGATTTTTTTTTGAGTGCTCGTCCAACGATTTTGAAATTTCGATTAACGCAATTGATGAAACTAATATCAAGGCGCTTTGGACTAAAATTATAGCAATTCAAAAGATAGGGGCGATCTTTTAGATTAAGAGCGATGGAGCTGAAATTAGAGTTGATACAGTAGGTGAAGCTACTGCTAACCTCATTGCGATCAAAATTAATACAGGTACTGAGATAAAGGCCATTCATTTCGCGGCCCGAAGTGCGGAAATTACGGTTGACACAGCTTTCATAGGAGAAACTAACAGGGTCGTTATCAGATATGTAATTATAACAATTAGATAAATAGACCTTATCCTCTGCCATTAGGCTCGCGGCCCATAGAGTACATAGGTAGAACATCAGCGTTTTCATAGGCCCTCCTTAATCTATTAAGCTTGCTGAGAGATTTGTGTCAGGCAAAAATTTGTCAATTAAAGCGGTTGAGCGCTCTAGAAGAACTCTATAAAGAGGTTATCCTTATTAAGCTCATAATCCGTGGCCTTTTGCTTAAGGGAATCACGTGAACGACTTGAAATACCCCAGGCCAATTCACCCTTATTCTTAAGCTCAAAGCGTAATGGGGCCAAAATTTCAATGCGTTGGGCCTGATGATTAAATTGGGGTGGGTCTTCTAGATGATAAAAATAAAATGGACCGCAGTTGAGCTTTTTAAATTGGTATTGGCCGGCGGGTAATTGCACACCGTAATCATGATCTCCCTCTTTCAAAAGAACTTCATGCTCACCATTAGGGCCATCGATAATAAGGTTGCAGCGGTGACCTCGTTTGACCAGGCCATTAGTAATGAGGTTAATCGTCATGAGAGTACCGCGCTCGCTAAAGCGTACATCATCGACACTTGAAAAGACTTTATTGGGTTTCGTTTGGGCACAGCTAATAATAAAGAATGGGATTAAGATAAGGCTTATATTTTTCATATTAATTTATCCTTTGTCTTAGGAGAAATGACTCCAGGTTCTTAGTTATTATTATCACTGACTTGCTTGTCCAAATCTTCAAGCTTTTTTGCTGTCTCGGCGTCTATTTCTTCCATGGTATTAGGGAAGCTAATTTTAAAGGTCGTACCACGGTCGCGGCCACTGTCAAAAGTAATTTGACCCTTATGGGCCTCAACAATTCCATGGACCACACTAAGACCAAGTCCGGTCCCTTTTCCGACTTCTTTGGTGGTGAAAAAGGGCTCAAAGATGCGATCTTTTGCCCATTCTGGAATACCTTTACCATTATCTTTCACAAAAATATAAACTTTTTCGGCCTTGGGGTCTTCTTCAAGGATAAATTCGAGCTGGCCACCATCGGCCGGCATCGCATCTAAAGCATTTTTACCTAAATTATAAAGAACCCGATAGACTTGATTGGTATGACCCAAAATATGGTAACTTTGACGGGGTAAATGAGTCAGAACCTTAAGGTTTTTAGGGAGTTTGATACTTAATTGAGAACTGACTTCTAAGATAAGGTCATTGAGGCAAATTTTGTCAAAATGCTTCTCGGTCAATTGGCTAAAGGGAAGAATTTGATTAACGAGGTTACTCCCGCGCTCACAGAAGCTAAGGCCAAATTGAATTTTTTGACGGGCGTCTTCATCTTCTTTACCAACACTACTATCAAGAAGGTAAAAGCAATTATTTATCCCTTGGAGAATATTATTAAAGTCATGGGCCACACCACCAGCGAGGGTTCCGAGTGCCTTAAATTTTTTGCTTTTGGCCAGTTCCTTTTCAATCAAATCCTTTTCATGTAAATCATCCACGATCTTTTGCCTCATTTGATTGAGGCCATTAACAAGATTATCGAGTTCATCCTTTTGCTTTGAATAAGGACGCTTTTTTAGGAGAAAAGGAGAGTCAAGATTTTTGAGGCCGCGGTCACTGACCTGATCAGATAACTCCATAAGCGGTCCAGCAATTAGGCTATGAATGATTCCAAGAATAAAAAAGGAGACCACAAAGGTTTTTGCCCCCTGTGAAATGAGAATAATAAAGACTCTGCCCATAATCTCTTCTTTTAGTGCCGTTAGGTCAGCACCAATTAATAACTCGCCGAGAGGGTAATTTTTATTGGAGTGGACATAGCTGAGCGGTACTTTAAATTGAATCATATCGTCGGCGAAAACGCCTTTTTGATAAATTTCATTGGCAGGAGTAGAGACTCGAGCAAAAATAATGCTGGGAATTTGCACCATCCCTTCTAATTGTAAATGGATCGACTCGTCATTGATTAACCATAAGCTCCGGGTCAGGGGCTGGACTCGACTTTTGCTAATTGTTCGAAAGGTGTCATGGAGACCATTTACCCCATTGTCATAATCGGTTTTTATTTGGAAAAAGGTCAGAATAAACGTAACAATAGAACTAAAAAAAAGGATTCGCCATAGAATCTTCTTGGCCAGAGGCCTCCTGGTCAGAAAAAGAATATGTAAGAATCGTTCTTTTATTAGGCCCATTAAACTTCTCTGTCAAAAATTGAGATATGCAATTGAATCATAACAGAAAAAGTCACACCCGCAAAAACAAAATCTTCTAACAAGACCTATGCTTCCCTGGGCCAAGTGATCGCCAAGAATCCTAGTTGCACTGCTGCAATAACGCCGAGGAAAATGGCCCCCCCTTCACTAAAGCCATAAGAATGAAGTCCAGATGCAAGAATATAATTAACGCCAAACCAGGCCATAAGAACAGATAAGAAGGCAAATGCCGTCAAGGATATAAAGCGCTTGGGGGTTATCCAGGAGGTGGATTTCCCATGTAAAATGGCAACGTAAAGGCAGAAAACGATTAAACTCCACGTCTCTTTGGGATCCCAGCCCCAAAAGCGACCCCAGCTATAGTCGGCCCAAATTCCTCCGAGAATAATTCCGGCGATGAGCAAAACGGTTCCATATTTGAGACAAGTATACATGATATCGGAATAGTACCTAATATCTGCATCATTGACGCGTTTAAGCTTCATGCGGAAAAGGAGAATATTGGCGAGAACCCAACTTAAGGCCAGAGCACCATAAGACAAAATAATAGTGGTGACATGAGTGCTGAGCCAAAAATTATCACGGAGGACAGGCACGAGAGGAGAAATACTGCTATCAAGCATTCCACCGGCGAAGTTGAGCATCATTAATGTACAAAAACTATAGGCCAGGCCAACCAAAAGAAATATTTTTTCCTTTTTAAAATGCCCTAAAACCAAGGCCAGCCCAAGTGCCCCAAAGCCGGAAAAAAGAACGGTTTCGTACATATTAGTCACAGGACCTCGTCCTGAAATATAGACCCGGCAAGTGATTAATACCAATTGGATGAGAAAGGAAATCCCGGCCAGCCCGAGCCCAATAAAATGGTTTTTAAAGCTAATAAAGGCGATCAATCCCAAAAGAGTGATAAGCATGGAAACACCGGCCAAATGCATTTTGGCATATTTAAACTCAAAGAGGTAAGGTGCCTTGATTTGAGTTGGTCCAAGTTGTCTGACTTGATCGAAGGCCAAAGCGAAGGGGTCATTTCCTTGAGTCGCTAAGCTTTCCATTTTTTCTTTTGTTAGCCAATTGGTGAGAGGGATCCATGCTGTCGTGTCTTTTGCAAATTGAGGTAAAAGCCAATTATTGCCAGAGGTGACCTCTTGGTAAAGTTGCCACTTTTGCAGTATTTTGCCGAGAAACTTTTGGTGATTGGCCGATGTTTTGGAACTGCCATAGGCCTGGCGGATGGCCATCATTTCGTCGGCCAGGTCACGATAAGTAATTTCCTCTACGCCTAAAAGGGCACGGGTGTCGACGTGTTCGATAGGCATTTTGATGGCAAAGGGTGCGGGTAAACCAAGGCCTTCCGATGATAAATAACAATAGGCTTGAACACGGCCATATCCTGGTACTTTCCTTTTGCCTGTCAAAAATTTAAGAACTTCCCCTGCGTGTACATAAAGAGGTTTAATTCGACCATTTTGCTGAATCGGCAAATCTCCAAGTGATTCGAGACAAAAACGGGCCTCTTGGGCACGCACTGGCCAGGTTGTTGCCACGGTGAAAACCATGGTGAGAAGAAGTATGAGGCGGATAAATAGAGTCATATCAATTCCTTAGGCCTGGCCTTTAAGCTCTTTTTTAGCGTTCATTTTTTTCTTTGAATAATTGAGGTTGTAATGCCAGATACCGCCCAATACTAAAAGTAGTGAGCCGAGGTATTTAATAGCACGACCAGGGTCAACATTGGCGCTTAAAGTGGAATGATAAGCACCGCGGTCATCCTTAAAATAGCTGGCCTGATAAAAAGTAAAGCCCTGGATCTTAAGAGGGTTATTCATATAAACATGATGCTCTTTAGGCCCTTGGGCGGAGAAGACGCGCACAAATGATTCATAACTTGCAGGGCGATTGGTTCCCGGATCCTTATCCATTTTGAAGCGTGTGAGACTAAATTCAAAAGGCAGAGTTAGGGTTTTCTTTGTCAAATAAAGAATGTTTCTTTTACCATCAATTAATAATTGTAAAGGTTTCTCATTTGTCAAAAAATAAGTTTTCCCTTTCACTTCCACTTCTAAAGCGCGCCACTTTCCTTTGATTAATTCATTATTACTTTGAACTGGCCAAACTGCCTGTGGCTCATAAGTGGGGAAAGTTTGCTCCTGGTGGGCAATGAGGGATAATTGAAAGCCCATCCATGGCAATTCCAAACCCTTCTCTGGGATCAATTTGGTTTCCCATTTCTTGTCGTCTTTAAGGTAGTAGCCGGCACTTTTACCAAAGAGAAATAATTGCGGATTTTTTTCAAAAATTGCCTTGGAAAAGACACGGTAGGAGGTATCGGGGATAGGTTTTAAATCTTTATCTAAAGGCCAGGGACTATGGTCAGGAAAGAAAGAGAGTACCATGTCATCTTCATGGAAAGCAAAAAACCGTTTACCAGTATTTGTGGTTTGAATAGAGATTTTCCGCTCTTCTGGAGTAAAACATAATTGTTTATTTTGATTCCAGAGAATAAGCCCTGAAGGATTTGTTTGGCCGAAGCATTTTCCAAGGTTTTGCGGCAGATAGTTAATAGTAAGGGGGCCCATTCTGAGATTGGCCTCAAAATCCTGTGTTTTGGGGTGTAAACTGACGGTAAATTCTTGGGCAACACTATCATTGCTGATCATATATTGACCGGAATGTTGACCTTCAAGTGCTTTTTCGTCTTTTTTCCAAACAAGCTTTTTATCGGCGTAGGGTATAAAGCGTTTGAATTTAAAATCTTTATATTCCCAATCGAGCTCTCCAGGCAAGGCGAATTCAGGTAAGGTTTTAGTGACTCTTTTTCCCTCATCTGGGTATTCAATAAGAATCTGGTCCTCAGGGAGAACGATGTGGCGATTAGGAGTTTGTGGAGCGAGAGAAAGGCTACCATCAACACCGCTATAGTAAGTAATAAAGGAGCCGCATCCTAAAAGGATGAGTCCACTATGAATAGCGTAAAAACCGTAGAGTCGTTTTTTAGGGGGGAGGCGCAAGAAGGTGGCGAAAAGAATACTGGTGAACATTCCAAATTGGACTAGCATGAAAGGCCAGCGCTTATAGATCATTCTATTGGCAAATTCTGTCCCGTAGGTGCTTTCAAAAACAGTACCTATAACCATTAAGGCAGAAAAAATAAGGATAAGGATAACGGCAAATTTTAGCCCACCTATTGTTCGTTCTAGTTTTTTTAAATTTAGCACTCGTGTCCCTTCATCGAAATCGAAACACATACTTATCAAACCTTATCGAGGTAGGCAAAAAAACTATAATATTTTATGCAGAGCGTAGGCGAGGCCATAGAGAATGGGTTGGTGCAAAATATAGATCCCAAGAGCATGGCGGCCAAGGGTGACTAAAAAAGACCAGATTGCTTGGGTGGACTTGGGCAGAGGAGGTGTCTTGCGCCAGAACTGATAAGGGCCTATACCGACGCCAATTAAAACGATACCGACCCATGGCAGTGCCGGAATATAATCCATGGCAGGGTGGTTAAGGTGCCACCAAGGCATTTTAACTTCTAGGCCAAAGCCAACAAAGCAAATGACAATCCCCAGGCCGAGACTCAACTTGGGACGATTTAAAAAGGGGATGGCCATAAGGGAAGTCGTGGCGATACAGTGCAGAGTGCCAAAGTAAACCCAACGACTTGGGAAAAGGTAATAGGTGACAAGGCTAATCGCAATAGCGCCGACAGCAATTTTTGACCAACGACTAAAGAATTTTTTTTGGTGAAAGGTTTTGCCATGAACTAAGTAAAGGGAGATGCCGACGGCAAAAAGAAAGAGAGTCACTATGATGCGGGGGAGTGAAAACCAAAACATATTGTGGCGGAAATCAATCTGTGTGAGACGCATTAAAGTCAGGTCATAAAAGAGGTGAAAATAAACCATTAAGAGGACCGCAATGCCGCGGATGACGTCCAGTGTTTCGTAGCGATTTGTCAATTTACTTGAGCTCATGGTTCTATTGTAGGATGGATTGATAAAATTATCAAAAAGTCTAAAGAAGGATAGTTTGTGTTTAAAAAGGTTTCTTGGTGTTTCTTATGCCTGACAATTCTCTTTATTTCTGGTCTGTATTGGCAATTAAAGCGGGAATTACCCTCTCTAAAGGGTGAGGTTATTGTCTCAGGATTGGAAAAACCGGTGACTATTTACCGCGATGATCGCGGGGTTCCCCATCTTCAGGCCGAGAACGAAAAAGATTTGGCCTTTGCCTTAGGCCACTTAATAGCGTCAGAGCGTTTATTTCAAATGGATACGTATCGCAGATTGGCGACGGGTCGCTTAAGTGAGTGGCTGGGAAGTCCCGCTTTAAAAGCTGACCGTCTCTTTCGCACTCTGGGACTGGCCCATTATGCCGCTCAAATTTGGGAAAAGGAAAGGGAAATGGCCGGCCCGGCGGTGGAGCAGATGGAAGCTTTTGTCGCTGGAGTGAATCACTTTATCGATGAAAACCCTATACCTTTGGAATACTTTATCCTGGGAGCTCGTCCCGAACCCTTCACTGCCTCAGATGCCATCAGTTTTATTGGATATATGTCCTATTCCTTTGCCATGGCCTTTAAAAAGGACCTTCTATTCAATGGACTTAAGGAAAAGATGCCTTTTGCTCGTTTCAATGAATTGCGTTCAATTCCCCTTAAAAAAGAAAAAAAGAAGTTAACAACAATGGCCTCACCTATCGACTTTTCTTCTTGGGAACAGGCGCATTTATGGGTGCAAAATAATTTCCCTCTTTTTATCGGGTCAAATGCCTGGGCCTTGGCCCCAGAGCGTGGCGAGAGTGGAGGAGTGTTATTGGCGAATGATCCACATTTGGGTTTTAGTCTACCTGGAATCTGGTTTGAGGCCCACGTGAAGACACCGGAGTATGAGATGTATGGTCATTATATTCCCTTGCTTCCTTTTCCGATTTTAGGGCATGGGCATAAATATGGTTGGGGTATGACGGTTAGTTATGTCGATGATATGGATTTTTACCGTGAGAATATCCGACCGATGGATAGTGGAAGTAAAGAAGTTTATTATAAAGGTAAATGGGTTCCTTTAAAAAAGCGTAAAGAGCCTATTGTTGTTCGCTTTGGTAAAGATGAAGAACTTATTTTAGAAGAGGGTCCTCATGGACCTCTTCTTGGTAATATAATTGATCAAAAGAATATATCAATGAAGTGGGCCTTCCATCATCCCGATAATTTGGTTTTAAGTGCTCTTCATCAGCTTTCTCATGCGTCGAACCCCAATGATTTTAAAAAGGCAGTGGAGATCGGAAAGTCACCCGGCCTTAATATTATTTACGGTGATAAAGAGGGGAATATTGGTCTCTTTATGTTTGGTGCCATTCCGTTACGCCCCTCTCACGTGCAAGGTGATCTCATTTTAGATGGGGCGTCTGGCAGGGATGAATATCTGGGTTATTTGCCTTTTTCAGAATATCCCTCGATCTGGAACCCCGCCAGTGGTCAAATAGTTTCTGCCAATCATTTACCACCACAAAAAAACGGACCTGATATTCAAGGTTATTGGGTGTCAGGCGATCGTTATCACACTATTCGCCAAGAATTATTGAAAAAAGAAAAATGGACCGTCCAAGAAATGAGTGAATTGCAGAATAAAAATATAAATAGTCGTTTCAAGCATTGGATTGGCACTTTACAGAAAATTCCAATCCCTTTGAGTTTCACTCTTTGGCAAAAGGCACGCGCTTTGGAGTTTATGTCCTGGAGCGGTGAGGCGAGTGTGGAGAGTCGCAATAGTCTTATTATGTATGAGTTTTTGGCGAAAGTGATGAGTGAGTTATTAACAGACCTTAATAGCGAACAATATATTCAATATTGTCGAACCAATGATTATTGGTACACATTTGGTCGACTGATGGCCGATGGTCGTTCTGCCCTATGGGATGACCCGACAACAATAAAGATAGAGGAGAGGGACGAACGGTTGTGGCCACTTTTCGCTAAAACATTGGAAGACATGCAAAAAAAATACGGTTCAAACGAGAAAGATTGGCGTTGGGGTGAGCATCATACACTAACTTTTGTTCACCCTTTAGGGCGTTTTCGGCCTTTAAATTGGATTTTTAATCTAGGACCCTTTCCTGCTCCTGGCGGTTATGGGCAAGTCAATAATTATCGGCGAGTTGGTTGTGAAAGAGGCCATCAAGTGATTGCCGGACCTTCGACTAGGAGGGTGATTGATTTTGCCAGTCCTATGCGCTCTTTGGGAGGGACTCCGCTTGGAGTTTCTGGTCATCTCCTCTCGCCGTTTTTTGATAATCAGCGAGACAATTATATGAAAGGGGCCCCGCGCGTCCAATTAATGGATTGGCAGGAGATAGAGCGCTCATCGTACAATCTTAGGATGCTTCCTAAGGCACAATAAAGATAAAGAGAGGTTTATCCGTGGATAAGCGAATGATTCCCCCTAAGGCCATATTACTGAGTGTATGGCCTGAGAGAGGGGAAAGCCGTACTTTGGTCAATAATTGATATTGGCAGGAACCGGATAAGTCCATCTCTACTTCTTCTAAACAGAAAAGAGAGAAGGAACAGGCCTCCAAGGAAATTTGATGTTCTCCTGCAGGAAAACCCAATAGCCGATGACCGATTTCAACTCGTGCCGCTTTATCTCTTTTTAGCCAACGGTGAAAGGCCCCCAAAACGGCCAATTGATGATCTAAACGGCCGCCAATTAGGCCATCAGCGTATATAATTTCGACTTCCTGAGGTAAAAACTCGAGGCCTAGCTCTAAATCTGTTTGGTTTTTTTGCGTGGGATGCATTAGGTCAAGTTTGGTCTGGGCACTATCCCCATCTCCTAGAGAAAGGTGAGGAGCGTTTACCTGTCGTTTGGTGAGATGGAGAATTCCACCATCAATGGCCAACAGGGCATAGAGGTTTTGATCCCAATCCCGCTCCAAGGGTAAAGGCCCAAAAAGTAAAACTTCTCTTTTTTTAATGACAAAATCTATAAATTTGGACAGATTGGTCATCTATTTTTAATCCTTTTTGCTAGAGAGATCACCATTGGATGAAATTTCAAACCGCCTTGTCAAGATGGCGGAGAACCCACAATTTTTAAAGGCCAACCACAATGAACTTCTCTTTTTCTGGGAAGAAACAACACTATACCATAGCATAGGAGCAGACCGGCCACTTATTCAAAGAGGTCTGGCCGAGGGGATTTGCTTATTATTGGCCAATGCCGATATTAATCGTATCTCTACTTTTGAAGCGCGTGAGGTGGAAAATTTCCTCCGTGATCTTAACGGAAGGGAAGCTTTTGCCTGGACAGTGGGCCTGACAACGTTTTTTTTACAGGCAAAAAAAGAAATTCTTTTCAATCACCCAGCTGTTAATGAGATCAATTTTTCCAGGCCCTGGCCTATTGATTCCACCTGGGAACAATTAGAAGTTTTAGAAGATTGGCTTGGAAGTATTCATCGTCAAGTGGCTCTACCACTGGGGATGAAGCTTTCGTTAATTGATTTTGAAACCTCACCTTTAGTCATTCAGGTAGAGCTGTCAGTGGGGAAACTAGTAGAGAAAAAAGAATTTCTCACTCTCATAAACAAACTTTTGCAAATGCAATTACCGGAATTAGAAGGGAAAATTGTTGCAGAGTAATGTTATTTTGGATAAACTTTCGCTAAAATAGGTATAGAGGATAAAAATGAAAAAAATTATGTTCGGCTTTTTAGGAGTATGTTTGATCGGCCCTCCTTCTTTTGCTCAAGACGCTGCCCGTGGTGCCAAACTTTATGCAACTTGTGTTGAATGCCATGGCCCTAAAGGAATGGGTATTAAAGAACAAGAAGCTCCTCGTATTGCCGGTCAAGCAGACTGGTATATTCTCAGTAGCCTTAAGGCCTTTAAGGCGGGCACTCGCAAAAACCCAAAAATGTTACCTTTTATAAAAGATTTAACTGAAAAAGACCTTCAGGATTTGTCTCAGTATATTTCAGGAATGAAGACCGAATAAATTAATTATCAGGGAAGGGTCATGTCATTAATTTTTACTAAGGCAACGTTGAAAAAGGACTTTAAGAAAATCCACGATTATACTATCGATGCTTTCTCTGACACTCCTGATTTCAATTGGACTCTTGACGAAATACAAAATGAAGTTAATGCTGGATGGGAACTCTATAGTGTTGCCAATGAAGAAGAGGAAGTGGTCGCCGCTTTATTTGTTCAAGAGATAGGTGATACTTTATTAACAAAGAACACTGGGTTGAAGATCAATCACCAGGGTAGTGGCTATAATCACGAGATAAAAGAATATTACGAAGCCTTGGGACGTGAGCGTAAGCTCAAAAAGATTGCTCATTATTGTCGTATTGATAATTTCCGTATGTACTCACTTAATGAGAGTCATGGTTATGAAAAAACGGCCAATGTATTAGAAAATGGGCAAATTGTAGAATGGATAAAAATTTTAAAATAATTTTTTAATAACCGTAGTTTCTGACATGGAGGACTATTATGGCCAAGAAAAAGGCAGTAAAGAAAAAAGCGGCAACTAAAAAAGTTGCAAAAAAAGCAACTAAGAAAGTAGCTAAGAAAAAAGTTGCAAAAAAAGCAACAAAGAAAGTAGCTAAGAAAAAAGTTGCTAAAAAAGCAACGAAGAAAGTAGCGAAGAAAAAAGTTGCAAAAAAAGCAACGAAGAAAGTAGCTAAGAAAAAAGTTGCAAAAAAAGCAACGAAGAAAGTAGCGAAGAAAAAAGTTGCGAAAAAAGCAACTAAGAAAGTTGCTAAGAAAAAAGTTGCAAAAAAAGCAACAAAAAAAGTAGCGAAGAAAAAAGTTGCAAAAAAAGCAACTAAGAAAGTCGCTGCTAAAAAAGCAACTAAAAAAGTCGCTGCTAAGAAAGCAACTAAAAAAGCACCAGCTAAGAAAAAAGCTAAAACAAAAAGAAAGCCAAATGCAGCTTTCATGAAAGCTCTAACTCCTAGTACTGAGCTTGCTGCTGTTATTGGCAACACGGCCGTTCCTAGAACTCAAGCTGTTAAGAAGATTTGGGATTATATTAAGAAGAACGATCTTCAAAACCCAAAGAACAAGCGCAATATTATTGCTGATGACAAATTAAAAGCTGTCTTTGGCAAGAAAGAAGTGACTATGTTCGAGCTTGCTGGAATTTTAGGAAAGCATCTTTCTTAATTGTTCAAAAAAATTTGAGAATACCAAGGCCCCTCTTTTAAGGGGCCTTGTCTTATAATAAACCTTTATCGTAGGCCCACCAAAACATATCTTCACCCATTTCCTTTCGTTGTTCGTTCATCTTGATGAGATCGCCAATGATGCTTTCTTTGGTTGTGTAATTGCGGTCGTTAAAGATTTTTTCTAAAGGCGTAATTTCAATCTTATATTCATCTTTGCTAAGGCCCATATTTTTCGCCCATTGTTCGATTGTTTGCGGAGTATTTCCTGTGGTGGGATCAAGAACGATGAATTCTTCGACACCTTCAAACGAAGATATGATAAGGGGGGCGACATGATATTTCCAACCGACAAAATTCTTATCGAGTTTCGCCTGTTGTATTTTTGGGTAGAGCAATTTATCCGTGGTCGGCATGATGAAAACTTTCGCCGATTTTATATTAAACTCCTCGAGCACTAAGGATATTTCATGGGCCTGGGCATAGCAGCCATCTTCAATAAACTCAAAAGGGATATAATTAATCTGATGAAGAGAATTAAAGATGATAGTAATAGCGTTAGGTGATAGAGTTGTTATTGAGATATCATCTATTTTCTTATCGCCAAGTCTTTGTAGCTCCTCTAACGACGACATATTACCTTTTTTAAACTCCTTATAGGGTTTAGCTGCTAAGGGTAGGGTCAATGAATAGAGAAAGATCATTAATAACTTCATTAAAGATATTGAAAGCAATTCAAATGCCAAGACTGAGTACTTAATTGCTTGTAATTATGTGAAAAAATTGAATAAAACTCTGCTATCGCAGTCTATTGTTTAAATATTGAACGACACCGTGTAAACAATTATTCTTTATTTAGGTTTCCATGTGATGCGGTATGATGCTTGTCATAAACTTCTTACTCAAGGCAAAGGAAATTTTATGAAAACATTTTTTATCTTTATCTCTTTATTCGCATCAACAATTTACGCAGACTCTTGTGTGGACTTAAGGTTCAATATTATAGATAACCAAGGCCTTCAGCAAAGCATGCAACGGGAATTTAATCAACTTAATGATCATCTAAAAAAGGCCGAGTTTGGTCTCAGTGTCGCAGAGGCCGCAATTGATGACTCGGGTTCCATGACTTCTGCCAATGAGCTTAAGCGTAAAGAAGAAGCCGTTTCATTGGCCCAATTGGAAATGACGAACGTTGAAGTAAAAATCGTCTTGATAAAATCGAGACTGGAGGCCCAAAAGGCGACACTTAAATACTTAAATACTTTTTATCGCTTGGTCTGTGGAAAATAACTTTACTCTTATTGGGTTTTCTATTGAGCCGCTTGTTCTTTAGTGTGGCCCATTATTTGAGATTGAGCTTGCGTTTAATGGCGGAAAAGCGGCCGCGCAGAGTTTGGGTGACCCAAGATTCGTCCTTAGATAGGAAAATGAATTTACGGCAATGAAGTGTGGGATTACCCTGAGGGAAATGGCCGATGCCTTGGTAATATTGATGGCATTGGTCCCCATACCATTCAAAGTATTCGGGAAAGTTTTGGGTTAGCACTTTAAGAATTTGTTTTGTGCGTATCATATTCTTTTGATCAAAAAGGCCATCAGGCAAATAAGGGTATTTTTTGATTTGGGCCAAAACTTCCATACGACGAGCGAAATGATCACCCAATAAATGCAAGCGGTTCCAGGCCAGGTTAAAAACAGGGCCAACTTGGGGGCCTTGTAAAAGGTAATAGGTAAGCCATAGATCTTCTTCTCTTTGACTAAGCGCATTCTTAGTTTGTAAGGCCAAGAAAAATGCCTCTCCAATGTCTCCATTGCTGCGCATTAGCTCTTGTTTGAGAAAGGGAGTGAGTGAGGCCCAACAATCCGGGTGGAAGGCCTTAAGTAATTTAAGACGTAATTTATCAGGGTTTGGGTATTTTTCTTTTAACTTGATTATCTGATGGACTGCATTTTTTCGAAAAATTGTTTTTTTACAATAGAATTCACCAAGGCCCATTTGAAAACCTGGTTTTAGAAAATAGCTGAGATCGTTATTGGTCATTAAATGCTTAAGAAGGCCCGCCAATTTTTCACCGGTTTCAGGGTCTTTGCGCGATTGCTCCCAAATGGCCTTGGACTTTACTAGGCAAGGTGTTTGCTGGGTTTTTAAGCAGAGTTCAACTGCCTTGATCGTAAAATGGTCTCTTTTACTTTGAAAAAAGTCATCGTCTCGCAAAACTGGCCAGGCGGCCAATTTTTCGATGTAATCCCAGGTCTTTTGATCGTATTGTTGGGTCCGGTGCAGATGGTTAAAATAATCACCAGCGAGGTTCGTCACCATCTTTTTCCATGGCCCTTGACGCTCTCGGGGTGGGAGGTCTAACGCATGATTGAAAAATTCACGATAGTTTTTTTCCCTATGAAGAATCTTGAGATCTTCAAAGGTATAGGGACCCGCAGTAAGCGAGCCGATAAAAAGAATGGTGAGCAACAATCCATGTCGACGTTCCATAGCATTATTCTACATTTTATGGCGATTTAGGTCAATCCAACAGATAGTCAAATTATAACTCTTGGGGTATGCCTAGACGGCTATTATTGGACTGGTCCCAATGACCGAATTAAGAAGGAAGTTATTTAATGAACCAAAGTTTTGCGAGCTCGCTTAAAATCGTAAAAAAAACTGTTTCAATCAAAGATCATGGTGACGTTCACTTATTTTATCCTGAGGAATATGAGAATTTGTTTTTAACTGAATATGTTAAAACAAACCTAACTTCTTCTCTTTCACTCGCGAGGTCAAAGGGGGATTTTCGCCAAGAGATCGTTATAAGAGGGATCACATTATTGGTGGCCTTTTTTGGTACAAAGAAAGAGGTTCTTTTTTCTTCTCGTAAATTGGGGCGTGAGCTTTTAATTCTTGATTGGAGTGACCCGGAGTCAGCTGATAGGGATAAATTAGAGCAGTTTTGCCAAAAAATTGTCACTTTACCAGTCGCTGAGTTCCCCAGTGTCATTGATCAAATTTCTTCCGCCAAGGACTTGCCAGACTTAGATCAAGAGAAATTTCTTAGTTTAGAAAGTTCTATTTCTCAGTTAGTCGCCCAATTATTAAAAGGTCTGCATGAATATAAACCCACACTTTTTGAAAGGTTGTCTGATTTTGGCCTAGCTATGACGGCCCAGTATACGCTCCTACGCTTGCATTTATTGAAGTTTTTGGCGGTGCTGCCTGGACTCGATCATGATACGAAAGGTGAGCAGGTTAAACGTATACTTCTCGAATCTTTTAGACGTTTAATTGATGATTCTGATTTAGCGAGAAAGAAAAATATACAAGGTGAGATGGCCGCCATTCCTCAGTGGTTATATTGGCCCAATAAATTGGCCATTCCCGTTATTTCCTTATTTCCGGCCAGGCCCTTAGCGATCCTTATTCGAGGTAGTGTCCGTTTATTGGCCAAGCGATTTATCGCAGGAGAAACCATTGAATTGGCCGAGAAATCATTTACTAATCTCGCTCAAACAAATCGTGATATCACTCTGGACCAATTAGGTGAATTGGTGGTTTCCTCCAAAGAGGCCGACCATTATTGCGAAGAGGTGCTAAAGTTAATCAATGGGCTTGGCAGCTATGGAGTTCCTGGTGCTAAAAATAAGGCCGGTATTTATCGCGCCCATGTCTCTATTAAAGTCACGGCTCTTTGTGCTGACTTTCGTCCGGAGGACGATGATTTTACTTTTTCTCAACTGGGTCCTCGCCTCTACAAGATTTTGTCTTTGGCCAAAGAGAAACAGGTTTTTATTAATATCGATGCTGAACATTATCATTTTCGAGATGCCGTTTGGCGCCATTATCAAAGAGTACTTCTTCAAAATGAAGAGCTTAAGTCTTACCAGCAAACGGGAATCGTTCTCCAGGCCTATCTCAGAGATGCTAGCGATCACCTTGATGAGATTATTGCCTTCGCTAAAAAGCGTGGGCATTGTATGCCTATTCGTATCGTTAAGGGGGCGTATTGGGATGCCGAAACAATTGAGGCCCAGGCCCATCAGTTTGAGGCGCCTGAATTTCTCAACAAGGAGGAGACTGACATTCATTTCCGTCAGTTGATGGTTAAAATTTTAGCTCATCATCAAGAGGTTCAATTATGCTTGGCCTCTCATAATTATGCCGATCATTGTTTTGCAGTAATTGCGCGAGATAAATTATTTCCTGAGCACCCACCTATTGAGCATCAATGTTTGCATATGACTTACGAGGCCCTCTCTGTGTCCATGGCCAAAATGGGGTGGGCGGTTCGCAATTATGTTCCTGTGGGGAGCTTATTAGTAGGAATGGCCTATCTGGTAAGACGAATTATGGAAAACTCTTCTCAAGTTGGTGTACTGACTATCATGAGGTCTCATAAAAAGGCGATTAAATTACGTCCTCCTCAAGTGACTCATCGCTTGCGTGCTGAACAGGGCCTATTGCTACGTGATCATGGCATGGAGGAAACTCACGGTGAATTTCGCAATGTACCTCCTTTGCGCACTTATCTTCCGGCCTATCAAAAACTTTGGGATCAAGATTTTAAAAAATTTCAAGAACTTGATTTGGGTAAAGAATATCAAAATGAATTTCCCTTAAATGGGGATAAGCATATGATCTTGTCTCCCTCGGATCCTAGTCTTACGGTTGGGAGTCTTCAACTCGCTAAGGTTGAAGATGCACAGGCTGCAATCAAAGAGGTGCATACGAGCTTTAAAAAGGGGATCCTCGATAAAATGGGAGCAAAAAAACGGGCGGGCATCCTATTAAAGGCCGCAGAAGTCCTTTTTATTGAGCGGAATTCTTGGGCATCTCTCATTGTTTTTGAGTCAGGAAAGGCCATTCTTGAGGCATTGGCCGACGTTGATGAGGCCATCGACTTTTTACAATTTTATGCGCGCGAAGAAGTGAAGCTAGACGTGGTAAATAAGACCTCTCGTGGACCTTGCGCTTGTATTACTCCGTGGAACTTTCCGCTAGCGATTCCTTGTGGCATGATATCTTCTGCATTAGTGGCCGGGAACCCGGTTATTCTCAAATCGGCCGAGCAGACTCCTTTAATTGCTACCCGCCTCGTTCATTTACTCCATAAATGCGGTTTTCCTAAAGAGACCTTGATTCATTTACCCGGGCCTGGGGAAACCATTGGTCAGGCCTTAGTCGATAGTCCTAAAATCGCAACCTATTTATTTACAGGGTCTCGCGCCATTGGTGTAATGATTGCTACAAAAGTTCGTGCTCGTCTCTATACTCATCCTATTACTAATGAGCAGTATCCGGTGCGCGCCATTACTGAAATGGGAGGCAAAAATGCCATTATTGTTACCGGCAATGCAGAGATTGATGAGACGGTCGCTGGGATTATTTATTCTTGTTTCGCTCACGCTGGACAGAAGTGTTCAGCAGCTTCTCGAATTTTAGTAAACGCTTCGGTTAAGGATACCTTGGTTCAGCGTTTAAAAGAAGCTTGCTTAGATTTGCAAGTCGGGCGGGCAATGGATTGGAAAACCTTTGTGAACCCCATTATTTCTAAAGAGGATTGTGAGCGTTTAAAAAAGCAAGCGCAAGAGGCGAGTCAGGAGGCCAATAAATATGGGGGCATGGTTCATGTGGACCGCAGTGATGAAGAAGGTTTACCTGGTTATTGTGTTGGGCCAGTTCTTATTGAATTGCCTTATGAGCGAGCGCTTCATGCAGAATCTTGGGCGCAAAAAGAATTATTTGGTCCGGTTATTCACTTGATTCCCTTTCAAGGCCTAGAAGACGCTCTTAAACTCTATAATTCTACGCCTTATGGTCTCACTGGTGGTGTCTTTTCACAATCCCAAGATGAAATTGATTTTCTAACCGGAGGGATGGAGAACGGCAATATTTATATTAACCGCAGTATCACTGGGGCACGCGTTGGTATTGAGCCTTTTGGTGGTTTTAAAATGAGTGGGACAGGCCCTAAGGCCGGTGGTGTCGGTTATGTTGAGCAAATGCACCGCTTTACCAATACCATAAAGTGGACACCTTTATCGGAGTCGCCTTTGGTTCAAACGGGGCAAAATCCACCGCTATACCTTTCTCCACAAGATCAATTAACACCTATGCTTTGGCGCGAGATGAGTCCAAAATTAGTATCGTTTGGTGAGGACTTGGCCGACCAATTGCCGAGTATCTTGGGCCATATGGCAAGAGAAGGGCAGACCCTTATCAGGGAGTTTATGCGTGATATTCTCCGCCAGCCGGATTATCTTATCTCCTTAAAAAGTAATTGTGTCATTCCCGGGCAAATTTCCGCCAATACATGGAATCTGAAAAGACCCAATGTTTTGATTCTCGCCGCCAATGGCGGAATTCAAGAGGGGACCCTCATTCATTTGCTCTGGGCGTTGGGTGCTGCTGGTCGGGTGACAATACTTTGCCGTGATGAGAGCTCATTCGTTGCTTGGAATAAGATCATATCTCTTGGCCGAAAAAATGGACTTTTGACTTCAGAATTGGAGGCCACTCTTGCTACCAAGGACAATATTGAACAATGGCTCAATAATTATCCTGACCGTATCATACTAGGAGGGGATATTCGTCAAAACCATGAGTGGATGAAACTTATTTACCATAAAGAAAATTTTCATCAAATATGGAAAGTTCTCTCTCTTGAGGAGGGAATGGATCTCGAAAATTGGCGAGAAGGAGTGCGCTTTTTTGCCTTTGAACGCTCTTTGGCCATCAATATCATGAGGCATGGGGCCCCGTTGGAAGGAAGTCATTATCATGGTTAATAAATTAAAATGGTTATTTTTAGGGGCAGGTAATATGGCCCAGGCAATTGCTCTTCGAGTTCACAGCGATCATCCCCAGGATCAAATGGTCTTTTATACGCCCTCTGGAAGTAGGGCCCAGTCACTGGCGCAAGAAACTAAGGGCGAGGTATTAGCGGGGCCTAGGGAATTTACGAACGCTGACGTTATTGTTTTGGCCTTTAAGCCGCAAAGCTTAGATGAAGCGGCCGAACAATGGAAAGAAGTGCTGACAGGCGGACAAGTCGTTATTTCTCTCTTAGCAGGTGTTGGTCAGAAAAAAATTGAAGAGGCCTTCAGCGCAAAACTGCCACTTCTGCGCTTAATGCCTAATACACCTTGTCGTATTGGTGAAGGGGTTAATTTACTTTTACCAAGCGAAAATCTCGGTGCTGCAATTTTGGCCCAGATTCAGGAGCGTTTAAGTTCTCTTGGAAAAAACTTTTTGATGACTAGTCATGAGCAATTTGATGCCCTTACTTGTGTCACCGGATCAGGCCCGGCCTATATATTTGAATGGGTTCATCAATTTATTTTATGGGCCAAATCCCATGGGGTGGATCAGGAAACCGCCTCCTCTATGGTGGTCGAAACATTTCTTGGGGCCTTGCATTTAGGCCAGGAAATGGGGGAAAATTGGCCAGAGCTCATCAAGCAAGTGACCAGTAAAGCTGGGGTTACAGAAAAAGTGTTGGAAACCTGGCGAGAAAGACAACTCGATGATACATTAAAAGAAGGATTAAATGCAGGCCTGGCACGGGCCATTCAGCTTCAAGGATGAGTTATGGAAATGGTATTAGGACTTATACCAGAAAAATATCGGGCAACCGCGATGGTTCGCCTGTTTGGGCTTTTTAAAATACCCCTCCTCTTTTTTATTCGACCTAAGGTTCTTCATATGGATGATGAGAGGGTGGAAGTGCTCATCCCTTTTAATAGACGAACAAAAAATCACCTGAATTCTATGTATTTTGGCGTACTTTGCGCAGGAGCAGACCTTGCCGGAGGTCTATTGGCCATGCACCATTGTCAAAAGAAGGGTGGCAAAATTTCTCTTAGTTTTAAAGATTTTCATGCAGACTTCCTTAAAAGGGCCCATGGGGATGTCATTTTTCGCAATGAAGATGGTGCTGAAATTAAAAAATTTGTAGAGGAAGTTTTGGTAAGCGGTGAGCGAGGAAACCGGGAGGTTAATGTTGTGGCCACTTGTCCGGAGGAACTTGGTGATACACCAGTGGCCACATTTACTTTAACACTTAGTCTAAAGGTGAAGGCCTAATTTTAATTTTTTCAAAATATCTTGGTCAGTGTCAGATTTATCGAACTTGTCGGCCTGAACACTACCCCAGTCTTCTGAACCTTTATCCAGGCATTGGTTCATACGCACGAGAAGATAAGACGTTTGGGGGTATTCTACTTCCACTAATTCAAAAATGCCGTCTTCACAGCCGCTCATTGTAAAATGAACGTTCGATAATACGATTTTTTCTCGGCCAGATAAGATATAGGCCTTGGTGCCCTCGTTATGCTCGAGGATGATTAATTCGCCTCGAACTTCAACTATAGATAAATCATTTCCCCAAGCTGGAGTGAGGAGAGCACATAAAATGGCAAAGGTAAGAATTAAGTTTTTCATGGTTATTTCCTGTTTATTTTTAAGTTTTTAATTTCGCCGCACAATAAGTAATATTGGTAATTAGTGCAAATTATATTTACCTATAGTAGATGATAAGCTAGGCTTATGACTAAGGAAGGGCCAATTATGCTTATTGATTCATTTAATTTAGGGCTGTTACGGGTATTTGAAAGTGTCTATCGCCATGGGTCCATGTCGCAGGCAGGCCGGGAGTTATTCATGACCCAGCCTGCGATCAGTCAAAATATCAAAAACCTCGAAGCAACATTGCAGGTTAGGCTATTCGATCGCGTAAAGCAGGGCCTGATTCCCACTCACTTTGCCCAAGAGCTCTACCTTGGTATTGGCCCCAATTTGATGGAGATTGAAGAATGCCTCAACCGTGTCACCGGAGTGCAAACAGAGCTCAAGGGGAAGGTTAATATCGGCCTGCCGGCGGAGTTTGGTAATAATATCATTTTGCCTATTCTCGCGGAATGGTCTCGTGAGCATCCTGAGATCCAATTGATGATTGATTATGGTTTGGCGTTGGAACATATTAAGGCGGTGGGAACAGGGGATTTGGACTTTGCCTTTGTTGATGAATTTGATGTCTATACCAATGTTACCACCCGGCCGATCCGCAATGAAACCTTACTTCTTTGTGGAACCAAAAAATACCTCAAAGGGAAAAATATTAAGGACCAGTTTTCCTTTTATGAAAACTTGGACTTTATCACTTACGTTGATAACGCAATTATTGTGCGCCAATGGTTTCAACACCACTTTAAGCGCCATCCGCATCACCTCAATATTAAGGCGACACTACAGGACGTACAGGGTGTGGCGCGAATGGTAGTGAACCACGCAGGAGTTGGCATTTTACCATTACATGTAATTGAAAACTTTGGTCAATCAGTGAAAGAGATCGTCATTTTTCGGGAAGAAAAAAAACCCCTAATTAATTCTATCTCGATTGCTCATTTAAAAGAGAGAACTCTTAGTCGACAGGCCGAGTTGACCATGAATGCCCTCGTTGAGCATTTAATCGCTGAATAATCTTGGGATGAATCCCCGGCCGCAATTCTTTGAAGAATTAATTACAGTTTCGCGCCCCAAGCTCAAAGAAATGTTTGCGAAGGCCGAAGATATTCGTGCTATCAATAAGGTTTATTAATTCCGGATTGTCAGGAATGAATTCATATAATAATTGCTCCATGGCGAATTGAATGGACTGCATGCCGATATATAATTCTTGATAGAAGGTCATATCAAATTCATTAAAGGCAGGAATGAGATCTATAACATCCGCATGATTTTCACAGCAGGAACAACCTGGGCATTGGCCATTGCTTTGTATGAATTGCAAGTGCTCATGGGTTTGTTGCCATAATAATTGTTCACGCTCTTCCTGATGTTTCCCAAAATTATCAATAAGCTGTAAGGCCAAGTCAGGATTCGATGCTAAAGATAGCAGCATTTGCTCGTAGACTGTCGCATAGAGGGAGCTGAAGATAGCATCTTCGACAAAGGCGTAAAAGACTTCCTCTTTATCTGGGCATTCCAGAATCAGGTCCCGACCATTTTTCGCTAAACAAGGGGGGGAATCTGAATCGTTTTGGTAAGGTTTAAAAAGGGCAACCAATGGATTATCAGGTTGACCTGACTTCTTGGCCTTAAATTGTCCTAAGAATTTATTAAGAAAAGCCATTTCGGACCTCCTTGTCCGCATTCCACTATACTCTTAATGCTAACATAAATATTTTAGAGGCGCGACTAAGGGCAAGGATTGGGAATATCTTCATGGATTTTATCAATTTCTTGTTCTAGTTCGGGAGTAATTGTCCGATCAATACTGTTGATATTTTCTTCTAGTTGCTGAAGAGTTGTGGCACCAATGATATTGCTTGTGACAAAGGGACGGCCAGTGACATAGGCAAGTGCCAATTGTGCAGGTGTCATGTCAAAATCTTTGGCCAATTGGCAATACTTTTCGATTGCCTGGACCCCCCGTTTATTACTATAGCGGTCAAAACGTTTCCAACGGGTGAGGCGTGCACCTTCTGGGAATTGTCCATCCAAATATTTACCTGAGAGGGCGCCAAAGGCCATGGGGCTATAAGCGAGTAAACCTAAATTTTCCCGATGGGCGATTTCAGCGAGACCGATTTCAAAAGTACGATTGAGAAGATTATAGGGGTTTTGGATACTCATCATACGTGGCCAATTATTTTTTTCCGCAGCGTTGAGGTATCTCATGGCGCCCCAGGGAGTTTCATTAGAAAGTCCAAATGCTCTTACTTTGCCTGACTTTTGTAAATCCGCTAAAACTTGAAGGGTTTCCTCCATCGGCGTATAGGAATCATTCTCCTGGTGGTTATATCCTCTTTGCCCAAAGAAGTTAGTATTCCGATCTGGCCAATGTAATTGATAAAGATCGATATAATCAACACCTAAGCGTTTAAGTGAGCCTTCGATCGCTGTTTCAATATGGACGCGGTTGAGCTTTGGTTTGCCATCTCGGATATAATGAGTGAATTCCATTGGGCCAACAACTTTTGTGGCGAGAATGATTTGATCACGATGGGTTTTTAATTTATTCCAGCGGCCAATATACTGCTCTGTCAGAGTATAGGTCGTCGGCCTGGGAGGCACGGGGTACATTTCCGCCGTGTCGATGAAATTAATACCTCTTTCATACGCATAGTCCAATTGTTGATGAGCTTCGACTTCACTATTTTGCTCACCAAAAGTCATGGTTCCCAAGGTAAGGGCACTCACATGCATATCAGTCGTTCCCAATCTTCTTTTTTCCACGGAGGATCTCTCTTGTGATTATTGTTGCTTTAAGATGGCCTCTAATTCTAATTGCGTATGCTTTTTTATATGGTGGAAAATATAAAAGAGAATCGCCACCATCATGACCATCATTGGTAAAGAGATGACAGGAAAGCTCAGGGCAGTCATCTTGCCAAGGGATTCATTAAACTCGACGGAGCCCGGCCGACCTTGGAGAATGGTTTCCGCCAAATAAAAATTAAGGGCCGCGGATATAAAAAAGGTCGATCCTAACAACCAGGAAGAGCGATGAAGTAAAGGATTGAGGCCATTACTATTACCAACCTTGCGGTATTCTTCTTCAATCATTGCCAGATTAATCATTTGGTCGAAAAATAATTTAACAAGGGGATAATTGGTATATTGACTGGCGATAACCACGATCCCCATTATAAAAGGAATTGCAGTTTCTTTGAGAACCATCCATTGTTTATCAAGGCTTAAAAGGCCAATACCACCAGTAAGGACTACCGAAAGTAACCCCAAAAGAGAGAATACGTTCTTTCTCTTTTTTGCCAGTAATTCGTAAAGCCCATAACCAATAGGGAGGCTCAAGGCAACGATAAGTCCCATTACCTGCCCTAGGTATTCTGGCTTGGAGAACTTCGTCAGAATGAGAGAGGGGAGAATAATATTGATACCAATGTTAAGGAGAGGGTTTTCTCCTTTTTTTTGGGACGTCGTAGGCATTTCATTCATTGAGCTTTATTCCTTCCAACAATTACTTACACATACATGTTTTTATTTGTCGATTAATTTCAATTTAGATAGTTTAATAAAAACGGAATTTTACGACAACCAGAATATCAAGGATGATAATTATGAAGACCTCCTCCCTTATGGCCTGCGCAATGACTCTTGTGGTCAATCCACTGTTTGCAGGAAGTTACATCGTTAAATTTAAGTCAATCGCGGAAATGGAAAGTTTTAGTCGTGAAAAGGCGGGCCCAGAAATGGAAGTCTTGACAAAAACAATTGGCGCTTTTGGTAAAGTTGACAATACCGATAAGTCAGACCTTTCGTTTCTGGCCAAGCATCCGGGAGTCGAATACATCGAAGAGAATAAAATTTATAAGGCGTTTCCGGTCATTGAAAATGAGATGGCAGAAAAGAGCGTCGATGATAATTATTTTGAGAAGCAATGGGGACTACAGAATAATGGCCGCAATAGTGGTGGCTGGTTTTCTTCTGGCAGAGCTGGTGAAGATATCAGCGCCCTTAACGCTTGGAACACAACTACTGGTTCCAATGATCTGATCGTTGCGGTGATTGACACGGGAGTCGATTATAATCATTCAGACCTTAAAGATAATATGCTCGCGAACCTTGCTGAACTTAATGGTAAACCAGGTATCGATGATGATGGTAATGGGTTTGTTGACGATGTTTATGGTTATGATTTTGCCAATAACGATGGTGATCCTATGGATGGTAACGGGCATGGAACACATTGTGCAGGCGTTATCGGTGCTTCACACAATTCAAATGGTATTCGTGGAGTTCTTGGTAATGTTAAAATGATTGGTGTTAAATTTCTTTCCGATAATGGATCTGGGAAAACTGAGGATGCAATCAAGGCCATTGATTATGCCATCTCTCGTGGCGCTAAAGTACTTTCCAATTCTTGGGGGGGAGGTGAGTACTCTAAGGCCTTAGAAGATGCCATCCGTGCTGCTAATGCTCAAGGAGTGATTTTTGTCGCTGCCGCAGGTAATAGCTCGGTCAATAATGACACTCGCAATACTTACCCGGCCAATTATCAAATTGATAATGTCATCTCTGTTGGTTCTTTTAACGGTAAAGGAAACCGCTCAGGCTTTAGTAATTATGGAGAAAAAAATGTCCACGTTTTTGCTCCTGGCAGCAGAATTTACTCAACTTATCCAGGAGACCGTTATAAGAATCTTTCTGGAACCTCCATGGCGGCACCATTTGTTTCAGGAGCAATTGGGCTTCTTCTTTCCCAAACAAATATGACCCCTCTTGAAGTGCGCGAAAAAGTCACGCAAAGTGCAGTAAAAACATCACGACTGGAAGGCCTTTCTCGTTCCGGGCGTATCAATGCCGAAGAGCTTTTAAAATAAAAGTAAATTAAAATTTAGAATTTTAAAGGCCCCTATATGAAGGGGCCTTTTTATTCCTTCTAATTGTGTTCCTCACTGCGCCTAACCACAAGAGGCCTTTCTTCCTTTTTGTAAAGAGCTTTCAATGACTTCTTTAAGTCTTTTGGGCCCCCATTTAGCACTACTTAGTTTTAAAAAGACTTTATCCCTAATTGATGGATCTATTTTTGATAAATATAATAAAAAATCATCAATATTTTTTCCTCCAGTGGGACCCATCAAGTTTCCACTTTCGGCCAGGAGTTTACCCACATGAGGCCCATTAAAGAGTTTATAGGTCTTCGTTAGGTTTTTGAGTTCAGTTATAGACAAAGATTTCTTGGCCATTTTTGGGCCCGATGCGATCGTCTGCCGCGCGGATGAAGCAACGCTCTTTAAGGCGCCTAAATCCGCCACCGAAAAACCGAGACTGATTGCTGCTTTTAAGCGAGTTTCCTTAAATTCAGTAAGAGCTTCTCTTGCCTCAGTAATACTATGAGAATCAGAGTTACCACTAAGATAGGCGCTTTCAATATCTCTCATATTCTTATAGGTGTTGATCGTTTTATGGCCTAAATGAGCTGTTTCTATTCCACCAACCACAGCACCAGAGATGAGAGACACGGTTGTATAGGTACTCAGTGATTTGACTAATCCCGCCGTCGCTGCTGTGCCAGCTGATTTTAAAATTAACCCCTTTCCAATTAAGGCACCGGCCAAGGCAGTACCACCAGAAAGAACAACGACACCTACAGCGGCGCCAACCATTAGACCGCCCCATAGCCAGACTTCTCTCTTTTTTGCCGATTTTTGTTGCTGTTCTATTTCCTTGATCTCATGGCAAACCAGAGAGGAATAAGACGGATCTTGTAATAAAACCTGTCCCACAGCAGCAGGATTGGTTAAGAGAAGGGATTTTATGCTATTTTCTGTTTTTTTAGAGCGTCTATTTCCCCGGGAGCTCCCCATTTTATTTAGTTTTCCAACCTGCTCTTTAATTTTTGTTAAGATTTCATTTTTAGCTTGTTCTACATCACTAGCTTGAATACTTTTCTGATGACGTTTGAAGGTAAAAAAAGTATTTTTTTTATTTTTATGTTCAATGAGATCCCTATCCTCCAGTTGCCTCATACCTCCGGCCTTTTTTTTCATATGATCAGTTAGAAGAAGTATACCCGGTCCAGAGCTGGCTTCATGAATATAGGACTGTATGTATTCATTGGCCTTTTTTTGATTGAGATCATTTTTTTTGACATCACTAGAATCCCATATTTTTGTTTTCACCCAACCTTGGTCTGCTTCAAATTCTAAATTTTTTAATTTTGTATTTAATCGACCAAGTTTATTGTTGATGTCATCTGAGACGTCAGAGTAGTTGGAGAACTTCTTTTTGAGGGATAGATTAAGCGCCGCTTCGGACTGCATAATTTTTTTTAATTTGTTTTTAAATTTAGGCAGGCACCCTTTGGAGCAAAAATCATTCACCGCACTTATTAATTGGGAATCATTTAACTTTCCATTTACTGCAAAATCTTTTTCAAATTGATAGCGAGTACTAGTATAGGATTTCGCTGCATTCTCATAGGATTTCTCTAATAATTTATTGAGAAACATTTTACTTTTCTTTTTTCTTTCTGAGCGGGACATTCTATCAATAATGTCTATTTTGTCCTCTAGTTGCGCAATAACATTGTTAAAAGCTCTAGGCCCATACTGGCGCTGGTTACATGTGATTGTGATTTCTTTTGTTTCAAATGCCGACGTTAAAATTCTCGCTGTTAATTGGTCATTGGATTGGTCACTCTCGCATTTTTTAAGGACACTTTTTATCTGATGATAATTGTGTAAACGTTGTTGACTTTGAAGCAATTGTTTTCCTTCTACTGTATTTAAAGACTCTCTATTCCTAGGATTATTTATATATTGATTGGTATTATCTAAAATCGTTGGGCCAATTGTTTCAAATAGGTGTTCAGCTCCCGCTCCTTGCATCCACATATGTTGATTGAGCAACTCGCTGATCTCATTTCCATAAATAGAAGTAAAAGCAAAAAATAATAATATAGTTAGTGACTTCTTCATATTAATTAATCAAGTTCCTGAGAAGACTGGCCTCAAAACATTTCAATTTAAATGCACTTTTTGGTTGAGGTATTTTTAAAGAGTTATTTTTTACAGCTTTTGGAAGTCGAACATTTGAAGATGGACTCAACATACTTGCTCTGTTTTTATTAATCTGTTGAAGAATTTTTTTACCTATTTTCTTGTTTGGGTGAATCAATTCTTTAACTTCATCGATTCTTTCAAGGTAGATGACTTCTTTTATTCTTTCCAAAGGAGGGAAGTTTAACGATCTCTTTCCTTTTTGCACCATGGGAATTAATTCATATTTTCTAATAGGGTCAAGGGTATGATGATCAATGCCAATTTGCTTGAGAGATTCAAAAAAATTCTTGGTCGCTTTATGGACTTCTGTGTAGTGGTTAGTGAGGTTTGAGTAATTTTCTTCCAGATGAAATCTCATGACATTAATATTGCTATTAATATTTCCTTTTTTTATAGCTTCTCCTGCTTTGAAGGTATACTCGCTACCTCGAACCATTTTTTTTCCAAATTCAAGTGGGCTGACATGATTACCCCACCTCTCTGTTTTATCGACAATTTTTTCCATTTCAAGAGCAAGGTTTTTAACCCAATCACCTCTTAGGGCCATGGGTAATTTGGAATTATCAGATAAGAAAGTACGTCCCACATGATCATCGACCTTATTAAAGAGGTTGACGGTCTTTCTCGCTTTTAATTTCATTTCTGCAGAGTTTGCAACTTCGTTAAAATTCTTACCAAAGTCATCTGCCAAGTGTTCAATGATTAATTTCTTTTTTTTTCTGACCCCATTCTTATTGGTGAAAGATTCGGATTCTTTTAAATAAGTGCTCTGTTTTTTTAAAAATTTTGTTGAAGTATCGACTTTCCCGGCGTCGTGTAAATCTAAAAAATTAGATATATGATTACGCAATTGTATTCTAAGGTTTTTATCTTTCCAGACATCTTCAGGTATATTCAACGATTTTCTCAATTCCTTTCCAGAAATTGCGGGTTTATTATTAATTAGATCTGCAGGAATTCCATTTGCCAGGTAATTATCAAAGACTTCTCTAAAGAGAAGAATATTATTATTTATATGGTTATTCATATGAATAATAAAATTCTCCACATTCCAGTTTTTTATATATGGTTTTAGGCGTGGATCCACATCTTTCGGCACATTTAATGAAAAAGCATTTCCAATAAATTGGTATGAAACGAATAGGACAAATAGAGTGTTTAAAAATGACAATTTCATTAAATACTATTCGGCTTTCTAATTAATAACATTAATGAAGTTGAGTTGTAATTACAGGTGGTTATCTAGCCGTGGATGCGGGGTACAATCTCCTCAATCAAAGAGCAAATTAAGTTGATAAAAATCATCATATTTTATTCACACTCAGTTAGCTTACTGACAGAAACCAGATGAGGGGGAAGGGATTGTGCTGGTTCGCCCCAGCTTTTGTTTTATAAGAATTTCTTATGGATTCTTCGAACCGAATTATCACTATCCTGATCATCAACTAGAAAACAAAAATTATGAGATGAGGCACCATGAGTTATCATTCTAACATTGATTCCATCAAGCGCCTCAAATATATGTTGCCCTAGGCGAGGAGTGGTGGGAAGATCATTACCAATAACGGCAATAAGACATAAATTATTTTCAATCTCGACATTGCCAAGGTGTTTTAAATCTCTAACAAATTGGTCATTTAAAGTAATGGTACTGTCAATCGTCATGGCGACAGATATCTCTGAGGTTGTAATGGCATCGACACTGACTTCATGCTTGCCAAAAACTTCAAAGATCGACATTAAAAAGCCAGAGGCGTTAAGCATTTTGGGATTTGATAGAGTAATCAGGGATTGATCTTTTTTAAGTGATACTCCGCGGACAGTTGGTCGATCCTCTACAGATTCTAAAATAATAGTTCCTTTTGCGTGAGGCTCAAAAGTAGAGCCAACAAAAACAGGTATTTTTTTTCTAATCGCAGGTGCCAGCGTCGCAGGGTGAAGTATTTTGGCACCAAAAGTCGCCATTTCGGCAGCTTCTTTAAAACTTATTTGATCAATACTTTTGGCCTCTTTGCAAATTCTTGGGTCGGTTGATGCCATGCCAGGAACATCGGTCCAAATTTCAAGGAGTCTCGCATCGACAGCTTCTGCATATAAGGCCGCCGAATAGTCGCTACCACCTCGCCCTAGAGTGGTCGTCGCACCGTTAGGGGCACCTCCTATAAAACCTTGACCTAAATAGACCTTAGAGTGAGAGGTGAAAACCTCAAGAGCGCAGGCCTTTGTTTCTAAAATATTTGGCCTTGCATTTTTATGGTCGGCGGAGGTTCGAAGAACCCTTCGTGAGTCAAACCATTCAACATCTTTTGGAATGAATTTTTTAAGAACTTCAGCAAATATGAGTGAACTTAATAATTCACCGACGCTAACGATGCCATCATAGGCCTTGAGGGAGCATTCTTTGAGTAGGCAGCTTCCTTGGACTAAGGCGGTTGCCTCTTTTAAAACTTGGTCAATCTTATGTTGAACAGTTTTATTTGTTGTTATTTCATTAACCATATTGTGATGACGGCCTTTAATTTGGGCGAGAATATCCTGGCATTCTTCCCACTTTCCAAGGGGTGCCAATTTGGTTAATTCCACTAATAAATTTGTTGTTCCGGAGGTCGCCGAGACGATAATGAGATTAGACCCTTTATCTTGAACAATTTTGGCACAATATTTCATGCTTTCAATTGTTCCCATTGAAGTTCCACCAAATTTTGCTACAACCCATGAATTTTTCATATTTTCTCCAAATAAGAGCAAATGGTATAGAATCAAATTCTATAAAGCAAAGGCCATAATAAAAAGGCCTTTCCTGTAAAAAATAAGTGAAACGATTATTTAGGATTCGAGTATATACCACCCGAAGTCGAATTGAAGTCCTTCATCAACTAAGATCTTTGGCATTTCCTTAACCCAGGTTTTATTGCCTGGGTTCCATTTAAAGCGCGCTTTAGCGACTTTATTTTTGGTACGGTTGAAGACATCAACTTCTTCCTTATTCCGCCAATTAGGAGCACTCAACTCGGCAACTATTTTAACAGTAGGGCTAGTTGCTAACTTGCTCATACGGGTCAAGGAATAATTCGAGGCGATTTTAAGCATACTTAGCACATCTGTCACTGCTCTATGAGGGAAAGGGTTGATAAAACCATGGGCATGTTCAAGAAGCGCCAAAGAGCGGCCGGTGATACGTTTTGGGAACTCAACATCGGTCAAGGTATCAAGCCATATGGCATCGGGATACTCAACACCATGTCTTTCAAATAGGGCCTTGAGCATGGGTCGGTCGTAACCAATCCCATTATGCGCCATAATATAATCGGCCTTATTCATCAGAAGTGCTAACTTTTTTAAAATAATGGCAATATCTTCTCCGCGGAAGGCCCAATGCTTGAGAATTTCTTCGTCAAGGCCGGTGAGCTCAGTTAATTCTTCATTAATGGGTAAGCGGTCGACTTCATCAATAATCTCGCTGAGGATGCTGACAGGCTGTTTCTTCGTCCAATCCCAGAGCACGGCACCAATTTCCATTACCCGGTCAGTATTGACATCAACACCTTCATAAATGAGGTCGCGGTTAATACCTTCTAGGTCAAGACCTAAAACGAGGGGATTGGGATATTGAGTCATAAAGTCCTCTTTAATGATTACGGGGTCGATAATAGTGAAATTATTAACAAAATTTATACAGTCCGAAAAGACTTTACCAAAAAATGACAATGGAGTGACGTATTCATGGCCAAGGGTGTTAGGATATGTTACCGGATTAATTATGAAATTATACCTATTATTGATTTTATCGGCCGTCAGTACGGCGTTCTTAACAGGGTATTTGGCCCTGTCTTTACAGCGCTCTCACAGTCCCTCCGATCAGGACTTAAACGAAATCAATTTTTTAAAAGTTCAATTTCAGCGTTTTGTTTCACCTCAATATATTCTTAACCTCAATTCCATATACCCGCGACCGGAGCAATTAAAATTATTAGACCCCCTTTTTACGTTAACCGAATGGGATGCTAAAAACGTCACTTCCTTCTCGTCGGCCAAGGATTGTTTTAATTTAATTGATCCTATTTCCTTGGCCTTTGGTGACCCTAAGCCATTGGTGTGGGAAAACTACCGATGTGGTCGCCGCACCTTTTTGCCTTTAGACTTTTTTAGTTCCGCACCGTTTATTCACCCCTCCGGTAAGAGTTATGCTTACCTGGCCTTTGAGTTAAGTAAAGACGGCCAAGGCCATCGTGAATGGGCACTCAATCATTTACCATTTTTCCATGTGATGGAATTACCAGAATTGAAGAATCGAATTGGCGAGCTCTATGGCCCTTTTAAAGTATTAGTTAAACTAGATGAAACATCCTTAACCTCCTTGAGCCGCGGGAAAGGGACTGTCCTAACCAAAGACTTTCTCATTGCACGGCTTAAATACGGAGAAGACAAACATTTATTAGAATATCGCTTTTATATGCGTTGGCATTTACAAGACTTTTTAAGTGATGGACCTTACGTTCTGCAAAACTTTGGTAAAGGACGTTATTGTTTTTATCGAGATGGCAACCTCTGCTGGAATTTATCGACACGGCATCTTTTCCTCTTGGCCAATAAATCCATTGTGATTATTTTGGGAGGACTTATTATTATTGTCATTGCTGTCGTCCGTTTATTATTAGGGAAGTTGAAAGAACAAAAATTAGAAGATGAACGTCAGCGTCTCGCGCTTCGGGTTTTAACCCATGAATTCCGTACTCCAATTACCTCCTTGCTGCTTCTTAACGAGAAACTAGGGAATCAATATATGAATATGAACGATGAAATGCAGGAAACGGCACTTAAAATATCGAGTGAGACCTATCGTTTAAAAAATCTTGTTGATTCGAGTCGCCATTACTTGCGCTCCAGACAGGATTCACGTCTGATTGAGTTTCATTGGACTCATGTCGATTCTTATAATAGATATTTTGGTGATATGTTAAATAGTTTTCAGGATCATTATGGTGATCAATTAAAATTTATTCCTCTTGAAAATGATGGCGCTGGCGCTATTGATGACTATTGGTTGGGAATTTGTGTTAAAAATTTAATCGAGAATGGCTTCACTCATGGCCGGCTACCGGTTACTCTAAGTTTAGCTATTGTAAGCGGGCGCCTGCATATTATGATAGAAGATTGTGGGCAGGTTCAATTTAATAATTTAAAAGAAATGATTCCAGAATTTGTTAAAGGAAGCCAAAGTCCAGGGACTGGCCTAGGCCTGAATATCGTGGCAAAAATCATAAAAGAGATGGGTGGCCAATTCATTTTTGAGAAAAACCCCACTCGTTTTACTCTTATTTTATCTAAAAAGGAAAGAAAGAATGAGCAAAGTGCTATTGGTTGAAGATGACGTTAATCTTGGAGACTCTTTAAAGGACTTTTTAACAAGAGAAGGGTTTTCGGTAACTCTATGCCGGACTCTGAAAAAAGCTGTGGATGTTGATATCAATCCATTGGAATTAATTATTTTAGATTGGATGCTACCCGATGGGCAGGGGATCGATTTTTTAAAAGAAATACGAGGAAAGGGGAGTGACCTTCCTATTATAATGCTTACTGCACGTACCGATTTAATTGATAAGGTTTTAGGATTAGAGTCTGGTGCCAACGATTACTTAACAAAACCCTTTGAGCCCCGTGAGCTATTAGCGAGAATTCGTGTCCAATTAAGAGATCAAGCTATTGGGAAAAAGAGCGATGTTGACGACCGCATTAACCTAGGCCAGCTCATTATCGATCTTGAAAGGCGTGAGGTGAGGTTTGATAATGAAAAAGTCGAATTGACGAAAATGGAGTTTGACTTTTTAAGGCTCTTGGCCGAATCTCCTAATCGTGCTTTTTCAAGGGAAGAAATTCTCAATAAGGTATGGGGCTATAATAATTTTCCGACGACTCGTACCGTTGATACACATGTCTTACAATTGCGTCAGAAATTAAAAGATGAATTAATAGAAACAGTGCGTGGAGTTGGCTATCGTCTGCGCTTTGGAGATTAATCATGACTCTTTCTCTCCCCATCGGTATTTTAAAAGATAAGGCCCGAGGCCCTCAAAATCATTTTGAGTATTTTGCTAAAGACTTTGAAGAGACACCCCATGGGCTTCTACCCGGTGCTTGGATTAAGTTAATTCATCGCAAGAAAGAATACCTTGGGACATTTAATGCTTTTTCACAAAATCAGATTATCTGCCGAACCATGGGGGCCTTTCCTCATGGGGATTGGGTGACTGAGGAAGAGTTGGCCACTTCTTTTATTGAAACGCGTATCCAATTAGCGGTTCAAAAGAGATTTACCTGGCGTGACTTTGATCGTGGTTGTCGTCTTATTTATGGTGCCAGTGACGGATTACCAGGCCTTATTGTTGATCTCTATCAAAATGCCGCTCTCATTCAAATTCATAGTGCTGGTTTAGATCGTTTTAGAGAAAAAATAAAACTTGCCATTGAAAAACATATTCAAGCAAAAGCGGTTTTTTTAGATGATCCGAAATTGCGGGAAATTGAGGGGTTGCCACAATTTCCTGGAGATGATTTACCATCCTTTATCGAAGTTTATGAAAATGGGTGTCTTTTTAAATTAGAACAAGATATTTGGCAAAAGATTGGTTTTTATTATGACCATCGCTTTAATCGTAAGCGATTAAAAATGATTTTAAGCGAACTTAATTTTAAAGGGGAAACCGCTCTCGACTTATTTTCTTATGTCGGTGCTTGGGGGTTTACTCTTTTAAAAGAAAAATTTATTAATCGCGTGGACTTTATTGATCAGGCGCATCTTGGGCCGACATTTATAGAAAATGCTAAACTCAATGGTTGTCTGAAACAGGCCCATTTCCATCGACAAGATGTTTTTTCTTATTTGGTTAAGGCCCATAAAGAGGGGCAGCGCTATTCACTTATTATTTCAGACCCTCCTGCATTTTCAAAAACTAAAAAAAATAGAGAAAAAGCACTCCATGGTTATCGTAAATTGGCCAAAAATTGTCTTAAATTGATTACTGATGAGGGGGGGGTTTTTGTCATGGCATCCTGTACCCATGGGGTCAGTAATGAGGATTTAGATCGACTGGTACAATTAGAGGCGGTAGACCTTGGCAGGCAAGTACAATTATTGGATATGGGACTACAAGGGCCAGACCATCCCTTTCAAGGCCTTAGTGGCGGATCTCTCTATATCAAGTCTCTTATTTATCAAGTCTTTTAATATGATCCTTTAAAGAGGCATTGAGCGATAATCGACATGTACTAATTTCCATAATTGAATTCGATGGGCCAGGGACATATCCTTAAAGCGGACACCTATACCACTGGGGAGCTGAGATTTTCCACCTCCTCCAAATCGGACTATTTCGGCTTCCATCGCTAATTCTCGTTCTTCAAGACCTAAATAGATTTTTAAGGAACTACCAGCTTCATTGGCGCTTAGCTGAATATTGGTATCAGCTTGGTCCTCTCCGATTGTCGATAAAAAGGCACCTGTACTGGAAATATCCACAGTTCTGGCCAGCTGAGGTTTGCCATCTATTTCCAACCATACTGGTAGCGAAAGCTGTCGTCTCTTTGCCGGTTTCCACCATTGAAGGTGTGGATTTCTTAAGGCCTTCATTGAATCTTTTTGAAATACTCCGAGGCAGAAAACGGAAAAAAATAGGCCAGATATAGCGGCCTGCATACCTGAATAATCAGTTCCAAAGCGGTAGACAAGAAAATTATTAACAATCACTAACAAAACGGAAAGAGGTAAAGTAAAAAATAAGGCTTTATGGGCCTGGGCACTTAAGACAGCATTAATTAAACAAATGGTGATGACTGCCCAATTGGTGAGGGTTATTTTTTGGAGGACCATTGGCCAATCTTGGGGCCCGTGATTATAGAGTGCCATAATTTGGATGGGAATAGATAAGGCCACCATCACAAACACTAACGCAAATAATGTTAAAATAAACGGTCTCTTTCTCATAAAACTCTCTCATAAATGGGAAAAATGGTAGCAATAACTTTGAATATTGCGCACGTATTTTTTCGCCTCTTTTAGTTTGGGCGCGTCTAACCAATTGCTTCCCAATTTTTTAATACTTTTTTTCACTCTGAAGGCGCCACTATTATAGCTCGCTAAGATAATTTTAGACTTTTCTTTCTCTGGATTTGGTAGATAATTTGTTACGACGTTGCGATTTTTCTTTTTCGCCCAATACTTTTTGAGATAATGAATATAATTTGCGCCACCGCGAATTGAGTATTCATTATTAAGACGCCATTCATTAGTTTCATTGATTTGGCCGGCCCGAATAAGGGACTTGATTCGAAAGCTTCCCATCTTATTAATTTTTGGATAACGCGGCCAATGGGGATATTTTTCAATAATATGCTGTTCTGCCAAGGGTGTTACTTGTGTGAGTCCAATCGCCTTTGCCCAGCTGACGGCCATGGGGTTAAAGCTTGATTCTTGGGCGACTAATCCTGCCATTAGACTGGGGTTCAGATTTTCATCACGTGAAACAGTGGTTATTGTCTGAATCGTTTCATCTGGTGGATTGAAAGTTCCTGTGGAAACGAGAGGTCCAAAATTATCAATTGAGCATTCAGGGTTTTTATACTCGGTTAAGAATCCATCCTCCATTTTGCTCGGACGGTAATGCACTAATAGTTCAGAGTCTTGATCAATTTTATATTTAAAAAAGCGAAAGCTATAGGTAATCGTATTTTTATCTTGGTCGATAGTGCTCTTAGCATGTCTTAAAAATTCATGAGTCATATCTTTTTTATCAAAAAAGATTTGAATTTGATGGTCAAAAGGAATGCCTGATGGGTCAAATATTGTAATCTTAAAATGATGAGACCGATGCCATAATTTACGGGAAGGAAAGAAATGAATTTGTGGTTCAAGTCCCGTTTCGTTTTGAGCATTCATTATGGCCGTTGGAAGGTGGCCAATTTCCATTCCTGCATCGGTCGGTGGATTAAATACATCAATTGCACCGAATGGGCTTATGGGGCCCGCGCAGCTAGTAAAAACAACAATGATAATGAATACAGGCCATGGTATAGTTGACACCACAACTCCTTTATTATGCCTAAGCATAGATAAAGGTTAAGACTCCCAGGTATAGCTAACGTTCAGAAAAGAAATCTTAGTTACTCCTAGTTTAAAGGCGCACAGCGTTGCGAGCAATAACCTTTATTTTATAAGTCTATAGATCGCCAAATAAAGCTTTTATTAACGAGCTAACTGTTTGATAATAAAGCTAAGTTATAAACAAAAAAAATGAATAGCGCGCTCGTTTTTTGACAAAAAGAGGGCCAAATTCTGCCCTCTATCCGTGGCGCTTTGTCTTTACTGAATAATTGTTGTCTGTGTAAACGTACTTTTCAATACTTACCTGACTTCATATAATAAAATTAAAAGAGAGGGTAATAATGACTCAAAAGAAGAAACCAACCAATGGTGAACTCGCGATCCGTACTTTGGCCATGCCGGCCGATACCAATCCTGATGGGGATATTTTTGGCGGTTGGCTTTTATCCCAAATGGATATAGCTGGAGGGATTGTCACGAAGAAATTGACTCATGGAAGAACTGTGACAGTCGCTGTGGATTCCATGACATTTCACTTGCCCGTTTACGTCGGTGATGTTTGTTGTTGTTATGTGGAATGCCTTAAAATAGGGAGAACTTCTGTTCAGGTAAAAGTTGAGGCCTGGTGTATCCGTCAGTATAGTACCGAAAGGGTTCTCGTAACCGAGGGGATTTTTACTTATGTGGCGATTGATGATGATAAGAAACCTCGTGTGATTAATAAGTCATAGAAATAAATGGTGGTAGGAATGAATGGTGTTGAGTTTCGTGGAATTTCCCATTTCTATGGGCATAATAAGGCGGTGGATCAGGTCAATTTTTCTCTGGCCAAAGGCCATATTTTCGCCTTGCTCGGACCTAACGGCGCTGGCAAAACAACATTGATCAAAATTTTAATCGGATTATTAAAACCCACCCAAGGAGAATGCTTCGTATGGGGCCAACCGGCAGGAGAGTTTTCCCATCGAAAAAGGTTGGCCTATTTACCGGAAAAATTTAATTTTTATCCCTTTTATACTATTGAGAAGGCCTTGACCTTTATCGGCCGCTTGAGAGGCGTTACGACAGAAGAAATGTCCGAGCGATTAGATTTCGCCTGTGATAAATTTCAAGTTCAAGATATCAGAACAAAGAAATTACAGGAGTTATCCAAAGGCCAATTGCAACGAGTTGGTCTTGCCAGTTTATTAATGGGCGAGGCCGACCTTTATTTATTAGATGAGCCTTTCTCGGGTTTAGACCCCATTGCTATCCGTCTGGTTAAGGATGCTCTTAAAGATTTGGGAAAACAGGGTAAAACCATTTTTGTGAATACTCATCTTATCAATGAGGCCCAAACATTTGTGGATTCATTTGCAGTTCTTTATAAAGGCCAATTAATGGCACAAAAGGAATTAAGTGATCTGACGAATGGCGAAAGTATTGAAGACTTTTTTATGGATACAATTAAGGGATAATTATGAAGTATATTTTATTAAACACCATACTTAAGGAGTACCGCTCAAAAACCTTAATTCTTTTTTCAATTTTAACAATGATCATTCTTCTTTTGGCAAATTCTCTTTTAGGTCTTGTCAAAGAGTCTTTCGATGGCGCTTTTTCGCCCGAAACTATGGGGGAGACATCAATTGGCATCTTCTTATGGATGATTGGGCTTTGGGGGCATTTTTTGAGCATTTATATTGGCTCTCGTCTTTTACCGACTGATATTGATGGCAAAATAACTCATTTCCTTTTATCACTACCTCTGCGTCCTTTTGATTACCTGGTTGGTCGATTATTAGGCGGTGTAAGTATCGTCTACTTCTTTTATGGTCTTTCTATTTTATTAGCATCTCTATTATTCTCCCTGACTCTTAAAATTCCATTGTTCAGTTTTGCGGCCTTAGGGGCCATTTTTTCTATGGGATTTACCTCTCTGGCGCTTATTTCCCTATCGATGACTTTTTCTCTATTTCTTGGGAGGATGGGAAGTTTTATTACCATGGTCTTTTTATTATTTGGAATCTGGATAAGTCGGTTTTCTGAACCTATTATATGGGAGAACTTTACTTCTGGTGCTATCTTTGAATGGCAGGGGATATGGAATATTATCAAAACTTTTGCCTTTCTTCTTTTGCCCCATTTAGATGTATGGGAGGCCTGGAACCGCCACTTGCTTCTTAATGGTGAATTTAATTTTTCTCTGGGCCTAGAATCTGTTCATATTTTAATGGTACTGGGACTATGGTTCCTCTTGCTCCTTAAAATATTTCCGGCAAGGGTCAGGAGTTAAAAAAATTAGGGTATAAGAAAAGAGGCAAAAAGTGGATTATGATCTGAGCCTCCGTCGGCCTCTTCGACATGAGATGCTGCTAAGGTCATGCCTTTATAGAGAATATGATCTAGTGCACGGCCAAAGTACTTTGTTCTTATGTCAGGTGAAAAGCGAGCTTGCTTGAGACTTGCTTCTCTTGCCATTTTGATTAAGGCCTTTGACCGATTGGCCCGCCAAGTATTAAAATCACCTGCAAAAATAATAGGTCCGGTATGTTTTTTGACCTTGTCAAAAAGAATTACCATTTGTGCTTTCCACGAATCAAATTTAACAAAGTTAATAGCATGAACATTAATTACTAATAATTTTTGCGCTCTATTTTTTAAAGAGTAGGTACTTAAAAGTGCCATTTTTGGTGTTTTGAAAATTGGTTCAGTGACGGGCGCGCGCAATGGTATCACTTGTGCGCTCTTCGCCTTTGCAGCGGTTGCGACCCCTGTTTTTTCATTCGTGTCTTCAAAAGTAAAGGAGTAGGCAAAAAAGGTTTCAAAATTACGATCGCTGAAAAGTTCATAAAAAGATGGGGTCGTGATTGTTTCTTGTAAAATGAGAATGTTTTGTTGACCTACAATTTGTTGGTATTTAGAGTTAAAGTTATCGCCCTCCATCTTATAGATATTCCACACCATTATATTAAGATTAAGTGGTAAAGATTTATTTGAGGTGTTGCTAACCCTCTCCAAGCTATTGGCGATACTGGGGACTTTAATTCGATAGATACTACGTTCACCCGCCGTAGTTGTAAGGGTAAAAATCAATAATAAAATAGAAAACAGTGATAAATTAATTTTTTTCATATTCATAATCGTATCTATTTACCCTATAATGATGAGAAGGGCGTTTTTGAAAAGGTGCCAATGGTTTTTTATGAAAGCAAATTTAGAAGAAATTGGCCACGACTACTTTAATAAACCTCTAAAAGAGGTGGAATTAAAATCAATTGTTCAGGTACTTCCTAACACGCCCGTGCCACAGGCGATCAAAATGATGAAGGATGGTGGTATTGGGGCGATTTTCATTTCCGAAAATGACCGATTATTAGGGGTTCTTTCTGAGGCGGACCTCCTTTATAAAATGCAACCTGGCAAAGATTGGACTGAGAAGCTAGTCCAAGAAGTGATGACTGTTAACCCTCTTTCGGTTGATATAGAGCAACATAATTTATCTCATTGTATGCAACTTTGCAGCCGCTATAGAATTCATCATCTGCCGGTATTAAAAAATGGAAGCCCTCTCTACATGATTTCAATTCTAGATATTATGGGCCTTATCCGCGAAATTTTTCCTAAGAGTATTAAAGAGAAGGGTGTCGTTGATGAATTAATAAAGTTTGATGTTGAAGCTTGTATTGAAGGTTTTGATTTACCAGCGAAAAGTAAAGGTCAAGTTTCGGGTCGTCTATTTTTGACCCCACTTAAGCGCCTGGTTTATAATCAACCTATTTTTTTAGATCATCAAGTACCTCTCAGCGAGGTGATGTTAACCTTGCAGGGGAAGAAGCGAGGTACCTGTCTTATAATGGAGTATGAAACTCGATTGAAGGGAGTTGTCACCGAGAGAGACCTCTTGTTTAAACTTTTTGAAGATGCCCCTGACCGCTTTAATCCAGGGTTGGAAGTCAAAGATTTTATGGCCCCAACTCCCCATTTATTTTTTACTAAAAATCACTTTGCTCATGCCATTAATTATATGGTCGAAAATGGGCATGGCACTATTATTCTAGTTGATAAAGACAATTTTCCAGTAGGTCTTGTCAGTCATCTTGAGATTTTCCAATTCATTACCGACTATATTTTTGCCAAAGATAAAGCTTAGGGGAGCGGTGGCAACCTGGCGCAACTTGTCTTTGCAACCTTGGCCCTATAAAAAGGGCGTGAATAAGGCCTTTCACCAATCCACTCAGGTCCATTTCGATAATGAGAGCAGAATCTTTTTTTTGAGGCCGGGCACGAAAATTAACATTTAAAAAAGTGCTATGGAATGACATTTGACCCTCCTGGGATATATGTATTAATTGGTCAAGTCTTAGCTCTAACTTGAACCCCAAGCAATACAATGATAGAAAGTATCAAAAAATGGTACTTTTTATGAAAAATGGCCCCACTTATTCATTATTAATTAAAGAACTCAAGAACATTCTCAAGAAGAAAGGGATTAAATACTCCCAATTGGCCGACCAGCTAAAGATGAGCGAATCTTCTGTAAAACGCTTGATGACGGCCGTTGATGGCCCGTTCTCTAAAATTGAAGCGATCTGTGAAGTGGCCGGCCTCTCATTTTTTGATTTAGTGGCCTTCTGTAAAGAAGAGAGGGCCATTAATTTTGTTTTGACGGCAGAACAAGAACGGTTCTTTTCCCATAACACCCATTATTTTTATTTTTTCCACCTTTTGCATGAAGAGAACTTCACCATTAAGCAAATCATGGAACGTTATCAGCTGAATCAACATTCTATTTCGCAATATCTAAAAAAATTAGAAGAATTAGGGCTTCTTGAGCGCCATCCGGGCGATAAGGTTAAAATTTTAGGTGAGGGTCGTATTACCTTTTCTGAAATTAATGATTTGGGCCGCTCGCTAATCAAATCATCGATGCATAATTTTGCAGAAGTGACATCCAACTTTGATGAACTAAAACGGAAGGCCGCAGGGAAAGAGCTGCATTTTGCTTTTGGTGAATATTATATGCGCCATGAAACTGCCGATCATTTTATCCAAGATTTGCGGAAAATTGAGGCGCAAATGGATGTGGCCAGCAGTCGAGAGGTTAAAGTCTATGAACCCCACGAACTGGATTTCTATACAAGTGTGGTGAGTTTTCTTCCTATGCGTTTCTATTATGAAGATTTACCGAATCTTTAACTATGAGCGTTATTTCTTGCGTTATTTTAACAAGTTAAATCGATTGAACAATAATGGTTTGACGCAATTTTTACAAAAGTTGGGTGGTTTAATTGACGGAATTGAATAGGTAACCTAAAGAGTTCTTAACAATAAATATCGAGGAATTTTATGAACTTAGCTGGCGCCTTACTTGTCTTCCTTTTGGCCACCCCCATTGTACTGGCCAATAATAACAATATTATTCAATCAACTGATAAAAGTTTTTATATTGAAAAGTTTTATTATGAAGATTTTGTTTATTCACAAGGAAAAAAAACGGAATTAGGTGATCAAGTTGAGTTGGACGTCGCTTTTCGGTATCAATATAGCAGCTCTACTTTTGCACGCATTCGCTTTGAAACAATACCTGAAGACAATCGCTTTAATAATAAAACGTCTAAGTTTGAGTTATTGGCCGGTCACCAATATGAAAATCTTAACTTTCAATTAGACCTGGAATTGGATGTCAATAATAGTTCAAGTGGAGGTCAAACACTTGGTCTCGATCTTGATAGTGAATATACTCGTCTTCAATGGCAATTGAATAATAAAGTGTCCCTTTCATTCTACCCCTTTAATTTTGATGGAGAAGTTGGTCACAAATTCAATACATGGGACGTAACACGAATTAATTATATTAGTGGTGCCCCCTCGACCGTTTCAGAAACCCAAGGGACAAATAGTATTGTCAATAAAACGATTCCTGGCCTGGAATTAAAATATCAATTTAATGACAGTTGGTCGGCCAATGTCGGACTTGGTGTAGCATCCTATTTATATCCAGCTAATGGTGACTTCGACATCCAAAATTTTCCAACTGCTACTCGCTGGGAAAGAAAGGAAGACTTTGGCCATAAACTTGGTGTTCAATACAAAAAAGAAAACCTAAAGTTGTCGGTTGATTACGTGGGCCATAGCGAGCCAAAAGAAACAGGAGCGCTTTTGGAAAATGCTTGGTCGGTCTATGGCATCGGTCGAACGTCACAGGTGTTAATTGAAGGTGAGTTTACGTTTACGAAAAACGGAAAGGAGGCCTGGGATATTGCCCGCGGGAGCGATTGGTTTAATAATACGACTACACCATTTATGCCTATTTATGCTGATTACGATGGGAATAGACAAAATTGGCTAGGCCAAAGTGATTATGCCATAAGCACTAAAATTGGATACGAATGGTCTAAATCTACAACTCCTTATGTCACCCTTCGCTATCAAGGAAAAAACTTTATTTTTAGAGATGAAGAGTCGGCCCACCGTTTAAGAACCGCCGATGAGTCTCAATCTCATGGTGGTCTGATTCGCACGGGCCTTGGGACTTATTTAAAATATGGAAACTTTACGGTCAATCCAGAATTAGAATATCGTAATGCAAAAAATCCAGTTTTCACCAACGCAGCTGATGAGGTTAGTAGTCAGCGGCTTCTGGGTAACTTCAAAAAGACAGATTACTTAATTACTTTATTTTTAACCTATGATTTCGATGGTCGAATGATCTTTGCTCCTTAGTGGGCCAAGGGGATAATGTGAATAGATTGATAAATATTTTGACACTTCTTTTTCTTCTTACCGCCCTAAGTGCTTGTGGAGATAAAAGTGAAACCTTAATTAAGGATATCAATTCTAAAAAGGTGGAAGAGGCCATTTCTAAAATGGATGAAATTCAAACATCTATAGCAGAAGGCCAATTATTAGGGCGTACGAGTCGCAATGATAAAAGAAAAATTAATGAGACCCTGAAACAATTAAAAATCAATTTGATGGCACTCGACCTTAACCCATTAGACCATAAGGCCCTTGAGAGAATAGTCCGGCATTTGCGGTTTTTTGAAACGAAGATATTATCAGAAAGAGATATTCCACGGTTAAACGCCTTAGTCGATATCGTTCGCCAAGAGGCATCCCGTTATGCAGGTCTTCAGGGCACTAGTTTGGCGCAGGTCCCATGGCCTTTATATAATTATGGATTTTCGCGCGGGATTGAACCCTTTGGAGTTTATTCAGATGGGAATAATTGGGAGCGCCGCTATTCACAAGATAGATCCTCAGCAAATGTCAGAAATGGAGGCAGAGATGGAGAGTCTTGGCTATTGACCCCCACATTTAACCTTGCTGGTGTTGATAACCCTATTCTTAGTATTAAGCATCTTCTCATGATTGATGATAATAATCGCAGTCGAGTTCCTTTAAATATGGGGAAAATCCTTAGTGATGCCTTTAAAGTTATGGTCACAACTAACTTTAAGGAGGGGCCACAAAGTCTCGACAATAATTTATGGGAGGAGCTAACTTTAGATCGTCTTCCAAGTGGTAGAGATTTTCATAGTCTAACCTCTTCAGTATCATTAAAAAAATACCGCGGGCATAATGTCACGATTGCCTTTATTCTAAAAACAAATACCAAAGAAATTGGTAATCATTTTTTGACTTGGCAAATAGAGCGACTGCGAATATTAGGCGCCGCCGATAAAATGACTTACTCCCCCCGTCAAAAACCTTTTAACCCTGATGATGAAGATGATCTTGGTAAAGAAGTTCTACATTGGTCTTTTCGAGAGAAAGGAATGGGCAACCTCCAGCAGACGGCCTTGTCGGGTACTCCTGGAGCATTTTCCTATAATGAGGGCCGAGGTTGTGCCATTATTAGTCCTAATCGAGAGAAGCTATTCGGAAAACAATTATTATATACCGGAATTTTGGATTTAACGGTGGTTAAAGAAGCTGCCATGCGTGTTCATCAGACGATTAATTTTTATACGGAAGAGGCCAAAAAACATGATTTGATTAGTATTAAGATCGCTGAAGTCGTCGAAGGGGTAGAGGTTAGTGATCTTAATTGGTTAGAAATACCATTTAAGAGAACTCCCGATGGAAGCGGATGGAATAGCATGAAGTCCGAATGGGTCAAGTTGCCAACTGCCCTCCAAGGAAAAAAGGTACGGCTTGGGTTCTTTTATGAATCATTGAAGCAAACCTCTGATGATGGCAAAGTCACTGATTTTTTTCCCGCATGGCAAATTTATGACTTTTGGGTCAATGATTTAACTGGAGTCGAATTGTGAGAAAGGTTTTCTTTTTAGGACTTTTACTCCTGATTGGCTGTGGTAAAGAATCCTATCGTTTGGACAATGGGGAATACCTCGTTTCTGCCGATAAAAAATATGAAGGTTCAACCACAGCTGGAAACCTAATTACGACCGCAATCAAAGAAGTCCATCAATTGGACATGGTTTTTTACCCAAGTGATTTTCTTAATGAGTCACTTAATGGATTGGTTCGTCCCAATCTGACTCCTCGTGAAATTACTGAACTGAAAAAGTTATTTCCTACTGCCACCAAAGATCAATTCATGGTTGGTACGATGAAAGGGAAAGATATAAAGAAGTTTGTTATCGGCCGCTCAAATGATACTTATCGTGCCGATTTGCAGGTGGCGGGGCTTCGCTATCATATTCACACTGTCGGTGGAGTTAGGCAATATGCCTATTTTAATAGGCCTGAAGGTTTAGAGTTTGAGGACAATGAGTATTATAATGTGGCCATTTCTCATTATTTTTATTTTTCAGGTCAAACTTTTCCCTCCTATAAGTACCGCAATAGCTTTAGTCATTCATTTAATTTTTCCTCGACCATTATATCGGCACGCGATTCATTAGAAACTTATTTGAAGACGATTAAAAATCTTCCCTATCTCAAAGAAATTCGCGCTAAATATACAAGCTTTATTAAAGGTGATGCCGGAGCTGTCAAAATCTATCAGATCCAAGGAGAATCACATCGCAGCCCCTTATTAGGGAAGAGAGTCACGACAAGTGGTATTGTGACCGCTTTTGGTTCAGTGGATTGGTACCCTGGTGGAATGGATATTATCATTCAAGATAAAAATGGGGATGGTAATGACCATACTTCTGATGCCGTACATATTCACGTTGATAATAAGGCCTTAAATATTCAATTAGGAGATCATATCTCCGTTACCGGAGTGGTTTATGAAGAAATGATGGGAAATGGGCTTGGTAAGACTTCCATCAGAGAAGTGATTAAACTAAGCACAATTTCTTCAGGCAATGCCTTACCGGCACCAGTCATTTTGGGGATGCGAGGCAGGCCTATCCCGGATTTTAAAATTTCATCTTTTATAGGAGATTTGAATTTCAAACCCAACCTTTCACTTTTTGAAGGGATTGATTTTTACGAATCATTAGAGGGCATGCGAATTGAAATTAATAATCCCGCGGTTGTCGGATTTCGTGGTGGTAAAGAAGAATATGAAGGGCAACGGCCAAAAGGTCATTTAAGCCTCTATCTGGTACCCGATTCAAAAGCTCGCCACGATGGACGTACATTGCCTGGCGGGATAATCATCGGTGAGAAAGGTGAGGATTACAATCCTGAAATTATTCAATTATCAGCTAGTCATTTAAGCCGAGGGATTAATACTGAAACGATTTTTAATATTGGTGATATTTTAGAGGGTGCTATTGTTGGCAATATGAGCTTTGAGAAAAATATTTTCGGTGGTGGTGATTATACGATGGTCCTACCTCTGGCACAAAAGGCCTTGGGCCATGAATTTAAGGGGCGCGGTCTTGTTCCTCTCTCTAGTCGACCTAAGACGGCCCTCGTCAGCTCAAAAGATCATCTGACGGTGGCCAGTTTTAATGTGGAAAACTTGGCCGGGAACCAACCTCTTCGTATCAAGGAGATTGGGCGTTCGATTAAAACTAATTTGAAATGTCCAGATATCGTCAACTTAGTCGAGATTCAGGATAATAATGGTGTTTCTTTAAATGGTGGCCCTGATGCTCAATTAACTCTTGAAAAATTAATTAAAAAAATCAAATGTGGTGTCAATGTAGAGTATAAATCAATCAATATCGATCCTCTTAATCATAGTGAAGGGGGCCAGCCCGGCGGAAATATTCGCGTTTCGATGATTTATAACGCCAAACGCGTGGGTTTTTCTCCGAGAGGGCAATCAGGGGCACTGGAGGAAACTCGTGTCGGCCCTGATGGAAGTCTTAATATCAACCCTGGACGAGTTTTCCCTGGTAGTGATGCTTTTAATCGCACACGAAAAAGCCTTGTCGTAGAGTTTACATTTAAAGGTGAAAAAGTACTTCTTATTGGAAATCATTTTAATTCTAAATTAGGAGACACTAGTTTTTGGTCAGCACAACAGCCACCTCGCTCACGGTCTGAAGTAAGACGTGTACCTGTTGCCGAAAAGGTTAATGAATTCGTTCGTATCTTAAATCAACGGAACCCGAAGGCGAATATTATTGTGCTTGGAGACTTCAATGCCCTTGTTCACGAGGCATCGATGAGGGTTTTGGCCGGTAATGAACTTTATAATTTGATGACTTATAAGAACCTTGTTGATCCTAAGGATCGCTATACCACTAATCATAATGGAAATTCCCAGCCTCTGGATTATATCTTTGTGAATGGTAATTTAATTAATAAGTCACCAGAATTTGAAATCCTGCATATTAATTCCGATTTTATGGGGCGATTATCAGATCATGACCCAATTATTGGGCGATTTAAATTTTAAGAATGTATATTTTATATCAAAAAAAAGGCCCTCAAAAGAGGGCCTTCGTCATTATGACTGAACTTTAACTAATTCGATCTTAAAAAGAAGCGTGGAGTTTGGTCCGATTTGCGGCCCAGCACCTTGTGCGCCGTAGGCCAAGTTTGAAGGGATCGCCAATTCAAAAATATCACCTTCTTTCATTAATTGGAGGGCTTCGGTCCAACCAGGTATAACTCCACTTACGGGAAATGTTGTGGGCTCGCCTCTGCGGTAAGAAGAGTCAAAAACAGTCCCATCAATTAACGTTCCCTCATAATGGGCCTCCACTGAGCATTCAGTGGTTGGTGTTTTACCTGTTCCAGATTGAATAACTTTATACTGAAGGCCACTGGCAGTGACTTGAACGCCTTCTTTTTCTTTATTTTGAGCTAAGAAAGATGCACCAGCTTGCTCGTTGGCCGCACCTGAAGCGGCAGCCGCTTCTTGTTGTTTCGCCTGCATTTCCATTTGGAAGGCCTGCATGATTGTTTGAGTTTCTTCAGGACTAATAAGTCCTGGTTCGCCCAAGGTCGCTGATTTAACAGCAGCAGTAAAAATTTCTGTATTGATTTCCAAACCTTGAGCGACAAAGTCACCGCCGATTTGACGACCGATTATATAACTAATCTTATCGACTTGAGTTTCCATGAATAACCTCTTGCGTTAAACGATTTAAAGTGAAGTTTCAATATAGGAAAAGGTCATAAAGTTGACAATGTTTTATAGGGTAATAGGGCCTATTTGATAAATAAAAGGGGTTTTTCGCGTTTAAATTGATCTTTTTCGGTGGAAGCTCGTTCATCGTAGTGGAAATAAGGCGAGGAAGTCGTAGATCGCCAGTGGCGATTTTACATTGGCCGAGCCTTTTAGTTTATCTACATCTAGGTGCGGCATACTCGGCAAGTGTATGATATAATAATGACCAATTAATTTACTTATTTGTTTGAGGTCGTGAATGGATTCATCATTAATTCAAAATCTTTTTAATTTTATTACTAATAATATTTTTATCATTATCTATGTTTTTGCCGCGATTGAGATATACCTGGTCATCAATATCTTTTTTATGATGAAAAAGCATGAATTGGTTCTTACGGATGTATCAGATAATCTTTTAAAAGGATTTAGCGACGCCCCTGACCGTGACTCGAACCAGACTACTCATGAACGAATTGAAGCGGCCTTGGACTTTATCCACTATAAAATTTCAATGGGATCAGAATATAAAAAGGAATTTGTCGCCAATGCGGGCAATATTAGCAAACGAGCATTTTATGGCCGGCATTATAAAATTGAAATATTTGCCAGTGTGATGTCGACATTAGTTCAGGTTTTTCCTCTTCTTGGAATTTTGGGAACAATTTTGGCGATCGCTCAAACGGCTTTTCAATCGGGCGGGCAAATTGATGTCTCTTCGCTGTCCAATGCTTTTGTCTTGGCGATGGATACCACCATACTTGGTATTACCTTTTCCATTATTTTTATGGTCATTGAGAGTACTTTTCAGCCAAAAATTGAAAGGGTGATCAATGAAAGTTCTGATTACCGAGACCTGGTCTCTAAAATCAATTTATCTTAAGGATTAAGAGATAATGAGACCTACTAGAGTTTATAAAAAAACAAAAAAAACCACAGTCCAACTAACATCTTTATTAGATCTCCTATTTGTGATGATTTTTGTCTCGTTAATTCAGCAAAAATCTGCGGCACCTATCAAAGTAGAAACCGTCGCTGAAAAAAAAGTGGTGGAACAAGAAGTTCCACCCGTTGCTAAGCCGATCATTAAACCAACTGCAAAACCTATCTCCACTCCAGCACCTATTAAACCGACTCGCTATACAGTGCGTGCGACATTTAATTTTTATGGCACGCCCAATAATAAGGCCTTACCTCGTGGTTCTTATGTCATGCAAGGGCAATTTGATGAGAAGACCAGGAAATTGCAATTGGGAGGGAGTCACTGGATTGAGAGACCGAAGCATTATGATATGGTTCCGCTTTCAGGAGAAATTAATACTGCTAATAACGAATTTAGAGGCCGTATCGAATTTCAAGGTTGCCAGGAATTTACATTGAAAAAAGTTGCTCAATCTGGTGACAAGGCCATTAGTGGATCCTGGAAGGGAGAGTACTCCTGTTCGCAAGGCCCTACTGGATTGACTCTAACGATTGAATAAACCTTTCAAATGTTATCGATGGTATTATAATACCATCGTTTTTTTATACGGAGCAAACGCATGAATATCGCAATTTTTGGAGGCACTCACGGTAATGAGCCATTAGGCATTGAAGTGATCAAAACTTTAGAAAAAAATGGCCCTCATCAAACGAATCATTCCTTTCAAACATTTCTCGGAAACCCTAAGGCCTATGAACTGCAAAAACGTTTTGTCGATTGCGACCTCAATCGCTGCTTTGGCGTTAATGGCCGCTCCCATGGTTATGAACAAAAACGTTCACAAGAATTGGTTCAACAGGTTGCAGGGAAGTTTGATTTTGTGGTCGATATTCATACCACCACAAGTAATATGGGAATGACCATTATTCTCACTCAAACAGATGAGCGGACGCGTAAGGTGGCCGCCTTTTTGAAAAAAAAATACCCTAAATTGATTTTGATCGAAACCATTAAAACAGACGAAGAATGCTGTTATATTTGTAATATGGCGCCTAGTGGTTTTATTTTCGAATTTGGTGCTGTTGCCAATAATGTGATCCGCTTTGATCACTTCAAAATAGTCTATAATATGGTTTTAGATATTCTTAACTTCAATGAAACTGATGAGATCGATTTATCTCAAGTTGAATATTTCAAATCTTATGAAGATATCAAGTTTCCGGATGGTTATTATATACACCCTGAAAGAGAAGGAAATGACTTTATGCCTGTGGCCCCTGGTCAGCCGCTTTTTATCAATTTTTCTGGGGAGGTTTTGAATCATGAAGGCGATGAAACGATATACCCCATGTTTATCAACGAGGCCGCGTATCAAAACGAGCGCCTTGCCATGACTCTTTCTAGGAAAAAGATTGGTTTTTAAGGTTTTCGACCGCTGCTTTTAAGACCTCATCCTTTTTAGCAAAACAAAAGCGGATAAGATGTTCACCTCGCTCTGGCACTTGGTAAAAAGGAGAGACGGGGATGGCGACCACTTTTTGTGCGACAATTAATTGGGTGCAAAAATCGACATCTTTTTGCCCGGCTGGTAATTGGCAGATGATAAAATAGCTACCCTGAGGTCTAATAGGGTTATAATTTAAAATCTTTAATTGTTGGAAAAGGTAATCCCTTTTTTTCTGATAAAAGGTAGAGAGCTCTGTCCTATACTGAGGTAATGACTCCAGGGCCTTGGCCGTGGCGTATTGGGCGGGATGATTGACACAGAAGGTATTAAATTGGTGAACCATGGTGAAGGCATTGATCAATTTCTCAGGGCCGATCATCCACCCAATTTTAAGGCCGGTCACCCCCATCGTTTTTCCAATACTTGAAATAGTGACCACGCGTTCTCGCATCCCCGGTAGGCCGGCCAGTGGAATATGGGGGATATTGTCATAGGTCAGGAATTCATAAACTTCATCACTAATAATATAAAGATCGTGTTTGATTGCTAAGTCGGCGATGATTTGCAATTCCTCAGGGCCAAAAACTCGCCCTGTGGGGTTATGGGGGTTATTCCAATAGATAAACTTAGTTTTAGGTCCGATGAGTTCTTCAATCGCAGCAGCTTCAATAGCAAATTCCGGCGCCTTTAATTCTACACAACGAGGAACCGCTTGGGCCATTAGAATATTCGCCATATAACTATCGTAAAAGGGTTCAAAAAGCAGTACTTCGTCACCAGGATTGAGAAGCGCCATCGCCGCAAGAAAAAGTGCCTCAGTCGCGCCATTTGTAATTAAAACTTCCTTATCAGCATTATAATCAAGGCCGTAAAAATCCTTCATTTGTTGAATTAGTTGATGGCGTAATATCGCCGCGCCTTTGGCGGGAGCATATTGACGGGAATGTAAAGGGGCGCTGGATTTTGAGGCCTCTGATAAGGCCTCAAGCATAAAAGGGGGGCCATCAAAGTCCGGAAACCCTTGACCTAAATTGATTGCCTGATGATTATTGGCCAATTGGGTCATTGTTGAAAAAATACTGGGAGTAAATTGCTCAATAGTAGTATTAAGAGATTTCATAATAGTATATGGCCTTTGTGGTGACTTTCGCTCCTGTATTGTTTTTGTTAGACTCTATCTTGTCAAGTGTGTGTAAACGAGGTGTATATGACTCAATCGAAAACAGATTTCCCCTACCTTCATGGCTTCGATGACCAAGAACAGCAAAGGCTTCGTTATCAGGCCGAATTAAGCGAATTTACAATCTTCGAAAAAATTAACTTTTCAGATGCGAAGAATATCTTAGAAGTGGGATGTGGCGTCGGTGCTCAATCTGAGATTCTTTTGCGGCGTTTCCCTAAGATTCACTTGACGGGGATAGATCTCTCAGAGAGACAATTGGCCTCATGTCGTCGCCATCTTGATGAGTTGGGTTTTGCTAAAGGCCGATATGAGATAAAAAGAATGGATGCCCATCGCTTGGACTATAAGGCCCATGAGTTTGATGGTGCTTTTCTCTGTTGGGTATTAGAGCATATGCCTAATCCTCTTCAAGTATTATCCGAAGTGAGACGTGTTTTGCGACCTGGTGGTCAAATTGTAGTCAATGAAGTAATGAATAGCTCCTTTTTTCTCGACCCTTACTCACCCAATGTTTGGCAATATTGGATGGCCTTTAATGATTTTCAAAATGAAATAGGTGGAGATCCCTTTATCGGGATGAAACTAGGTAATATGCTCTTATCACTTGGTTTTCGTGATATCGAAACGGATATCAAGGCCTGGCATTTTGATAATCGTGCTCCTGAGAAGCGCCGGAGCTTTATTGAATTCTGGTCTGAGCTCTTATTGAGCGCAAGCGAGCAATTGATTAAAAGTGGAAAAGTCACTAAAGAAGTTGTGGCGGCGGCCAAAGAGGAACTTAACACTGTTGTGGGTGATCCCAATGCGGTCTTTCATTATAGCTTTATGCAAACTAGGGCGCGCGTATTTTAGATAGCTTCTCTCAATTAGATTTTTTTCAACAGAGCTCACGGCCAGCGACTATTTTACAAAAAGTTTTTGGCCATGATGATTTTCTATCACCTCAAGAAGAAATTATAAATTGTGTAATGAAGGGGCAGGATGCTTTGGTGCTGATGCCAACAGGAAGTGGGAAATCACTTTGTTACCAGATCCCCGCCCTCGCCCGGGAGGGGATGGGGATTGTGATTAGTCCACTTATTAGTTTAATGGGAGATCAAGTTCAAAAACTACATGGCCTTGGCGTGCGCGCCCATTTTCTTAATTCCTCCTTGAAAAAGAGTGACGAAGAAGAAATCACACAGGCAATACTGGACGGAGAAGTCGGGCTCCTCTATATGTCCCCTGAAAGGTTTTGCAAACCAGCGATTTTATCCCTTCTTAAAAAAGTTAAAATTTCATTGATTGCTGTGGATGAGGTTCATTGCCTCTCTGTTTGGGGTCATGACTTTAGACCTGATTACCGTCATATGTGTCTGCATCTTAAAAATTTTGACCAGGTACCTAAAATGGCCCTCACGGCCACGGCAGGGCCTGAAACTCAGAGTGATATTATCAAGGCCTTGGGTTTAAAAAAGGCGCAGGTTTTCAAAACTCCTTTAAGTCGCCCTTATCTGCAATTAACAATGAGGGAGCGTCGCCTTAAAGATTATGATGATTTAATAAAGGAAGTAAGAGCGCGTAAGGATAAAGCTGGAATTATCTATGCCCAGACACGCAAGGAATGTAATGCGATCTATCGCCTCCTTAAAAAGGAATTAAAAATACCCATGGGGATTTATCATGGGGGATTAGCAATGAAGTCGCGTGAGGCCGCCCAGGATAAGTTTATTAAGGGGAAATATTCTCTTATGGTGGCGACCTTGGCCTTTGGTATGGGAATTGATAAAAGAAATGTGCGGTTTGTTTTTCATTATGGCATGCCTAAAAATTGTGAAAATTATTATCAGGAAACAGGACGGGCAGGCCGGGACCGCGAGGCCAGCGAGTGTATTCTTTGGTATCACGGCCGAGACATTGTTATTCATAAATTATTAGCGAGAAAGGGGAGGGGCAAGCGCCATCCCCAATACGCCATGGAAGTTCGCAAAATCGAACGGATGGCAAGTTTGTGTCGTGGCCCCTTTTGCCGGGAACGGGTTATTATTAATTTACTGGGTGAGCATGGTGAGAATTGTGGCCAATGCGACAATTGCCTTTCTACCCCTGATATCATTCGGCAAACATTTGAAAACGATTTTATGGGGGTCTTACGCCTTCTTATCTATTTTAAGGGCAAGGTCGGTATTGATAAATTTATCAAAGTTCTCCAGGGGATTATAGACCAGAATGCCCGCCAAAAAGGACTTTTTAATATCGAATATTTTGGAATTTGGAGTGACCATAAAAAAAATGAGGTCTATCATCGCTTTTATTTAATGGAGCAATTATCGCTCATTAAATTTGTTGATCGCAGTATTACACTCGGCCCCCAGGCCTTAGACTGGGTTCTTCATAATCAAAAAGAGAAGGCGCAAGCGCCCGCTCTCTTATAATTTTCCTTTTTCAGAGAAGAAGTTAAGTGGTTGTCTGACGTCCACAACACCGCCACCTTTAGGTCGTGGAAAATTGATTGAACGTAAGACACGTGTCATGCAACCACTTCCTCGTTTGGAGAAACGTGACCTCTTGGTTTTTATACCAACTTTGGAGACCTTACCACTACCAAGAATTCTAAACTTCAGATCGACGACACCTTTAACGGCTTCATTTATCTCTAGTTCTTGTTGGTAACAATGTTGGAATTGAGGAATATATTCGCGTAGGATACGGCGTAAGAGTTCAGGGTCCATAGAACCGAGAACAACCGTTTTGGCACTGGAAAAGGCGGTATTGATACCTTTTTTACCGGCCACACCTTTAAGTCCTGTCGATGAATCGTAATTTCCAGAAAAATCCTGGCCTAAGGTACTGACATTACCCGAAACCTTTGACTTAAAATTCCCTTGAGCGCTATTACTGGCGGCGAAGCCTTTTGCTGAACCGGTTGTCGCTGAGCGCGTTTTCATATTGCTATTGGTTAAGCTTTTATTGGCCTTAAATAATGAGCTGTATTTATTATTTAACTTAAGCTTATAGGCCTTCACTTTAGGTGCTTTCGTCACCTTAGGTGCTGGCGCAGGTTTGGTTTGGGACTTTTTGGCCACCTGTTTCTTCTTTGTCACCTTTTGCGTTTTCTTTGGCGTCTTAGGAGTCTTTTTGGCCATTTTAGGTTGCTTTTTAGATTGGTTATTCTTTTTAATACCCTGATCTTTACTTTCTTTTTCCGCTACAGAGGATGATTTTTTATCCGACGGTTTTTCCGTTTTTGTGGCCTTCTTTCGATAAATGACGGCGATCTTTTTCTCGGGTTCGGGTTTAGTGATATCTACAAAGAGTAGTAAAAGCATAAGGCCCATCACAATTCCAAAAACCTTACCGGCCTCTTTACGAAAGCGGTGGTCTGGTTGAAAGAAAGGACTGACCTTAAGATGGGGCGGGCAATCCACGGTTTTAATCATGATTTGCAAGGTGCCAACCTTATACATCCATAAATCATCTAGGCGATAAGTTGACTGGCTATTTCCTTGAAAAGGGCAGGTGCCATTATTACTAATATTTGAACATTCCAGACCTGGAATTTCAAAAAGAGTAACTCCCTCAGCTGAAACCTTAACAAAGGGTAAACGATCTTCAGATTCGAGTGCTTCAAAAAGAAGAGTATTTCTTTTTTTGACTGTCGCTGAAAGGTGAGTGGTTTTATTTTTATTGAGGGGGATGTAATCTACTGAAAGAATTGTTCCCATAGAGATGACAGTGACTTCAATTGCTTTGCCATCGCTCGCTTTTATAATATCCTTAATTTCATCTTCTGGATTTTCAACGACATCAATGAATTCTTCAGTGTCAATGATATTTTCAAAGGCATGAATTGTACTAGAAGTGGTGTACCAAGATTCATCGAATTTAATATCGCAATATTCCCCATCAATGACGACAAGACCGGGATGGGGGGGGAGTTCATCAGGTAACTCGGTGATATAATCCTCGGCAACCTTTTCAACTTTCCCTTTATCCTGATCGATAAATTGTAGGGGTTGATCGTAGGTGCTTTCTTCAATTGATAACTCAGTGGTACCAAAATGAATTTTATCACCACCGGAGAAATAAGACTGAGATGTTCTTTGACCATTAATATAAACACCATTATCACTACCAAGATCGATAACTTTACCGCCTTCTTCATCCATAATGATGAAGGCATGGTAATGCGAAATATGAGGATTATCGATAACAATATCACAATGTTCGGCACGACCAACCAATAACTTTTTCTTATCGAGTAAGAATTGGTTTTTTAGCTCACCTTGATGGTAATGAACGAGGCGAAATATTGTTAACGCGTTCTTAGAAATAGCTAATGGTTTCACGACCAATACTCTCTCATTAACTACCTTTAACCTTCTTGTTAGATGGTGTCCGGTATTTTTTGCGAGTCTCAATTTCCTTCATACGTTCAACAATTAGACCCATTAGGTGTTTACTTGGTACTCTTAAGGACATAATAAAAGTATTATTTTGATCCTTTAATATACTTTTCGCATTATTTAATTTTCCTAGATGGAATAAAACGAGAGCATAATGATAAGCGATATCTTCACGCTTTTGACCCCGTACATCTATTTTATTAAAATACTTTTCTGCCAGTGTAAGATTATTTTCAAATAAGGCGATTGTTCCTAGACTGGCGAGAATATCGGGGTCTTTTTGATCGACGTTTAAGATATTTTCAAGGTACTGCTTCGCGCTTCTTAAAAGGCCAAATTTAATCTGCAACTGGGCGAGATTGAATTTTGGAGTGAGGGCGGATGGATTGTGGGTGATTGCTTGCTTAAAGGATTTTTTCGCTTCAACATAATTTCGCAACTTCATATGGACGAGCCCCATATTATTAGAAATCATTGCCTTCGTTTGACCGCCTGAGGGTCTGGTTAATGCCATTTGGTAAAAATAAATGGCCTTTGGAAGGCGATGACCTAAATAATAGCAAGTTCCAAGCGCATTCCAATAGGAGGCCATCGTTTCATTGCCATTTAAAGATCTTTTAAGGATAACTAGGCCCTTGGGAACCTGTCCCCCGTGGCATTTTGCCAAGGCCTTTTCAACCTTGTTTTTGCTCTTTGCGAGTATTGCCAATTTTTGGTTATTCCAACGTAAATAACTCTCGCTTTTAAGAGCATCGGCAACTATACCTTCACGGCGCTTAATTTGATAACTACCACAGCTCGTTAATAATAATAGTAGGACAATGGAGAAATTTCTCATCGTCGTTCTCCTCGTTGATCCATTGTTATGACCAACTTTTTAGCGGGGTATCGATAGTAGCTGCTGTTAACGTTCTGACGAGTTTTAAGAAAATGATTATTATATATACTCAAAATTTCGTTTTTATCGAGAATGGAAAATGCGGTTTGATGGTATTTATTGACTTGTCCTTTAAAGTTTTGAGTGAGGCCATTCATTTGGGTTTTGAACGCCACCACATACTCTTTAGGCATTCCCTTAGGAGTAAGGCCATCAATTGCGCTGATTACTTTATTATAGGCCGTAATCAGGTGATGATAGGTGCCAACTACAATATTAGGTTCACCACTCTTGATCAATATCTCAGCACGGGAGGTGAATGTTTGAGTATTGGAAAGAATACGCTCTAACTCGGTATTAAATCTTTTTTCATCAAATTTTGGGCCTGAGGTAAGGGAAGGCGCAAATTGAGTAACATCATGTTTAGAGAAGTTCTCAAAGTCTAAAATACTGGACATCATAGGGATGCCTTTATTCTTAGAACGCAGTTTTGAAAAAATATTAGTGACTGTCTTTTTTAACCCTTCCTTTTGCTCCATCACTGTATCCCAATAAATAGCGACCAGGTCAGTGTTAAGCTTATCTCTAAGCTTTGGGTTTTCCTTATTTTGAATAAAGAAGTCAAAATAATCAGGATATTTCTTATTGACCATAAAATGGGCCATCATTTGCTTGGCAAGGGTTGTCTGAGTTTCTTTTTTGATTTTGCATTGGTTGGCCGTTTGAAGGAGACGGTTGGCCTCCTTAAAGTTGTTTTCAACTAAATTAATATGAATGGAATGTTGAAAAAACTCCGTCTTTAATTTGAAATCCTTTTGACAAAATTTAGTATAAAGAGTGGTCGTCAAAAGGGATGATACTTTAAAGTTTTGCAACTGCACCATTCGTTGAGAAATCGTCCAATATTTAGGCATTAATTTAAGGATTTCCTTCTCCTCAAAATGATGAAGAGATCTGGCCATCCACTGATAAGACAATTTTGTCAGTTTTTGTTCGAGATAAAGGGTACCTATATTATAGGCGGATTGGGCCTTTACCTTTGCCGGATATTTTGGATGTTTATAAAGCTTAGCATAGCCAGCAATAGCTTCTTTTTTCTTTCCTTGGCTATCAAGCTTTTGATATTCATTAAAAAGTAGACTGACCAAAACGAGGGTAGCTTTTTCAATATAATCTTTGTCAAAGTTAAGAAAGCCGCTATCTAGCTTGGCAATCCAAGCAGCGAGTTTTGTAATATTCTTACTCTTAATATAATTATCAATGACACCAATGAGCATACCGCGCTGGATCTTTTGGTCCTTGGGGTAATTGGCAATATATTTATTAAGAACCTTTAAAGAATTTTTAACTTTTGTTTTCTTGACATAAATATTAAATAACTTGCGGTAAATGACTTGCGAACGGGGATCTTTTGGCCATAGGTTTAAGTGGGTTGAATAGCTATAGGTTGTGTAGTAATAGCGCTCTTTTGGGCCCAATTGCTGAATAGCTTCCAAGGAAGCGAGAAGTGCATCCATCGTTTGACGCGCTAGCGCCAGTTGCTTAAGTTCTTTCCCTTTAACTTCAATAATTGGTTTTTTCTTTAATTTAAGAACTCTTTTCGTAATTTCCATTGAGGTTTTATATTTAGGTAGGGCATCCTTGAAACGCTTTAAAGAGTAATAGGTTTCCCCTTGGTAAAAGCGATAAAGGTTTTCTCTAGGCCTATCAATTGAAGAGAGTATGTCAAAATAACTGATAATTCTATTAAGTCTCTCCTCGGAATAGGTCGCTTCAAACTTATTCACATCCTTTGAGATTTGAACTTGGAGAAATCCGACCATATCTTTCATTTTTTCAGTGGCCTCAAAAAGCTTCTCTTTATCGAGCTTGGAATTTTGAGAAAGCGTGAGAATGTCCTGTGATGTTGTAAAGTGGTATTCGTAATATTTCATATTGCGATAGATCTCTAATTTCGCTAAATGAACATCTAATTGATTATTTGGTTTTTTATGTTTTTTTGCATTTTGAAGTGCTTCGCCGAGAATAAATTGGGCCTTTTTAATCTTCCCCTTATCGGCGGTTTTTTTTGCCATTTTGATGAGATACTCAGTAGGGATATTGACATGTTTTAAATAAAAATTTACCCCTTCATCAAATCGATCTGCTAAAACGTAAAAAAATCCTATGGCATTAAGGACCTGGTCTTTAACATCAATATATTTTTTTTGATGACTTAATTTAAACGCTGTTCGCATTGCCCCGATGGCCTTATCTACTTCTTTTGTCTTGAGGTAGCACCAGGACATATTGAGATAATGTTTAGATAACCATTCATCTCTTGTTCTTTTGACGATATCTTCGTAATAACCAATGGCCTGCTGGTATTTTTTGTCATTATAATAATGCTCGGCCAATGCTGTTTTAATAAAATGAACAATTTTATCGTAAGGGCCTGTATGAGAGAGCGCTCTTTTTAAATAATGTTCGGTGCGATTATCCATTCCGTAGTCACGGGAATTGAGCGCCAAGGTATAAAAAATATCGGCATTATAGCGAAAACGAGGGAATTTTTTGACGATGGTGAGAGCATCTCGTTTTGTTTTTTGGTAAAGAGATAACGTCTCCTTAAAGTACTGCCGCTTGGGGCCAGTGACCTTGCCCTTTGCTGCGAGTTCAATGAATTTGATATTCTCTTTTTCACGAATAAGTTTAAGCTTTTCCGACTGCAATTCCACCAAGCGGTAACGCAGTTTAGGGCCCAGATCTTTCATTTTGCGTATTGTCTTTATTTCTTTTTCAATCATCTTATAAAGTTTTGACCATTTTGCTTTCGCAGCGTTATTCTTCTTTGCGGCCAAGGTTTGGCCACAAAGAAAAAGCGAAATTAAAATAGTTAAAACTTTAAAAAAATTCATCAATGATTTCCCTGCACAATAAACTTAAACTGTGGAAAACCTGCAATGGCCGCAGTATGCATTACTTTTTGCATAACTTCGTAAGGCAAGTTTTGATCTATAACGAGGTTAACGTTTTTATTATAGAGCTCCTTAATCTTGCCATCCGCTGAAGGTTTTCGATTAATTGCACCCTTCTTTTTCTCTTCTTCTTTATAGGAAATGAGGCCATCATATAGTGATTCAATTTTTTCGCCTCCGCCACTCATGACACCTATCGGCTTGTTATTGATAAAAATTTTGCGATTTTTGTTCACTTGGACAATAATGGCGTGATTTCCAAGGGTTTCAGACTTAGAATTGGGTAAATCTAGGCCTTTTACCACATCGACAGTCAAATCTGAGGCATTATAGCTTTTGAGAAGAAAAACCAACAAAATGACGAGGATATCAAGTAATGACGTGATATCTATCTCCATTGGTTCACTCTTTTTACGAATAGATTTAAATTTTTTTTGTCTCATATCTCACTCCTAAATGAGTGTTTCAAAAATAATTTGGTTAAAGAGAGTTCGGGTTTGAATCGTTTCACCTTTGTCATTTTTAGCGACAATCATCGCTTCTTCGCGGTTTATTTCTTTAACGGCGTCCATAACTTTCACAATTTTTTTATATTTGATTCCTGATTTTGGCCTAATAATGACCGAAGACTCACTGACATGTTTTTCTTTTAAACCACGTAATGCTGATTTGATGGCCGTATAATTATATTCACCTTCTTTATTGAGGTTAATATTTTTATAAACTTTTCCATCAAGACCGGTGCGAATGAGGATTTGGTCTAATTGAACTTCTACCACTAAATTGAGAGGATCTTTTTTAGGTGGTTTATCATCACTGACCAATTTTACAGCGGGGGCATCGGACCCTATCTCATGGATATTTAAGAACTGGGCCGACATCAATAAGAAAAAAATGAAGATAAAGACCGCATCCAAAATAGGAATAATATTCGGCCTACATACAACTTTTTTCTTTTTAAAGCTTCTCATGATTTCCTCACACGTCTCATTTTTTTCAAAAACTGCTTATATTAATCTTAAGCGGCATCTGATTTAGTTTGTGGAACAGCAGGTTTTTTTGTTCCTAATAAGTCAATCAACTTCACTGCAAATGCTTCGACATCGCCCATGATTTTATCTGACTTACTGGTGAGAATGGCGTGAATAACCATAATACTAATAGCTGAAATGAGGCCAAGTGCAGTGGTGTTCATCGCCTTTGAAATACCAAGGGCAAGAAGTTTTGCCTTACTCGCGGGGTCGGCCGTAGCGACAGCGGCAAATGATTGAATAAGGCCGTATATTGTTCCTAGTAATCCAATTAAGGTAGAGACATTGGCAATAAGCCCTAAATAGCCCATACGCTTTTCTACTTTTGGAACGACTTCAAGCATGGAGGCCTCAACGGCATCTTGTATTTGTTCTTTGGTTTGGTTGGCCCTTTTTAATCCCGATTTCATGACCATGGGGAGTAACGCTTTACTATCTGAGCAGGTCTGAATGGCGGTTTGCACATCATTTTTTAGAACATGCTTTTTAATATTAGACATTAGGCTAGTGCCGTCCACGTCATAAGAAAACAGAGTTTTAAAACGCTCTAAGGCGATTGCTAGGCCCATGGCCCAGATAGCGAGTATGATCCACATAAAGATCCCACCCTCGTCCATAAAAATGGCCATCGATTGAATAAATGACGTGTCTTGTGCAACTTGTGCGATTTCGTTTTCCATATCTGTCTCCTCTCAAATAATAGAAATAATTTGAATAACGTGTCGGAAAAGGAAGATTAAACCTTGAGAAATTACCTCAGTGTTTTAATATCTCTCTTAACCTCCGAGTTAAAATCGTCTCGGTCTAATAGGTTACGATTAAATCTTTTTCGCTCACGTTCCATAACAGATAAATCGCCGGGGGCTATAATATTACCTTTAATCTCTAAGTTTCCGAGATCAAAGGACTCATGCTTTTTATATTTAAAAACGACATTTTTTTTATCTTGGGCATTAATTCCACTTGATACGAATAGGGTCATTAAAATAAGTTTTATTAATAAGTTTTTCATTATGTTCCTTATTTTTTGTCGGTCTTAACTTCTTGGCAATTGGATTTTAGCCCAAAGGAGAAGTCTCCTAGCTCATCCGCCCAAAATTCGCCATTATACATATAAAAATGCTGGTCGATTGTGCGATTGACGTTACTGATATCACCACGACTGCGATCTGAAACTAATTCCTTATTTCTATAAATGAGATCCCTTTTATTAGACATGATCTCTAGTTTGATATTAAACATTTCATAACTATTCTTATGGATATCATTTATAAAAGAAAACATTTGTTTTTTTACATAATGATTTAAATGTTTAGTCCGCCAGTTCAATGTTTCTCTAATTGATGCCGCTAAATATTTAACTAGTGGCGTTTTCTTTCTCTTTTTTAAAAATTTATATTCATTTTTTAGTTTCTTATAATTCACAAGATCTAAATTAAATTTGATTTGCTTGCGTATTTGTGTGATTAAGTTACGAATAAATGGGTTTGCTTTTTCGTTTTGGTCGATAGGAGTTAGCATCAGTTTCAGAAAATAAGTATGCGAGTCCTTATGTTTTAAAAGAATATTTTTTAAATGCTTACTACGGTTTTTATAAACCCCGTAATAATTATTCACCACCTTTAAGGTATCTTGATAAAGACACATTTTAAAATAAGAAAGAGCGGAGAGTACTTCTCCTTCCGGCATGAAATAACTTGATAGAAGTGGTGACTTGTAGGTAACTAGTACTCCTAGAGCACGGTTATAGTCTCTCATATAATAATAGGCCCATGCCTTTTCAAGGAGAATATATGGCCAGCGATAGCTCGTTTTTGGTATTTCTTCATAATGGTGAACAGATTTTTTATATTTTCTAATCTTAAAATACATACGAGCTATGTGGATATAGCAGGACTCTTTTATAATCGTGTAATAACGTTTTAACTTGACGTTGTTGGCCTTGTTTTCGAAATGCTTGGCCGATTTAATACAAGACTTATAAGCTTTGATAGCGTTTTTATCTTTGTTAATAATATTAAGACTGGCCCCTAAAATCATGAGAGATTCTGGTGAGAAACGATGCCTTTTACCTGGTTTTCTTAAAGCGTGTGCTGCTTCTTTATATCGTCCGTCATTAAAATATTTAAGTCCTAAAATAAAGTTTAAGGCCTTTGAGTGACGTCCTTTTAATATATTTTCATCGAGACCTGTAAAGCTTAAAGTACCCGTTTTTAAAATTAAGGTCACGAGGCGCTTTTCCATATTTTTATTAATAGGTTTACCTGAAATAATTACTTTTTTTGCAAACTCAGCTGCTGAGAAATAATATTTTGAACGCATAAGCTCATACATGATTTTGTCAGCATTTTTTTCACTGTTAGCTTTAAAGTATTTATTGGCCTTTGCTAACGAGGCATAACTTATTGGCGTGAGTAGAAAAGTAAATAGCAATATCATCAATTTGTTCATATATTGTGCCTCTAGAAACTCATCCCAATAGAAAGAATCACATCTGAATTACTTCTCCACTCATCGGCAGCAGATTGTCCTGGTACGCTTGGCCCAGGAGCTTTATACATGGCCCTTTGGTAATCGACATCTAAATGGAAGCTTGGGGTCACGTGAACACGAAGACCTGTTTTTAAGATCGTACCAGTATAACTTTCTTCATTATAGGTATCGGCGGTGGAAACATTTGAGACTGTCAGCGCATTTGACTCTGTCGCTAACTTTGTTAATCCTAGGCCAAAATTCCAATCAAAGTATATAATTTTATTAAAAGTATTTATTTTACCGTAAAATGGAGAGTAAATAGCTAAAGCAGATATTTGACTTTTCATACGGCGGATAAAGGGGATAGACTGATTAATAGATTGAATACTTTGAAAAGCTTCATTATTTGATGTTGAATATTTATTATAACCAACTTCGAATGCCCATTCTTCATTGAAATAATAACCAGCACTTCCTTTTAACCCCTTGGTTGATTGGAACTCGCCGGTTATCCCCATTAAATACCCACCGTTTATATAAAAGGAATCGGCCTTTTTAAAAACTTTGTTTTGAAGAACATAAACAGATTTGTCTGGGTCTAGCCATAGGAAATCATAGAGGTCTTTTTCACTTGAAAACGAGGAAACCGACGCTGCGAGAAGCAGCATCGGAAGGAAACACTTTTTAAATAGCTTAACATTTATGCACATTAGTTGGCTCCAGGACAATAATCGTACTCGATCTTGATTTGTGACCCCTTGTCAGGGACTGAGTTTTGGTCAAATTTGATAAGACGTGACGAGCTAATGTAATCATATCCGCTGGTCTGATCGACACTATCCACCGAAACTTCGATTGTTGAAACAATAGGACTTTTAGCAAGAGCAAAGCTGTCTACCAGCTCTAAAATTGCGATACCCATATTACTTAAAGTTGTATAGAAGTCTTGATGGATACTTGATGTTGTTCCACCGGTTAAGTCGGAAACTGATTTATATCTATAACCGATATACTTTTCTGCGATATTATATTCTGGAGTTTGGACAATGGAGTGAACTTTAACCATGCCCTCATTTTTCTTTAATGATTTGAAGTAATTAGCGTAAGCTATAGACGTTTCAAGGGAATGATCTTCTTCATCTGAAACGTAAACAACAACAAGGTAGGCGTCAGGTCTTAAAAAGCTACTTGCATGTTTTTGCAAAAATGATTTGGAAGTTTGAAGACCTTTTTCATTACCACTTCCTCTAACGCCGACCTTGATCCAACTTTTAAAGGTATTGATGAACTGCTGTTCATCTTCTTTTGCTTTTACTGAGGTGAGAGCTGTTAAGTTACCAATAACGTTACCGTTATATTCTGAACGGCCATCAGTTGTTGTGATACCCATTTTAAAATCTATATCTCTTGTAATAAATTCATTAATGAATGCATCAAAGTTGCGAGCAAGATCTTCCTGTTCATCGCCCATGGAACCGGAGTTATCCATGACCCAGATAATATCAACTTTACTACTGGTCATATTTTGAGTGAAGTTTTCTACTTTATGCATAAGGCTTGAAGCATCACATGATATTTGTGTTTGGCCTTGATTTTGATCTGGTGTTTGCCCAGGCATTGAAGTCGAACCTTGACCAGGTAATGACGTTGAACCTTGGCCAGGCAATGATGTTGAACCCTGGCCAGGAATGTTACCTGGTCTTTCTGGAGTCATAATGCCTTCTTGGGTGTCAGGGTCATCACTTAGTCTTTGTTCCTCTGGAACACCATAGCCTTCAAGATACTCTTTTTGGTAAAACTCTGCATCTTGGCAGGAGTTTAAAGTTAGTCCTAGCAACGAAGTCAGCATTGCGACTTTAATAGATTGATGAAAAGATTTCATAGAGAGGTTCCAAATGCTGTTTTATCCAAAACCTAATAAATCGTAATAGAATTCATACAATTTATATTTGAATAAACAACCATTTTTGGATTTTGGGAGCAACAAACGTACCTGTAGAAAAAACGTACCGTACAAAAACCAAAAAAAAAATCTGATCAATTCTGATCAAGTTACTCCTAATTTAGCACAATCAAGAATTATTTGAAGTAAGTGATCATATGGGGATCGGTTTTTTGCGAGTTTAACTTTAAAGATAAAGACTTACAGACGATAAAAAAAAAATTACCAAGAAATTAAATTTGATAAAAAAGCGCCATTTTTTTTTGGCGAAGACGGGGCGGTTTAATAATTTCAAACAATTAACTCTGTGAACCTTACTGCCTTATTCTTTACTTTTAATAAATAAATCGAAGGGAGTCGAGATTCATTTCCGCTCGATCAATATATGCTAGGAGATCAGCTTGTTTGGATTTTAATTTCACAATATCGCTTGTGGAGTCTAGTGGGTTGACTCTCTGTAGATATTCTAAACGATCGGCTTCGAAATTAAGCTTGAGGTTAACTTGCTTCTTCGCATCTAGAATTATGTTTTCAAATTTGACCTCTGCTATGGAGGAGGCCTTCTTGAGTAAGGTTTTTAACCTTTCTTTGCCTATCTTGGTAACGATCATGCGAATTTCTTTACTTGCATCAACTAAGGCGCTGTCTAATTTTTCTTTAGCAAATTTTTCACTAAAGTCGTCGGCCTCTAGATTGATCAGAACTCTTAATGTTTGGGGGGGGAGGAATCTTTCAATCTCTAATGCTTTTGGCGCGACACTGGAAATTAGGAAAAAAATTTCAATGAAAGGTTTTGGTTTCCCCGCTTTTGCCCGGGTTGTGACGGTCGCGTTGCCAAATTCTCCACCCATGATTAATTCCATCACACCCTGAACTAATGGATGATCCCAAGTCATAAATGTAATTTCTTCTTTTTCAAGGGCCTTTTGCCGCGAGCAAGTATAGGTGAAACCGGCAGCCGGTAGGTTAGGGAATGAGGGGACATACATATTATCCCCCGGTTTGATATAGTAACAATCGTCGCCCAATTCCTCTAAGTCGACACCGAAATTATTAAAAACTGATTCGAGGTACTTTTGTAGTTCATCTGATTCATCAATTCTCTTAATCGCATCAACGATTTCTTGGGCATCATCCTTTCTAAAGGAATTAAGCTCGATAAGAATGTCGCGGCCAGACTCTAAATCTTGGGATATCTTTAAATAGCTCTCCTGGCACCTTAAAAGTAATTTATTCAATTCACTATTATTATCTTTAAGTAAAGCTTCAACATTTGAAAAGCTAGCGTTTAATTCTTCTTGAAAAAGGTCTAGTACTTTCATTCCACCATTCATCGTTTTTTTGAAGGCGTTTAAGGAATCATGATAAAATCGAAAGAGGATTTCTTCCCAACTATTTTTAAGATATGGTACATGAATATGGATATCTCTATTTTGGCCAATACGATCTAATCGTCCAATTCTTTGTTCCAAGAGGTCTGGTGTCGATGGTAAATCAAATAGCACTAATTGGTTGGAAAATTCAAAGTTTCGCCCTTCACTGCCAATTTCTGAGCAGAGTAAAATTGGCGCCCCTTCTGGGTCTGAGAAATAGGCCGCTTGTCTATCTCTTGCTAATAAAGAAAGATCACTATGAAATAAGGCGATCTTGGCCGGGCCGTAGCTGCGCAAGAGGTCTTTTTCAATTTGGAGTACTTTTTCCTTTGACTGACAAATTAAGAGAATTTTTTCTTTGGGATTAGATTTTAAAAACTCGATGAGCCATATTAAACGCAATTGATATGATGAACTTGTAAAATGCTCGTCAGGGGCATAATTGACATAATTTATTTCTTCGTCTGAGGATTCACCCAAAGGAATAGGGTGAAGAAAGCGCTCAGGAAAGAAGTTATATGTCTTACACATAACGGCCCGGGTATTTCTAAAATAAATTCTTCCCGTTCCATGTCGGTCAATTAAAGAATTGAGAATTTCATCATCGTTGGTTTCTTCTATTCCAATTTTATCTAAAATTGCTCGGTCAGCAGCATCAAGTGGAACTTTCTCAACAAGCTTTTTTCCAACCAATGCCATGTCATTTAATACATCATGGTCTTTGATGAACTTTTGGTAGTCAAAGAAATGGTCAGGATCTATGAGTTTAAGTCTGGCGAAATGACCTTCAAGGCCAAACATTTCAGGTGTTGCCGTTAATAAAAGGAGGCCCTTGATATGACTCCCTAATTGTTCGATATTTCGGTAGGTCTCACTGGGATTACCTTCGCTATACTCCATTCTATGAGCTTCATCGACTACTAATAAGTCAAACTTAGCGTCGAGAATATTTTGTTTTACTTTTTCAGAAGAGTTAATTAATTGAATACTCGTAATAACAAAATTATTTTCATCAAAGGGATTGGTTTGATTATTTAGGGTATCAGATTCTGATATTACGGTAAAAGATAAGTTATACTTCCTATACATTTCTAAAAACCATTGGAAGCATAAAGCATTGGGTAAAACAATCAAGACTCTTTCAATTCTATTCGTAATTAAAAGTTTATGGATAATGAGTCCCGCTTCAATAGTTTTTCCAAGACCAACTTCATCTGCCAGTAGTACACGTGGATGAATGCGTTTTACTATTTCATTCACTAAGTATAATTGGTGGTGAATGAGGCCTATTCGCGCCCCAATCAGGCCATAATAAGGGTTAGAGCTGAGCCAGGTTTTAAGTTTGATTGTCTGATATCGTAAATTAAAGAGTTCTTGTGAATCCGTTCCAAGGTTGAGTAGCTTTTCTTCCGGGCGATGAAAGTTGATAGAATCTAAAAGGTCGCATTCCTTGAAGGCCTGATTGATATCTTGGCCGACATAAATAATAAGGCCATCATCATCTTCTATAGTCTGACTCACAATAAATTTTACTTGATTGTTCGAAACGACTTCATCACCAATTTCAAATAAAATTCGTTTTAATGGCGCTGTTTTTTTACCATATCGCCTTTGCTCACCGCATGCAGGGTAGGAAACAACCAATGTTTTATCTTCAATTTTTACTACCAAACCAAGCCCTAATTCGGGCTCGGCAACACTCATATAACGTTGACCAATAATTAGATTTTTCATGCCAATATTATAATAGATTCACTATATTTTGTCTTGGCCCCATATAAGGAATTCCTCACGAAGGCCCATTTTGAACAGAAAAAAGACATGGGAAATTGATTTCAAGGGATAAGTTCTTTTAATTTTTCGAGAATTGGCCTTTTTAAACGATGGCCCTCATCTTCAATTAAATAAAAATTACCCGTAAAATGGTCGCGTTTTTGCCATAATAAAAAGCGCTCATGGGATAATTGAGGGTCCACCATCATATCTAACTCTCCATTAATGGCATTTACTTCAATACTGGCACCCGAAAAAGAGGGAATAAGGTCGAAGCGATAGGAGGCATTAATGGCAGTTATTTTATGGATTGATAAACTTTTGTCGATGAGAAAGGGGGCGAGGTAGCCTCCTTGAGAATAACCAATAATATGTAAGGGTAATTGGTCATCAAAGGATAAAAGCAATTGGCGCAATAAAAGCGCTGGAGTTTTATAATCAATAAGATAGCGATCTTCTTTGGCGTCGTAGAAATACCAGGCGTATCCCTTGATCAGGTCATTTTCACTTTTCTCAAGTGGAAAGCGGCCTAAAAGCGGGAAGGGCCCGTTTGGGGCAATAATATGGGTATTGCGATTAAAGAGTGGGGCACAGTGATTCATCATAAAGGCGGCCTTTTGCCCAAAGCCGTGCAATAGTAAAACTCGGTACTGGCAGTTCTCTTTCTCATTTTTTTCAAAATAAGTCAGTGGTATTTCGGTGCTAAGTAACTTTGTCTTTATTGTCATGATACAGGGATGCTAAAGAGAGCACATAAGGTCCACGTCACTATCGCCGTGATCAAGGGAATGGTGAGATTATCATCTATTTTAATAGGTAACATTTCAAACCCCGATATGATTGTCGCGCTAATAAAGGCAAATATAGCAACCTTAAAATCTAAAAGGTTGGCCGAATAATAAACAAAGAGGACGATGAAGAAATGAGATAAAAAGAAGGCCGTGGAGCCCTCGATACTTTTATGCTCGACGATATGGTGTTTACCAAAGCGAATACCAATAATTGCTGATAAGGGATCACTAATTCCAAGGGTGTAAATGGCGATGACTGCCGGTAATTTAGGGAAGGTTATAATAGTGAGAAGAATTCCCATAATAAAGGGAATGCCGGCAGATTCTTTTAATTGCTCCTCTGCACGATATATGTTTTTGATCATGGGAGCGATTTTTTGTGCCAAAGCGGGATAATTAATTCGAAATTGTTCAAGAACATAAACAATTGAGGCACAAAGCCCCAAAATGGTAATGGATTGGGTATGAGTTAAAAGGTATCGATAGACGGTTCCCACCAAAACCCCCATGCAGCAATGAAAAAAGCGTCGTGCCCATTGTAGGTCCTTACGTGTCGCCTTTAATTCTTCCATTTATACCCTCCTCGGCATAATTGATTTATCGGTTGGGTCAGGGCACTGTCTTGGGGTATAATTGTAGTAGAAGAACATTTTTCCATATTTTAGGATGATTTCATGACGCCAAAAAAATTGTCTCAAGTATTTTCAATTATCTCCTGCCTTGCCAAGAATGGGGCAACACCCGAGGAAATCTCTTGGTTAAGACGGGAGATAGACCAGTATATCAGAGGGCTTTTTGGTAATCGCATCGATCAATAAAAGCAGGCCATTAAAGGCCCTGTTCAAGTATATCTCTTTCTGTATTGAGATTGCGCTGGTTGGCCGCTTTAGCATCAAACTTATCCCCATAACGGGCCTTCAATTTCTTTAGATTGGTATCCATGATCTGTTCAAAAGGGAGGTCCAGTGCGTCTGCCATTATTGCTAGATACCAGAAAATATCGCCCATCTCTTCCGCTAAATTAACGCGATCAATGTCTTTACCGTAAAAAATATGCTTTTTAAGGTTGTCGAGAATTTCACCGGCCTCAGTAGAAAGACCAATACCACTATGAAGTAGCCTTAAAGTCTCATCTTTAGAAACTCGCTCTCCCATGGCGGTGAAATTTGTTGACTCTGTTGTTGTCGCGCCATCAATATAAACTCTTGAATCCATAAGTTCTCCTATCCTTATTTAGACCTCATAACCCTTCGTCGAGGGACGAACGATACGAGAATAAAGGGTTAAATTTTTATCAAAAATAAAACGTAATAATAATTTAGTCCATGATTGATGAGCGTAAAGTTCATCGTAAAATTCAGGTGCCATCGCTTTGAGTTTGGGTAAGTGAATCCAAGGAACTTTAAAGAGATCATGGTGCTCATTATGGTAGCCAATATTGAAATTGATCTTGTTTAAGATGCCATAATAGGAATAGGTTTCTTGATCTTCTTTAAAAAGATAATGCTCTTGAATCCAGCGCGCTCCAACGGGGTGTAAACCAACAGCGAAGAAAGTTGAAAGCAGAAGATAGCCGAGCGCCTGAGGTCCTCCCCACCAATAAATGAGAGTATTAAAAGCGATGACAGCGACAAAATTAATTATTAACCATAGGTCGATTAGACTGCCTTTTTTGAGGCGCATGGGGCGTACCGCTTCAACAGCAAGAAACCCAAGAAACCAAATAATTTTACGGAAAGGTGAACGACCAACCCATTGGGCCTCTTTATGAAAGGCCATATCTGCATCATAATCATATTCTGACATATGCGCATGGTGGATAATATGGAAAGTTCGAAAGCCAATAGCACTGGGAAAACCTTGCGCCAAATTGCAAATAATACCAAGAATCCGATTATTATTTTTGCCTTTGACAATGAGATCGTGGGCCGCCTCATGCATCATTGCAAAGAGTCCATGATTCATAATGGCGCCAATGAGGAAAGACGCCAATAAAACCCATCCCCAGGAGAGGTCATTAAGACCTAAGTATAAGGCAATGGCGACTTGAATAGCGGTCCATACTAGAATATAGAGAGCAGACAGGGGATAGGGTCCCATTAATTCTCTCACTTCGGGGTACTTTTTAACAATCTCTCGACCGCGGGCAACATGGGGATTGGGGTCGGTGGTAAATCTAAACTGGTCCTTACGCATGGACAATTCCTCTAGGATTAAGCAAAATATGCAGCGAAATGAAAGGTTATATAATGCCAAAGGCCAGATGGCCAAACACAGGTCGTCACTATGTCACACATTCTTCTTAAAAAACGTTATCAATTAGAGTATTGCCGGGATACAAGGCCAAGCGTCTCTCTCGGTCCTCATGATCTGCATATACAAACCTATTACTCTGGGCTTAATTTTGCCGATGTGATGATGTATATGGGCCTTTATCCGGATGCACCGAGTTATCCTTTTGTTCCCGGGTATGAATTCAGCGGCAAGGTTTTGGCCGTTGGTAGTCAAGTTGTCGGCTTTAAAGAAGGGGATGAAGTCATGGGGGGGCGTCAATTCGGTGCGATGGCCGAGGAAATTACAGTCGCCGCTTCCCACTGTCTTGTTTTACCCAATAGTCATACTTTGGCCGAGGGAGCAGGCTCTCTTGTCAGTTTTCTCACGGCCTTTATTGCTCTTGAAGAAATGGCGCGCCTACGGCCAGGTGAGAAATGTTTGGTGGATTGTGCTTCTGGTTCGTTGGGAGTTATGCTTGGCCATTATGCTAGGAAATTTGATTTAACCATGACTGGCCTCACTTCAAGTCCTTATAAAAAAGGTCTAATTGAGGAAAGAGGAATGCTCGCCTTAACCTTTGAAGAATGGCATCAAACCACAGATCAATATGACATTATTATTAATACTAGAGGTGGCAAATTCCTCAAAGATAATTATAAACGCTTGGCGCCTATGGGGAGAATGATTGCCCTAGGCGCGAGCTCTTTTTTTCAAGGGCACCGCCTTAATCCTATTACCCTTTTAAAGGGGCTCTTCCAAACGCCTCGTTTCGGCGCTATTCCATTGATGAATGATAATCGCATCGTTGGCGGTCTTAATGTTTTACATCTGTTTAACAACCAGGAGCTCATCACCCGGGCCTTAGATGCCTTTCGCCTTTGGGCGCCAAAACCTGTCATTGATGTTATAATACCAGCGGCTCAGGGGCAAAAGGCCTATGACCGCCTTTTGAATAAAGAAAGTGCCGGTAAGATTCTTCTTCAATGGAGGTAGAAAATGTGCTTTTCTTTGAAGGTTATTCGCGATCTCAATACGTTAGCGAATCAATTTTCCGCCAAAATTGACCGGCAGGCCTTTCAACAATTCCATCACTTAGGCCAGTCGATGGCCAAGACGTTTAAGGCCCCGGATGCCCAAAACCGCATTTTTCCCAATTATTTTTCTCCCATTATTACCATGCAGCAAGGGCAGAAAATTATTAGACCGATGCGCTATCGGTTACGACCGGCCGGTAGTCCGAAAGAGGTTCCGGCCAAATATAATCTTTTTAATGCCCGTCGGGACTCTCTATGGACTCGCCAAAGCTGGAAGACGTTATTAGGTCATAATCATGGGCTGATTGTTTTTGAGGAATTTTATGAATGGGTGCCAGGGGAGTCTGGAAAGTCCAAATTGGTTTCCTTTCGGCCAAAAGACCGGGAATTTATGTGGGCCCCCTGTCTCTTTGATTATTGGCAGGAACCGCAAAAAAAATATGGTTTTTATTCATTTGCGATTATTACCGATCGGCCGAATCCTGAAATTGTAGAACATGGCCATGAGCGGTGTCCGCTTTTTTTAAAGCGTGAACGGATCGAAGAATGGTTGCAATGGCAGGGGGATCATGCGGGCCTAGATGAGCTTTTTAATGCCCAAGAGAATGTGTATTATCAATGCCAGGATCAATAAGAACTAGAATTTTGCCCTCTCCCTTGGTAAATATAGCGCCTAACAAAAATGAGGTAAATGGTGAAAAAAACGTTTTTAGAGATTATGGCGCTCGAGGCCAAAAATTATCAGGGTCTTGATCAAATCCACCAATTGATTCAAACTGATGCTGAGTTGGTTAATATTCCCTACCAGCCGCTTTATCTTGCCATAAAAAGTCTTAATAGCGATGAAGTCGCTAAAATACTACCTCGTTTGAGTATTGAGCAAAGACAAACTTTTCGCGACTTAGATCTTTGGTCGCGAGATAACATCGATGCTAATGCTTTTAATTTCTGGATCCAGGCTTACGAAGGGTGTCAAGAGGAATTCATCCGTTTTGAAATGGCACAGTCCCCTGAATTCCTTTTATTCCTTAAGGCCCGTATCAATATATGGACCTTTGATGTTGAAGAACCGCTTTACCCTGATCATGATTTCTATTTTTTAACCGATGATAGTTTATTATTAATTGAATATGATGAGACCTTTGAATACGCGCATGAAGTGCGGGAATTGATTCGCCAATTATATGGCACATGGGGCGTGGAAAAGGCATATACTTTTCTCTTTAAAATGGTATCAACCTCTTACCTGCAATTAGAAGAAAACGAATACACCTTAAAGAAAGAGCGGTTGCGCGATTTTGGTTTTGTTGATTATCATGAGGCACTTAATGTCGATACCGCGTTTGCTAATATTGCTGTCATGGATAATTATTTGCAAAAAAAAGTTAAGTCCACTGGAGAAATTGACCGCGTTTCCCACAATCAAATTCTCGACTCCACTAGTTTACGGCCCTATGAGGCCCTAGGTGATATTGAAAAAGAATTGGCCCTCCTTGAAGATGAAAAGCGACAAGAGTTTTTACAATTTAATTTTATGCGATTGGTGAACGCTGGCCTGGCCTTAAATGAAGCGCTTAAAGCGGGAAGCCTAGCGGTTTCTCGAGTCGGTGAGCTCACTCGAAGCCTTCTCGAATTAGGTTTTGATTATATTAAGTCCCAATCTTATGGGCAGGGTCTCGAAGAGGGGATTTTTTCAAAATATGAATTTACTGATATCTACCGGGTAGGTGTCACGTTGGTGCGTAGTGAATTGCGTAAGGTTAAAAAAGCACTTAGCTCCCATCAATTTGATGGTGAGGACGAGGCCTTTCTAGGAGAGTATTGGGTTGAGTTTATTCAAAATAGCTTTTTACGGCCTTCTCGTTTCCGGCCAGATCTGGCCGACAAGGCAAAACTATTAAATTCCATGATCGTTTATACTCCGTGGGCCGTCCAATGCCAGCTTTTGATTGAACAAATGCCTTTTATCTCCTCTATGCGAACATCTTTTAGTGAATTGAAAAATAATGGTCGTTTACAGGATGAGTATTATCTTAATTATCAAGTTCCCGAAATAGATTTTGAATCGATTCTCTTATCCAGTTTTATCAATCACTTTTTGGGGCATTTTGAGAAGCACAAAGGGGAAAAACTGGGGCTTAAAGTTGATGAGATCAAAGAATTTTTAATTGCGATTGGAGCTGATAGCGGCAAGCTCACTATAACTGATGAGTTGAGGGAAAAGAGGGATCAGTTTTTAACTTCTTTTGGCATGGATCAAAAAAGCATCTTTCAGGATTATTTAAATACAATTCTTACGCGGCATCTCGATGGCTATGATTTAAGCGAAATGAGTGATGACGATTTTAAGCATATGGGTGGACCTATTCTTCTGGTTTGAGCCCAAAGGCCTGGTTAAAAATGACTGATACGCGCCGTTGAAAAGGGGCCTGAGGTCCACTTAAATGGGTGAGAATTTCTTTTTCGAGTTTTAACATATAATTTCTTTGTTCCTCGATCAGCTCCATGAGTTGAGGGTTCTCTTCATGGATTTTCACTCTATTAGCGAAAAAATCATGGAGAAGAGCAAGACGGGTATTTTCCGTTTCCAAAAAGGTATAGAGATCGTAACTATCATTACTGCGGCGAGAATCCATTGCTTGGAGTTCCGGATTGCCCTCAAAGACTAAATCAACGACATCTTCAAAGCCCTTGAGTTCTTTGATTTGACCATTTGTTAATTTAATTTTTTTGCTCATGCTTTTACCTTGGCCTTGAGTTTATTTAATAATTGCTCTAAAAAAGCATTATAGGTGGTCATTTCTTTTAATTCCTTTTGAAGAGGGCGAATAGTTTCTAAATATTTTAATTGCTCTTCGATATTGAGATTGGCCAATTTTTTTGCCTGTACATTAGTTTTGTTTAAAAGGCTTTTTTCTTTTGCCTTTAGGCGCTTTGTTTTGCGCTGAAAATGACCTGGCAATTGAGAGCGCGAGGGTATAAGCGTTAAAAAGGAAAACTCTTTGAGGTGAGGAGTGATAACATAAAAAGGATAGGGGAAGGGGGTGTATTGTCCCTTCCGTTCCAAACAGTCGCTAATGGTAGTTAAGACATTAACAATTTCATTAGCGGGGACTTTGTGAAGGTCGACAAAGTAAGGGTGCTCTTGTGGGACTTTGTTTTTCATGGCAACCTCAATCTGATCAGGGTTTAGACCAAAAAACTCAAGTTCTTCTAAGATAGGGGCGCGCATTTTTTCTCCTTTCATTTATTATACTTGAAATTTTGCTCATATTGCTGCTTTTCGCTAAAATAAGAGAATGATTAATTTTCGTTATGTAGATATACCACGTGTGATCCTTCCCCTATTAAAGTCTAACATGACTTCTACAGGGCCTCTCTTTCTCAAGCTACCTCATTATTTTAAAGAGAATGCCTTTCTTAGTTATTTGGCAGAAACAAAATTATCCGATTTGGATGATCAAGGAAGACCGGAAAAAATGGTCACTTCTATTGGCTGGCTGGGACTGCGTAATCGTTTAATTCGCCACTTTTTGGAGGAGAAATATCCAGAATTAGAGAAATTACCGATGGCCGAAGAATGGCCTTTAAAATTTGCAATGAAAGCAGATGATTATAGTTTACCTGGTTATTCTCGCGGGCTTTTATTGGGCCTTTACTTTTATATTGATGGCCTTAATCAAGGCCTGGAGTATCAAATGACTGATCTCGTTCCTCCCTCTATTTTTGAATTAATGGATCAAATGAATGGCCGCAAACCTGAAGTGGACTGGCTTATATTGATTCTCCTTCATTTGAATGAATTTTTGGGGCCTCAAAAACTGGAAAGCTTGATTCAGGCGGGAATGGGCTTCAATAAAATTCATTCACAATTATCTTTTGAGGACCAGGAAACGATGGCCAGAAATTTGCTTAAATATGGCGCCTCCATAGGGGAGAAGGATTTTTTTCACAGTGAGGTCATATTATGATGGGGACGAGCGAGAATTTGATGTGGAAATTATTGGAAGACCTCAACCAGAAAAAAGGTGTCACTGAAATAGTCGTTAATCATGAAGACCGGGTCTTTGTCGAAATTAATGGCAAGTTCATTCAATTAAATTACCAACTCACGACTAATGATATTTATGAATTTATTGAAGAGGTTGCGGAGTATAATCAAAAAATATTTAATCGTGATCATCCACTTTTTAATGGAACTTTACCTGACGGCTCACGTATCAACGCCGTTTGCGAGCCCTATGCCAGTGAAGGGCCAGTGGTAACCATTCGTAAATATTTATTGCGCTCTTATACACTTGACCAAAATCCAGGTATTTTTGGTCTCACAGAGAAATGGGGCCCTTTTATTAAGGCGATGATTAAAGGCCATTTTAATATTATTGTGGCCGGAGCTACGGGGTGTGGGAAAACTACTTTACTTAACCTTCTTTTGCAGCTCATCCCTCCTAATGAGCGCTTGATTCTTATTGAAGATACGGAAGAAATTAATATTAAGCACCCTAATTCAGTAAAGCTTTTGACCCAAATGAATAATACTAATGGGCAGTCATCAACTGGCGCCAAAGAATTGATACGGCATTCATTGCGCATGAGACCAGATCGTATTATTGTAGGTGAGGTTCGCGGAGCGGAGCTTTATGACCTTTTTCAAGTAATGATGACAGGACATGAAGGATCCATGACCACGATTCATGCCAATAATGCACGCGAGGTCTTATTTCGCATGGAAAGCCTTTTTATGATGGGCAGTGAGCATGAAATCCCCGTCCCGGTGATTCGACGGTATTTGACAAGTGCTGTTCACTTTATCATCTACCTGAATCGAGATAAAGAGGGGAATCGCTTTATCGAGGAAATTATTGAATTGGGTGGTATGGAAGATGGAAATTATCTCACCCAAAGTTTAGCGAAAGGTGATGCTCAGGGCCTAAAAACCACAGGAAATGTCAGCCAATATATGGACCGACTTTCCAAAGCAGGCGGTTTACCTCGCAATTATTTCTTAGAGGATTAACCATGGTTGAATATATTATTGGAAATAACCCTGATGGCCGCATTATAAATAAGGCGAAATTGCTATTAGAAAGAGGCGAGTTGATTATTTTCCCCTCTGATACCAATTGGGTGATGGCGTGTAATCCTTTCTCTAAGAAGGGAGTCGATGCTTTTTATCGCGCTCGGAAAAAAGATCAAAAAAAACATTTCAGTCTCTTCATTAATAATTGGTCACAGGCCCAAGAAGTGGCCTATATTAGCGATTCTCATTTTCGTCTTTTAAAGAATAAAGTACCAGGCCATTATACTTTTATTTTTAAGGCCACTAAAAAAATCACGAAGGCCTTAAAGGCCTCTCACGTTGATCACCAAGTGGGCATTCGTTTTGCACCTGGTAAGCTAATCAATCATCTTTTAAATGATCAAGTCTTGATGGCCGGCCATATTGATCCAGATGAGCTTGGCCTTGAAGATGCTGATAGTATTTACGGACTATTACTTGAAGAGCAATTTAGAAGTTCCGTAAAAATGATTCTAGACCCTGGAGAGTATGACTTTGTTGGACCTTCAACCATTATCGATTTTTGTAATGAAGAGAGTCCCTTTCTCGTGCGAGAAGGGGCCGGAAGCATTGCTCCCTTTGGTCTTTAAGTCGCAGGTTTATTTTATTTAAAGTGATTCGGCCTTAAAGCTAGAGATTCATAAATTCAAGGTTGATCCTGTCTTTCGTTTTTCCTTCGAGATAGCCGAGTTCGTATTTATTTAGAGCATCCCGAATGGCACCATTTTTAACCAACAATAGAAATGTCTCCTTCTCATTAAAACTCAAAGAACGAAACTTTTTAATCGCTTCTAAAGCAAAATAAACTGGAAAATCTCGCCAAACAAAAATTTCTCGATTGAATAATTCTCTGGCCAGCTCAATCACTTTTTCTGGGGCATTATCCTCTTTTATTGGAATTCCTAAGTGTCGATATGCTTCCCGGGTATAAAACCAACTTGACCTACGGCTCCCCCAAACATTTTGGGCAACAGGCAAATCCTTAGATATTTGGAGAATCGTCTTACCATATCTCACATCGCCTTGATAGCTAGACATCGTTACTGAAAAATAAACAAATCGGTGGGCTCCGTATATCGTTTCTTCATCTTGGGCAACATACTGTTTTCTCACTTGTGTAATGGCATGCTCATTTCTTTTCTCTACAGAAAGAAGACCGTTGGACTGGATAATATACGGAATTGCATCCACAGAAGTGCGATGCTCTAATATTGGCTCAAGATCTAAAACGGCATTTTTTATCTTTAATTCATCGGAGGTTAGTTGACCGAGTTCTGCAATTAAGTTTGATATATTGTCGGCAGATTTTTTCGCAATAAATTGCGAGGAGTAGGTGGTTAAATTTGAGTCAACTGATGGAGTTTGTAGTGCAGACCTATTGAGAATAGGCATCATCAGATCGAGACAATTGTGCGGTCCACTAGCGTTTGTTGTTGATACGGAAATTAATGCTAAAAACAAAATAAAAGAATTGATAAATAACTTTCTACTCATTGTCATGATCTCTTGTTTTTTCATTTGTCACTTTCCCTAAGGCCGGATGGGCCTAAACGACAGCTGGCCTTAATATAATCTTTGTCTACTCATTTGAGATTCACTGGCCGGGTTTTGTGTCAGTATTAATAATATTAATGGATATTAGTACAAAGTAGCACTCGTCTCATGGTGATTTCCCACAAATTACATACCTGTTAAAAAACTGACATATATAAAAGGCCTTTAAAATGGAAATAAATGAATACATTTTAACAACTTAGTTTTTTCTACTCTGATTAATGTTTAAGAGTTGAAGGTTAAGCCTAACCATTACAAAACCTTCAATATCTTGGCATGGTGGCGTTTCGAGTTCCTTTATTATTCACCTAGGTCGTTCGTATTACAAAGAGCTCACAATCGACTAGAAACTAAACATTGTCTAAGTTTTTTCATGGGGGAAGCTTTCTATCATATGGTATTTAGGTGAATCGTATTAAATATTATTGGCCTCTCCATTGCAGCAGAATAAGAACTATTATCAAGAGATTTGGAGGGTGAAATGAAAAATTTAATCCTAATCACATTAATGGCCATTTTATCTTTCAATATTGCAGGCCTTGAATCTCAGAATGGCCTTGAACAAATTTGTGGACCTACGGCCTATGATGCTTATGTTGGACTCCGACATAGCTTAGCAATAGAAAGCTCTCGCTTAAACGACATGAAATATGAAGCACATCACGAGGAAATCAAGAAAGCAATTGCTACCATAAAAAATGATTTAAAATTTTATACAGAGGAAAAGCAAAAGGAATTATTGGCCGACAATTATAAAAAAATGGCCGCTTGTGAAAAATTAAAGCAGTCAAAAAAAGAAAAAGAATTTATGATGGAAGAGAAGATGGAGGAGCGGTATTGTGGTAATACCGGTTATGATGAGTATATTTTTCTCATTCACTCTAAAGAAATTGAACAAGCACGTTTAAAAGATTTGAAATATCAGCGTCACCATGAAGATCTGCGTAAAATGATTGCTCGTATTGATAAAAAGCTTGAGAATTATACAAAAGAGAAGCTTGAGCTTTTACTCGTTCAAAATAATACTCAATTTAAAGCATGCCTAGAGTACCGGCAAAAAAAGGCCTCAACAATTGCAGCGGGCGCTCGTCAGGAGAAAGAGTTGCTATTTGAAAAGAGCTCGCATGTTGACTTCCATAATACTTCTTTTCACAAATAATGATATTTTTATAAAATCTATTTCATATATCTAAAATTGATTTATAATCAATAAAAAAGGTAGATTTTATGACCATTAAATGGACCTTACTCATATTGATCAATTTTATCCTCTCGTCTTGCCTGACGGGGGCCCTTATCGGTGGTGGTGCCGCGGCCTTAACTGCTGTGGTTATTGATAAGGCCAAAAAAAATGAAAAATCAGAGCAAAAAAGACCACCAAAGAACGTCGCATCAAAGCTGGCACCTATTAAAGCAGCTTCAACCACCAAAATGACTCGCTATGATGAGCGACGCACAGGTATTTTTATTACCTTAACAGAAAATTATGGCGCTGGTGAAAAGGTCGTTAATCGCTGTGCCGTAAAAGCACTTTCGATGATGGCCTGGTGGGATGGCGAGCGTTCGATCTATCCCAAACAAATAAAAGAAAATGTCTTTCAAGGTTATGGCGAGGATGTCATCAAGAAGGCCTATGTTTATAATTCTCAGCATGATTGCCAACAGAACTGGTAGGGGAATGATTCTTTTTTTAATTTAGCGGTCGGCTTCAAGTAAATAAAATAATTGCATCAAAAAAATTTGAAAGAGTTCTTATTTTTTCATCTGCTGTGCCAATTGTGCCGCCACTTTGGCATTATTTAAAATTAAGGCGATATTACTTTCCAGTGATTTTCCACCAGTTAATTCTTTCACTTTTGCGAGAAGGAAAGGAGTTATCTCTTTGCCTTTAATTCCTTTTTTTGTGGCCTGGGCCAAGGCCTCATCAATTCCCTTCTCCATGACATTTGGATCGAGACTATTTGCTTGTGGTACCGGGTTGGTGAGAAGCGCTCCGCCACGATTGGAAATAGTCCATTTGATGGTGAGGGTCTCTGCTACAGACTTTAGATCATTAAAACAATGATCCACCCGATATTGGCCTTCGCGAGTATAAAAAAGAGGGAGCTTTTTAGTTTGGTAACCCCATACAGGAACCCCTTTTGTTTCGAGATATTCTAGAGTTTTGGGGACATCGAGAATGGCCTTAATCCCAGCGCAAATGACACAGACTGGAGTTTGTGCCAATTCTTCAAGATCCGCCGAAATATCAAAATTAAGTTCGGCGCCTCGATGGACTCCTCCAATACCGCCCGTAGCGAAAACTTTAATGCCCACAATTTCACAAATCATCATTGTCGCCGCAACCGTCGTGGCACCCATCTTTTTTTGCGACAAAATGACTGAAAGGTCGCGCCGAGAAACCTTTTCTACTTGAGAAGGGCCCGCCTGTGCTAAGATCTGGATTTGCTTTTCAGACATACCGACTAAAACTTTACCATCCATTAGGCATATGGTGGCAGGAGTCGCGCCATTATTGCGCACCATTTGCTCTACCTGCTTAGCGGTTTCATAATTTTGTGGGTAAGGCATGCCATGAGAAATAATAGTCGACTCTAAAGCGACAATGGGAAGGTTGTTGGCGAAAGCTTCTTTAACTTCTTGAGAGAAATGGATAAAAGGGAGCATCTATTGTGTCCTAGTCGTTGCTTAAGATTTAAATTCTTTTCCACTTTTTTTTTATGGAAAAAGAGTGGTCAGATCGGTGTTTTTAATCTGGAAAACAATAAGGATTATATCGCGAAAAGGGAAGTCCGTTGAAAAAAAAAGAGGGAGTCTCGTAATTAAGACCCCCTCTTTTAAAACGACATGTTTGGTTTGAACGGCTTCAAACCAGGAAGGAGGACGGGTAAGGAAAAAATAGGCTGGAAGAGCAAAATATTGAATGGCCCCGTCTGGCCTCTCAATATTTTGTGTGTGGGAGAAAAAATATCTTTCTCTTAAACCCTGTTATCAGTATGACGGATTAGGCCTTAAAAATTGTCAAGAGAATGTCAGCTTCTGTTCAAATATGCGCAAGAAAGCGTGGTGCGCTGAGTAGGCCAGGCATACAATTGGACAAGAATAGTCAGTCGCTAATCTTTTGACTATAATGGTGTGATGAAAAAATTAAACCCTATAAAGCGAATTCTACTCGGCCCAGGCCCTAGTGATGTTTCTCCCGATGTCTTACAGGCATTGTCTCTGCCGACCTTGGGGCATTTGGACCCACAATTTATCACCATTATGGATGATATTAAAAGACTTTTGCAATATGCCTTTCAAACTAAAAACCGTTTGACCTTGCCCATTTCAGCTCCGGGTTCTGCCGGAATGGAAGCGTGTTTTGTGAACTTACTTGAACCTGGTGATAAAGTGGTGGTCTGTATCAATGGGGTATTTGGCAAACGCATGGTGGAAAATGCCGTGCGCATTGGTGCTATACCAATAATCGTTGATCATGAATGGGGTCAACCTGTTGATCCTCAAAAGGTTCGCCAGGCCCTCTCTCAAAATAAGGGAGTTAAGGCCTTGGCGTTTGTTCATGCGGAGACGTCAACCGGCGTGTTAAGTGATGTAAAAGCTCTTTGTGCTCTGGCCTGTGAGTTTAATGTTCTTTCTATTGTGGACACCGTGACGGCCCTTGGGGGATCGCCCCTTAAAGTAGACGAGTGGCATATTGATGCCACTTATTCAGGTTCCCAAAAATGCCTTTCCTGTGTACCAGGCCTATCTCCGGTATCCTTTAGTGATCGTGCGGTGGAGGTTATTTCTAGGCGTCGCACGAAAGTTCAAAGTTGGTTTCTCGACCTTAATTTAGTGATGGAATATTGGGGTCAGAACAAAAAGCGTTCTTATCATCATACTGCGCCGGTAAACTCTCTCTATGCTCTTTATGAATCCCTACGACTCTTAAAGGAAGAGGGACTTGAAAATTCTTGGCGCCGTCATCACGAGAATTACCTTCTTTTAAAAAGTGAATTGACCTCACTTGGTCTCGAATTTTTTGTGGCAGAAGAATTTCGCTTGCCGCAATTAAATGCCATCAAAATTCCCGAGGGGGTGAATGAGGGGCTTATTCGCTCAAGGCTCCTTAGTGAATTTAATATTGAGATTGGCGCAGGTCTTGGCCCTTTGGCCGGTCAAGTATGGCGTATTGGCCTGATGGGAGCATCGTCTAAACGAGAAAATATTGAATTATTAATCAAGGCCCTCGGCCAATGTCTCTAATGGCCTAGTCAAGGCCCTTCATTTTTTTGAATTACTCACAACGTCTAGATTCTTTTTTTTATTTATGCTAAATATCCATAAAAAATAAAGGTTTTATGATAATCTGTGTGGTTATCTCTCAATAGTTCTTTAATTTTGGTCCTTTTTTCAAATAGTTCGTTAGTTTTTTGTGTCTCTATATTTTATGTTTTTCAAAACTACTTAATAAGGAGAGTTTAAAATGAATGGATTAAAAAAAGTCTTTTGTATTCCCTTTTGTCTTTTATTAATTCTCGGATTTACGCTTCCAGAAGCCTATGCGGATGATATTCGTCTAGGTGTTCCTGGATATGGTGGAACAGGCTGTCCGGCCGGTACCGCTTCGGCAACATTAAGTCCTGATCGTAAATCATTAAGTATTTTATTTGATGAATATGTAGTGGCAGCAGGTGGTAGTTTACCAAGTCGAGTTGGTCGCAAGACTTGTAATATCGCCATACCTGTCCATATTCCCCAAGGCTTTTCCTTATCAATCGTTGATGTCGATTATCGAGGGTATCTTTTCTTACCTCGTGGCGCGACTGCTCGTTTCAATGTGGAGTATTTTTTCGCTGGTATCAGAGGACCTCGTTATTCAACAAGTTTTAGAGGGTTTTCTGATCGCAATTATCTCCTCGATAATACCCTTGGCCTGGCCACTTTAGTGTGGTCACGTTGTGGTGATGACGTCAATTTAAGAGTCAATTCTAGTATGGTGGTTCTCAATTACAATCGGGCCACTGAGGCGATGGCGACAGTAGATACAGCGGACTTTAAAGCGGGGATTATTTATCGCCTTGCTTGGAAAAGATGTTAAGGAGCAATCCTATGAATCGTCCATTAATGACAAAATTTAACCATAAGGCGGGGAGATTTTTCCCCCGCCTTTTTATCATTTGTATCAGCTTGTTTTTTCCAAGTGAGATCATATTGGCACAAGGAGATTTTCAATTTGATCGAGTCATATTGCGAGGAACAGGTTGCCCTGCTGGGAGTACCAGCACGATCTTAACACCAGATAAAAAAACCATTACGGTTTTATTCGATGCTTTTTCCGTCGAGGTCCCTCAATTTGATGGTGATAATGATAATGAAGAGATCTCCGATGAGCACCCCCAAGCGGCACGACGCAGTGACAAAGAGGTAGATCATAAAGTTTGTCATATGATTTTAACCAGTAAGCTGCCTGTCAATTATAACCTTAAATCTTTGGATGTCAGTATGGATATGCGTGGGTACTCATTTGCCAACAAGGGAGTTAAGCTGGCCTTTAAAAGCTTTTTCCAAAACTTTGAGGGCCTTGTCCGCTCTAGGGCCAAAAAGAAGACGTTGGTGATGAAAAAATGGGGAGGTGAAGTTGATGAGAATTGGACGATTTCCAATCGTATTAAAATACCCATTAATTCCAAATGCGCTCATATTACGGAACGGGCCATTAAAATTAATTACACCAATGTGCTTAAGGCCCAAATGCAAAAGAGAAATGTGAGTAATCTCCGTTCAGGATTATTATCGATGGACTCGTCTGACATTGTTGGCCAATTAAAGTTTAAATTTAATATCTTTCCTTGTTCTTGATTAATTTATGCTCAGGCATTGAGTTAAGAATAATTAATTCTTAGAGGGAATGTCTAAAGCCCCATTATTAAGTACTTTCGGGATGTGCGCCACTTCTGTCGTTCCCGGTTAGTTATTAAATTAAAAAAAAATGATAACTTTATTTTAAAATTATTATTTTTTATGGGGATTTATTGTCAATGTGGATATTGTTTATATTATTAGTTACTTTTTCCTGTCATAGTAATTCTAGTTTGGTGGTAAAAGATCTAAAACGGATTAAAGGAAATGTCTTTCCTAAGGTGAGAAAGTTATTATTCAAAGATTTAGGGCCAACTCTTCAGAAGATAGCATTGGATAATGGTTGTTCTCTTGGTCAGTCCCCGGATCGTGAGTCAAAATGTGCTAAAGAAAAGCTGTGGTTTCTTGAGGTTTCAGTTTCCATCCATAATGCCAAACTCCTTTATCTTCATGAGAATTGTTGTCACCAAAAAAATTATACGCATTGCATGGATAATGTAACTTTTGATCACGCTCAATCATTCAATATCGAGACTGATTTTATTGGATTTAATGAAAATAATTTTTCTTTTTTTCAGGATCAGAAAAAGGTAGATCACCTTATTGGTCGTGAAGGTAATCAGGTCCTAAAGGTGAAAAGAGATGGCGAGTTTGAAGTCTATACGCTAGGGGCCTTTCGTAATTTCAATAAAGTCATATTTAATAGGGGAGAGGTCAGTATAAGGGTTTTTTAATTTTTATTTTTTGTTCTGACGACGAGAGAAAATATTCAACCGTAAAATCTCATCGTCCAATATACTTTGAGCAAAAAGAGCTGTGTAGATGGCAAAGATCGCCGTTCCTGTGAGCATTAAAAAGATTCCTAAGATTTTACCAGCAGGTGTCACTGGAATGATATCACCGTAGCCGACAGCTGTCGCTGTTGAATAACCCCACCAAGCGGCGTCCAAAAAAGTATGAACAGCATTATTGATTTCCATTTCTAAATGGTAAAAAGCAGCGGAAAAAGCGAGGATGAGAAGATTGGCAAGAACTGTGATGAGTATGAACGACATATTCGTCACTAAGTTGAATAAGACTTTATTAAAGCGAATGCCACTGGAAATAACTGTTTTCACCCTTTTCTATCCTTGTTGTGATTGACCTACGCTATCATGGTGTTAATTTGGCGACAAGGATCGTTTAAGCGGGATTTTCGGAATCGAAAAATTGAGTTTCGACACCAAAATGATCACCTATTAATTTCATTAACGATAATATTCCCCATTTTTCAGTAGCGTGATGGCCACCGGCAAACATGTGAATGCCAGACTCTTGTGATTCGTGCCAATTATGTTCACTCATTTCGCCAGTACAATAAGCGTCGAGGTTTTCTTTAAGAGCATAAACCCACTCGTTGTTAGCACCACCCGTAATGATACCCATACTTTTTATCGGTCTAGAATTGGGGCTGGCGTGTAAGACTTTGCGTCCAAGGACCACTTCCATGCGCTTTAAAAGGTGATCAGGCCCAATGGGTGGTTCAAAGACACCCTTGACTCCAGTTGGCATTCCTTTGTGATCTCCAAAAGGGAGGAGCTGCTTCATATCTAATAAATGGGCCAAAGACGCGGCATTGCCGTGAGGTATATGTGCATCTAGGGGGAGGTGAAAACCCCAAAGATTAATATCATTCTTAATAAGAGGGGCCACGCGTTGGTAAAAGGAGCCCGTTATTGTACGTGTACCGTGAAATTTCCAAAAAAGGCCATGGTGAACAATCAGCCCTTGGGCCTTGTATTGAATCGCTCGTTGAATCGATTCTTTTGTCGCAGAAACAGCAAAGGCCAAACGCTTAATTTGAGTTTGACCTTCTATTTGTAACCCATTGGGTCCGTAATCTTGCCACTCATGAGGCCCTAAAGTAGTTTCTAGAAATTGATTGAGCGACTCACGCGTCACATTCATTTAGACCTCGAGATTGAATGATTCATAATCGTTTAATTGTTTTTCCTTTAAAGATTGGCGTAAGCGGTCAACGGTTTGATGGAGTTCTTCATGATGAGGAGCGAGGGTGAGGGCATGGCCAAATTCCTCGAGCGCCTGTTCATATTTTTTGAGAACGATATAGGCCCGACCACTATTGATATAGGGGTATTCACGGTTTTGGTAATGAGTGGCCTTTTTTGCCATATCAAACCATTTAAGGCTTTCGTTAACTTCGCCATCATTGAGAAGATAGGTCCCTAGATCATTATAAGGAGGGCCATAGGAGGGGTCCTTTTTTATGGCCTTTAGGCAAAAAGATTTGGCCAGGGTAATATCGTCTTTTAGAGCGCAGGTCCAGCCAACAAGAGTGTAGGCTTCGGCCGTCTCCTTAAGGTTTAAGGCCTTGTCGAAAGATTCTTTGGCATTACTATAATCTTTGGCCATAATTGCGTGATGACCTTCCTTAATCCATTCTCGGTGGCGCTTTTCTCGTTGTTCTTTAAGGCAACCGGTGAGAGTGATTTGCTCGATATTCCAATTGGCAGCATTGAAAACATAAAGAGGGACTTCTTCGTGGTCCTCAAAACGCTCGTGTGCCCAAAGGCTACGTGGTAATTGGATTTCCACATCCTGCTCATCTAGCCATAAATGCATTTTGTAGGCGTATTGATAGTTGAGGTTGAGCACCTGGCAGAGGAAATCTATTTTCTGTTGACCTTCAAATTGAGCAATACAAAGTGTACGTACCAATTGTAAGAGATTAAGGCCTTCTTCCCAGATGATATCCATGTCCTTTTTATAGACCCGGTCAAGGGAGTGCATGGGTTTGGAAAAGAGACGCTGGTCTAAAAGCAGGTGGAAATTATCCAGCCAGGCATGGCCGTGTTTAATGGGAGTTGGCCAATTCTTGGCCGACAAAACATCGACAACAGCATGATGGATACGATCTAAATAATCGTGTAAATTCCACCACTCGTTGAGACATAATTGTTTGAGATTATGATCATTCATCCGTGATTCTATCCTATTTGTCTTCCTGACAATATTCTAAATTTTCAATTGGGATGTGGCAAGGCTCCTATGACTGTCTTAGAATCCAGATGAGGGCCAAAAATAAAGAGAAACTCCAAGTGATATAGATCACGTGAACACCAATCGCCTTATAGGGACTGACTTGAGAGAGAATGCGATACTTGGGACTTGTGATTTTCATACCATCTCCTTGGTGGTGATTCATCCCCTAAAGATCCAAGATTCATGCCAACAGTAAGAAGATAAAAGGCGCTAAATAGGGGTCAATAAGACCTTTTGGGCCAATCTGGGCCGGCAGATAGTGTGAAAATGGCCCTATTGCGTAAATTTCACCTCTCACATTGAATGCGTAGCGTTGCCTTGTTAAATTTAATGGGTTATTACTTTTAAGCAGATATTAGACAATTTGGTGGAGCTATAATGCCTTTTATTGTTAAAAAAACTCTTTTTTCCCTTTTTATCATTTCTTCTATCGCGGGGGCCGAAATTGATAGTTTCACAACCCGTTTTTACCCTTTAGAAGACATGACTGTTGAAATCAATGAGGTCGCGAATCGTTATTTAAAAATAGGGATCAAGAATGCCAATTTAAAGGACCATAAAAAAGGAAAACATTGCAGTAAAAAATATTTATATAAACAATTGCGTAAATTATTCCGTAATCATGTCTTTGGCGAGTTTACCAATGCCATCAATAATGACCCAAGTATTGATCGCCATACCATTCCTTTTCATCATTCAATTTTTAGAAAATTTTATCCTTGGGAATCTATTATTCAAGGTGGCCTTTCTCGTATTAAAGACCCTTCGGCCAAGCTTTATAAAGTTAATGGTGTCTTCATCGGTTCTGATAAATTTGAGCATTTTTTAGGGTCTGGTTTTGACTATTTTCAAAATGTTTATCTTAAAGGGAAATCTCTCGCCTCAGTTTTGAAAAAAGGCCATAAGATTGAAGGTGGGATTATGGGTAGCACTACTACTGGTGTTTACGCATGGGCGGATATCGTCGCCAATTATAATGGTATGCGCTTTTGGAATCAAATGTTAATGACGGGGGAGGATCTATTAGACCCTAACTTTAAAGTGGGTCCCTATATCAGTTGTGGCCAAGATGGTTGGCAGGCCGCTAATCCTATCGATTTTTCAGATTATGTGGATGATGCTTTTGATGAGGGGATTAATTGTTCATGGTTTCGCACAAAGAGTTTAACTCGTAAAATTAAATATCAAATGAAACGTATTTCAATTAAAACCGGGAAGACTGTCACCTGCCCCATGGATCCTCAAAAATTAAAAGATATGGTTGATAAATATAAGGATCTTCCGGTTAAGATTATTAATACAAAAGGGCAGAGGGCCTATAAATAACGAGAATTTGTCTCTTTTCAAAATCTCCGGTATTGCTTACCCTTTGTACAGGAGTTTCCATGGCCCAGCAATTTCATTTTGATCTTCTCATTACTGAGAAACATCTCGACACCTTTGGGCATGTCAATAATGCCACTTATTTGCAAATTTATGAAGAGGCACGTTGGGACTTTGTGACCGACCGTGGTTTCGGTCTTAAAGAGGTTCAAAAGAATCAGCTTGGGCCGGTGATCCTCTCCTTGGAATTGCAATTTAAGAGGGAAATTTGCAATCGAGAAGTTATTCATATTACCAGCCAATATCAGGGCATGCATAACCATTTAGTGAGTAATATTCATCAGGAAATGATTAATGCTGATGGCAAAGTCTGCTCAACCCTTGATCTTAAGATTGCTCTTTTCGACTTGCAAGCGCGTAAAATTTTACGGCCAACCCAGGCCTGGTTCGAGGCACTTGGCCTGACGGGACAAGAAATTATTGATCTTCAAAAAGACGTTTAAGGCCTGATTGTAGGTAGCGCTTGGAAATGATATTCCAAATACTGGAACCATTTTTTTTGACAATATCGTTGTCTTTATATTGATATTTTTTATCCATAAAGTTTTGAACGCGGCCCTTTTGAGCAGAGTTGTTATTACCTCCAAAGTCAAATTGAAAGTCTGACTTGTTAGAGGATTTTACCGTAAGGCCTTTGCCACCACTGGCCGATAATGATTGGCCGATCCCGGTCTTCTTAGTGATTTTTTCTAAGGCCTTCTTAAGAGCGCCATTGGTCGGTCTGGAATTTTTGGCCAATTGTGGTAGAGCAGGGCCAGCAACACTTTTAAATCCCTTGGACTTTTGGGCCTTCTTGATAAAACCTTTTAGCATTTCTCTATTAAATATAATTGGTTTGAGTCCCTTGGATTTGCGTTTTTCATTGACTTTATTCCAAAGTACGCGAGCGGCCTTATTGTGTTGGTCGGCAAGGCCTGCTATTTGTGCTTGGCCCAATTTCTCAAGGCCACTGATACCCTCCGTGGCTAGATTCATCATGGCACCTGTTTTTGCCAAATTGGCGGCACCACCTAAATTCACATTGGTATTATAGGGGGCCTTATAACAGGCATTTTGACCAGTTTTTTTATCTTTAACCTTTCTGCATTTGCAATCAGCATCAAATTGCTGATTAAGGGTAAGGCAACCTGTGCGAGGTCCATTTTTAGTGTTGCTATAATCGGAGGCGTTGGCAATATACTTATGATCGTCCTGGGCCCAGAGCTTATGGCAAATACCGCTATTGGTGCGGTTATTATTTTTTTGTCCATTATCGTTATAGCAATAGCAACGAGGATTATTATAATTATTGCGGCCGTCTGGACAAAGTCCTGCAATCGATTCTTCAAATGATGCCATAACTTCATCGATTTGATTAATATTTGACTTAGATTCCTTTTCTTGACTCGCGGCTGCAGATCTCAATTGGCCTGTGAGCCCTAGTGCCACCCCACTGGCGATGGCAATAGCAGGGGAGTTGGAAAGAGTGATTCCCATCGACGTTAATTTTTCCTTTGTTGAGGCGGCACCCTCTATGCCAGTTCCGGTAGGAGAGGCGCTGTCAGCGATGCCCTCGGTTTCAGGTTCTACTTCAGTGTCAGCAGTACAGGGAGTGAGAAAGGTCACCATTGGCATCATTTCTAGAGCGGCGGTGGTTAATGAAGCGGCATATCCTGCCATTAACAACATATAGGTCAATTTCCTTTGCTTTGCGACCTTGGCCACTGTCGATTGCTCGTCCTTTAAATAGAGAAAGGCTTTTTGTTGAGCGGCATGGGAATCCATACCGACCGCTTCGTCTTGGTATTTACCAGACAAATTCTTTAATTGTTTTTTTGTTTGTGAGGTGGTGTAGAGGTGGGCAAGAACATGGACAGCACTAGTCCCCATAAAAATTTTGCGTGATAAGCAGGTCCCGCCACTTGTCGCACCTTTTTTGGCCAGGAAGAGGAGTGTGCCATAGGCCCCTGCTAACACCGCCTGAGGGGCACCACCTTTTAATTTTCCTTGGCCTTCTCCGTGGGAGACCCCTGTATGTTTATTGGCCAGATCTTGGTGGCATTTTGCTCGGGTCTGGTCATTGGCAAGGCCATCGCAATTCAGATAATCTTGGCGTGCGGAAACCGCTTCTTTTTTATTTAAGCAGCGATTTAATTCGCATAGCCATTCTTTGGATGGCGACTTTTGACAAATTTCTTTTTTCTGAGCGAGGTCGGGATCATTCGAGTAAGAGCAATTGGCCGCCTTTAAAGAGCTCGGCAGGAACACCCATAAGGCGATCATTAAAAAAAATTGCGTATGGCCTAAAATTACATGATTTTTCATTGCTACTCTAGTATACCTCTCTTGGGGCAGGGAGCGTTAAAGATTGCCTTTCTTGTCTTTTAAAAACAATAAAATCACTGTAAAAACAATGAGTTAACATCGTTCTGGGGTGAGGGTTATAAGCAAAATGCACTTCTTTTCTGCCTCTTTTATTAGTCAACTAAGGCCTTTCATTTTTGGCGCTCTTTTGGCGCTTAATCTAAGTAGTTATGGTGCTTTACCAGAGCTGAAAATAGGTGATGTTTTGTTGATTAGTATGCCCTGTTATGAATGCCGATTGATTGAAGAGGAAACTGATGGCCCCTTTAGTCATTCAAGTATAATTATTGACAAAAAAAATGGCCAGTATATTGTCGCTCAATCTCTAGGTGACACTCACACCCTGCCACTCAAGAAATGGCTCACCTTATCCAGGCCCAATGGGCCATTGGCCATTATGCGTTCTTGGGAAGGCCAAAGCTGGGATAGTGATTTAGTTTTGAAAATGCGCCAGTATTATCAAAATAAGTTACATGGCCTGGCCTTTGACCCCTATTTTCTTTGGAATAATACTGACCATCAAGGTTTGGAGTTGCTCTACTGCTCAGAAATGATTACTAAATTATTAAATCATATCTTAAAAAATCCCATTGAAGTGAGACCTATGGATTTTTCACTCCATGGAGAGGCGTGGAGCCGCTTTTTACCACTTGGGATTCCTCAGGGACTTCCTGGAACCAATCCTAATACCTTCTTTCATTCAAAACGTTTCCAGCAAATATTTTACGGGCAAATTTGATAGCCTCTGATTTTTTTCATACAATAACTGGATGGAAAAAGAAATTCTCAGGGATCGAGAAGTATTTAGCGCCCACCCTTCATTGAGGGAATTTTGGTTTTTTGCCAAAGATTTACCTCTCTTCCCAGAAGTCGGAAAAATTCCTTTAACTTTATTGGAATTAGGCTGTGGCAACGGAAGTCTATTTGAAGGTCTTCCTCCCATTGAAGCTAGAAATATGGTTATTTCTGCCTTGGACGTGAGTCCAAATGCGATTGAGTTTTGTCAAAAAGAAGGCAAGCGCGGCATTCACTATTTTCAAGATGATATTCGCTTTCTCAATTACCCCCAAGGCTTTGATCTGATTCTAGATGCACATTGCTTGCATTGCTTAAGGAATGAAGGGGAAGTGAAATTGGCCTTGGGAAATATTTATCGTTACCTCAATCCGGGTGGACTTTGTTTAATTGAGACAATGGTCACCCACGATGATTTTTTTCCAGAAGAAGAAGCCGACTATGATGAGTCCACAGGGTGTTATTCTGTCCGCAAACGACCAACTCGCTTTATCAAAGACTCTGGATGGTGGGAAAAGATTATTCCCTGGCTAGGCCTGGAAATAGTTTATTTAAAAATAGAAGATAAAAAAATGATCCCCTTTCCAGGTCGAGAGAGCTCCTTGGTTTGGGACCCCGATGTCATGCGGATATTATTCCGCAAAAAATCCTAGGTGGAAAAAGTATGGAATCGTTTAGCATGGCCTTTAAGTCCTTTTGGTACTACCTTTCATTTCCCCTTTTTGAAATAAGTGGCAATAGAATATCTCTTCTCTCCTTACTGATGGCCATGGTGGTTTTATTCACTGCCATCAAATTGGCGAAGATTGTCGAAAAGATGATTGGCCGGGTATTAGAGGATAAGGAAATTGATCGCGGGGTCAAGGGCTCTATCGAGCGAATTGGCCGTTATATTGTGATGCTCTCAGGTGTTTTAGTCAGTTTAGATACTGTTGGTATCAGCTTGTCTTCTCTCGCCGCAATTTCCGCAGTTTTAATGGTTGGTATTGGTTTTGGCCTGCAAAACGTCACTTTAAATTTTATATCGGGCCTTATTATTTTATTAGAAAGACCTATAAAAGTAGGGGATATGGTCGAATTGGAAGGAGTGAGTGGCCGGGTTCATGATATCCGTGCCCGATCGACATTAATTCACACTCGTGATGATATTGCCATCATCGTGCCTAATTCCAAATTTATATCTGAACAAGTCATTAATCAAAGCTTTTCTGGCGAGCATATTCGCCTCCATATGGAAGTTGGCGTGTCCTACGGAAGTGATGTGAGTCAAGTGGTGAGTGTGCTTAAAGACGCTGCGGATAGACATCGTCAGGTTTTAAAAAACCCTGCCCCCAACGTTATCATGAATAATTTTGGTGACTCAAGCCTGGACTTTAAATTATTGATTTGGGTTAGAGATAATTGGAATAGTGATGTCATCCTTTCTGATTTGAGGCTCCATATTTTAGAGCTTTTTCGAGAGCATGATATTCAGATCCCTTACCCACAAAGAGATATTCACGTTTTTCGCAATTCTTCTGGTGAATTACCACCAGTCGTCTAACTCCTCTGGGGCATTTAAAAAACATTCGAAATAGGCCTCCTTGCCACTTAAACGGAGAGAGGTCACTATTCCGTCCTCTATATCGAGTGCTATTAGGCCTTCGGCCGTTTTGAGGCCAAGCCCAACTTCATGATAGATGACCTCTCCACGATTGAGGTAACTTTTAATGATTTTTGGAGATGGCGATCTTTGGTGGCCCATGGGTAATGGTAAAATGTGGGCAAATTGATCTTCATCTTCACGATAATGAATCATCTTCCAATAACTTCCATTTTCACCGTCTACTTGCATTAAGCGCAATCGTTCGATTCCACCACCTTGAATTTTAAGATGAATATTTTCAAAATAAATTTCCGGATGCTTTTTAAGTGGGTGGTGTTTTTCGAGAAAATAGGGGATGAGAGCGGGGAGGCGTTCTTTTAATTGGGGATCAAAGCGACCATGCTTTTGACAATCCTCCAGGACCTCCTGCAAAGTGGGGATCGCAATTGCGGGTAACCCTGATTGCGTGCTGGCATAAATTGATTTTTTTTTTGAGAGCTTGGGCGCCTTAATTATTTGAGGAGGTGCTTGGGCCACCTTAGTACGGCCAGTAGAATAAGGGGATGGTACGGGGACATGTTTTTTAGGAGAGTTCGGTATGAACTCTTCTCGTTGACCAATAAAATAGATGATGAGGACCAGGGCCAGAGCAAGTAGAGTGGCCTGGAACCATTGCCATTTTTTCATGGGCCCAGCATAGAGAAATTCCGGATTCAATTCAAGAAAAAAAGGTCCCTTGGACAAGGGACCTTTTTTTTGGGGTGGAATAGATAGTTCTTTTATTAAAATCATTTGAGGGTGATTTTAATTGGGGCGATAGGTGGGCCTATTCAGTTTATTTAGTCTTGTGTTTTATTGTTGATTGCTTAACCAAAAGATAGGCAATTTCAATTTGATCAATCATTTGACCATTTTTTAATTCTATTGGTTGTTTTTTTAATAAGGATCTCTTTGCACCTTTGAGGTCGGTCTTGGTGAACTTTTCACCGAGGTAGGTTTCTATTCCTAGTAATTGGGAGCTGGCCGTTATTTGATCCTTGTTAATACGTATAACCTTTTCAAATGGTGCTGCTGCAAAAATACTATTGGTTAATAAAATCATCATAATCCATACAATCATTCTCTTCATAGGAACACTCCTGTTCAATATCGCCTTAAATGATCCATGGCATCGGTCCGTGTCGGAAATCCTTTCCAGCTTTTATTCACCTCTTAAGAAGCAAGGATAATGCCAGGTTAAATAATAGGCATGTTTTTGATTATTGGTCGGTTTTAGGAAATATTTAGGGTGCATGGTGTCAGTTAGCACCCTTAAAGGAGGTGTCAAAGTAGGTCATTTTAAATCTGACTCGCGTATTATAGATTTGTGAAAGCGAGGAGGACGAGATAAAATAACGTTCCCAAAAAGGAGTTTATTAATGGGGCAAGGGCTTGGAAATCGTTACACTCAGCAAATAGAAAGATCCGTTATGAAGGATTTATTGGCCATCGCCCGCGGTGATCGGGCCGCAGATCTTCTCATTACAAATGTTAATGTTATGGACTTGGTTAATGGTGAAATGGTGAAAACCACGATCGCTATTGGTCACCATATTATTGCAGGTGTCGGACCTCAATATGCTAAGCAAGACGCCAAGCGTGTCATCGATGCTAAAGGCAAGGTGGCGGTTCCTGGGTTTATCGATGGCCATTTGCATATTGAATCGAGCATGATGCACCCTTTTGAATTTGAGCGATTGACTTTACCTTTGGGCACGACCTCTCTTATTTGTGACCCTCATGAAATTACCAATGTCATGGGAGATAAAGGTTTTTCCTGGTTTTTGCGTTGTGCGGAGCTGGCGAAACAAAATCAGTTTATTCAAGTGTCTAGTTGTGTCCCGGCCTTACCTGGCTTTGAAACCAATGGTGCGGATTTCGAATTAAAAAATATGAAGGCCTATCGTGATCATGACCATGTTCTAGGCCTCGCTGAAATGATGAACTTTCCGGGGGTCATTAATGGTAACGATGAGGTTTTAGATAAGGTTGAGGCCTTTCATGATTTAAATCTTGATGGGCATTGCCCATTAGTACAGGGCCGCGACCTCGACGCCTACCTCATTGCTGGAATTCAAAATTGTCACGAAACAATCACCTATGAGGAAGGTAAAGAGAAATTACAAAAAGGAATGGGCCTGATCATTCGTGAAGGCTCTGTCGCGAAAAATCTTGATACCTTGGCGCCATTGGTGACTGAATTTAATTCACCCCAATGTCTACTTTGTACTGATGATCGCAACCCCTTTGAAATTTTTCATGAAGGCCATATTAATTATTTGGTCAAAAAGTTGATTCGCGATATTAAACTACCATTACATGTCGCCTATCGCTTATCGAGTTATTCAGCGGCCAAGCATTTTGGCCTACGGCGGCTAGGCCTTATCGCTCCCGGAAAACAGGCCGATATTGTTCTCTTGGATGACGCGAGGGAGGTGGTCATTGCCGATGTTCTTATTCGCGGTGAATTGGTGAGCGAATTAGAATTAAAAAAAGAATTACCCGATAAATTAGAGCAATCAATGCCTCCCATGGAAAATACTATGAAGCGGCGTGAGGTTGCTGGACAGGATTTGGCGCTGACCTTAGATCCTGGTGCTTATAAATGTATTCAAATTGTGCCCGGTGAGATTATTACCG
>JBFGZE010000003.1:0-98854 GCA_041586955.1 Bacteriovoracaceae bacterium
ATTATTATTACTCGTGGAGTGGGAGAAATCACTCTCGATCCAAATATGGCATCCGGGAATAACCGCATTATATTGGCCAAAACCCTGCCAGAAAACCCACCCGAATGGTACCGGGAAGGTGTTCATATGATTATTCCTCACGTGCGCCGGAATTCCCCTCAGACCCTAGATCCTGCCATCAAATCGGGTAATTACCTCAATAATGTCATGGCGATGGCCGAGGCCAAAAGGCGCCAGGCCTTTGATGCCATTATGCTAAACGAGGATGGCCATATTACAGAGGCAACGACCAGTAATATCTGGATCATTAAAGATCGCCAGATTATAACTCCACCACTAGAGGTTGGTATTCTGGAAGGTATTACTCGACGTAAAATTCTCCATCTGGCCCGTCACGAAAAATGGCCTGTTAAGGAGCAGAAATTTGGTGAACTCGACCTGAAAGGGGCCGATGAAGTTTTCCTAACTAGTACCACCAAAAAAGTCGTCCCTATCGTTCAGGTTGATGATCAACTCATCGGTGATGGCAAGCCCGGCCCATTAACTCACAAAATTTCACAGCTTTACCATGATTTTATTGAGAAAGTTATCCTGAATGAATAAAGATGGCCCTTTTTTTCACTCTTTGCCCCTTTAATATTGCCAATTTAAGGTGTTTAAGGTAGTTTTCGCCTCACGCGTTCGTCAAAAATTTTAATACCAATAATGTGACGCGTCCGTGGCATATGGCCCTGGCCATTGTGGTATTAATTAAAAGGAGATTATGAGATGGCAAAGAGTACAACAGGTCGAAGCAAGTTTAAGCTTCAAAGAGCATTAGGTTTAGAACTTCCAGGTCTTGGTAAAGCTGGCGCTTTAGAGAGACGTCCTTACGGACCAGGTGTTCATGGTAATAGAAGAAAGAAAATTTCTGACTATGCCGTTCGTTTAAAAGAAAAGCAAAAACTCGTTTACCATTATGGCCTTCGCGAAAAGCAACTTGTTAGATATGTTGTTGCTGCGAAAAAAGATCTTTCAGGTAAAGCGTGGATGGATGTACTTCTTACCAATCTTGAACAACGTCTTAACAACGTTATTTTCCGTTTGAATTGGGCACCTTCAATTCCTGCCGCTTCTCAAATGGTTTCTCACGGTCAAATTCGTGTAAACGGTAAAAAAGTTGATAAAGCTGGCTATATTGTTCAAAAAGGTGACGTGATCACTCTTACTGACAAAGGTTATGCTAACCAACTTTATAAGCAGTCTTTAGAAACTCCTCGTTTACCAAGTGTTCCTGCTTGTTTCAACGTTGAGGGAACAGAAAAGAAAACTGCTACTCTTATCGACTTACCACTTCCTGGCGATGTTCCATTTGAATTTGATGGCCAATTAGTGATCGAATACTATTGGAAAACTAAATAATTCCATTAGTGCATTTAAAATTTTAAAAAAGAGAAAGGCCCCAATTTATATGGGGCCTTTTTTATGTCTAGAGAATTGAAATATCATGCCCCCCATTGAAATTGGGTGCCACCGTTCCTCCTCTTGGGCCTATAGAATTACCTATTAAGAATTATTACGAATTTTACTTGAGGAGAGATCCTCAAAATCATGATGATTTAAAAAGTGAATTTCTAAATTCGGATTCATTTTTAATAAAACTTCTTTCTGCTGCGTTTTATCTTTGTCTGATACTAATCGAGGAGCAATATAAATCCCTTTTAAAAGCTTTAGAACCTCATCTCCCCTAGTCCAACGGTGTAGGTCTAAAAAGGTGTCATCCCCCATTAAAAGGTATTTATCCGGAGCTTTTACTTGTGATAACCAATTAATGCTTGGATTCGCCTCTGTTCGTGCAAGAAATCCTGGATAAAAGCTCCAAGGACTCCCCTTAAAATGCTGCACGAGATGGAGAAAGTCAAAAAAAGGATGCTCTCGTTGAACAAAACTTTTCCACGGATTGAGGTCTGGCATAACGATAATATTGGGATGCGGGCATAGATCCAAACATGCCTGATGACCCAAATGCCAGGGGAAAAAGCTACCTGCAAAAAAGCATAGCGACGTTTCTTGAACAGGAAATGAACATAAAAGAGAAGGTCTTCTCTCCTTTTTTTCCTCACCTAAGAAATCAAAAAACTCCTCTGCCAAAAGCGAGCATAGCTCTTTCTCTTCACTTAATGATAATAATCCCTGGTCACGCTCACTGATCCACTTACCTTTGGCCGGAGAAAAAACTCGTAATTTTCCATCTTCCCATTTAATTTCAACCTTTCCCATGGAGCTCCTCCCTCAAGGGTAATGGCCTAAAGTTGGGGATAAGAAAAATGATCACACCAATAAAAATAAAAACGATGCCAATCCCCTTAAGTATCCCAAAACTTTCTTTAAAAAAAAGTACTCCCAACAAAAACTGGCCTAGGGGGGCCATGTATTGCCACATTCCCATTAAGCTCATGGGCAGTCGCTGAATTCCCTGGGTGAATAAGAAAAGTGGAATGACAGTGACTGGTCCGGCCAGAGCGAATTTCCACCAGGCGAGATCTTCACGGTGAAATGCCCAGTCTTGAAATTTGGTATTAATCAACAAGACGCTCACCATAAAAACAAAACCCAAAACCATTTCCAATTGTAAGGCCATAATTGGCCTAACCTGATCTTTCTTGCGCAAGAATCCGTATGTCGCAAAACTAAAGGCAACGCCAAGACTAATTAAAGGAGATGCCCATTCATTCATAAATAAAAAGCTTGTGCCAATAAAGGCCAAGCTAAGGGCCACCCGTTGGGATGCTTTAAGGACTTCTCCAAAAAAGAAGACTCCCAGAAGAACGTTAATAAGGGGATTAATGAAATATCCTAAGCTGGCCTCAATAACATGGCCATTAGTCACTGCCCACACGAATAGAGTCCAATTGAAGATAATAAGAACACTGCTAGAAATAACTGAACGACCGGCCGACTTAAGAACATGCCATGTTTCGGCCATATGCCGACAAGTAAAAGGTAAGACCATAATAATTCCCCAAAAGAGACGGTGAACCATAAGCTCCCAGCTACTGACCGAGGGTAAAATGGACCAAAAAATAGGTGCGATGGCCCAAATAAGGAAAGCACCGAAAGCGCTTAAATGACCGATTGTTCTACTTTGCATCCTCTCTTTTATCCAAAGATCGAAAGAAAAACTACCGAAAAGGTCATTTCTCCATGACAAGGGAAGGAATTTACATTAAAAAGCCATATGGAATTCGAAATTGAAATTGAGGGAATTCAGCTCAAACTTAACCTTGTCAAAGATGATCTTTTCTCTCCTTGTGGAAAATCACAACAAATCACCAAAAAGTGCCAAAAATTGCTCCGCTCAAAGGCCCTAGCTTTCTATACCTTAAGTATCCTGGCCTCTAAAGAAGGTACCAATATGGAATTCTTACTCCCAGGATTGCTTCTCTCCACGCAACGAGAGGAAAGGATCGAAGAATTAGAGATCTTATTAGAAGAAGAGGGCAAGGTTGAGGCCATATACGATAGATTTCAAACACTTAACTCCGATAAGCAAACCCCTCCCTGGGCCCAATAAATTAAAAAAATAACCGATAGGTCCTTTAGATAGGGAAATTAATACCAACTTATAAAAATGGTAAGTAGATTTTATAACCAAAGTCGAACGCAGCGCATTGGATGCTATAAAGAAGGTGCTTATGAAAAATATGTTAATTATATTCGCTATTTGCTTGATTTCTCTCACCATCAGCGCTGAGCAGTCTTTGGCGGCGAAATCGCCATCAATCGAATTATCCATCGACAATTATTTAGAACTTTCTAAAAAATTAAGAGAGATTCAAAAAGGTCGTCTCAAAAACCTCGATGGGGCCAAATTAACGGTCCCACATAAAATCGAATCAATGAACAGGCTTCTCACTCTCAATAATAAAGTTTTTAACTTTGTTAATAATCTGGCCAGTGCTTTAGAGGAGCATATGGCCAAAGGGAATCGACTTTCAGGCCATCAAATTCTCTTAATGCAAGAGGGACTAAGTGCCTTCATCCACACCTCCAATGATAATTTAACTTTTATTAAAAATTTAAAAGATGGAAAGATAACTCTCCAATCATTAATTTGGGCCAATACCTATGCCCAGACGCAGGAACGATTTAAAATCACTTATGATATTTATTTTGCTCAAAAATCTCTGCGTTTTATTATTAGGGATCAACTTAAAGAAAAAGACTCCAGCTCTATCATTGCTAAAAATTTACGTTTAAAAATTTTCCATTCTAAAGAACTCAAGGCATTGGAAATGATTCTTAACAAACTAAGAGTCCAAAAGATTAATCGTTGGAATGAGCAAAAAAAAGAACTTGTAAGACAAATTTCAGGGACTCTCGCCTATCAATATAATAAAAAAGGTATCCCTTTTAGAACAAAATTTACGGCAAAAAGCTATCTTGCTGACGGGATGATGTCGATGTTATCGAATCTTACCAAAGGAATTAGTTTTGGTTTTGGAAAAGTCGCTGGCAATATTAAATGGCGAAATGGCCATATGAATAAGAATAAGAATGCCTATAAACATCTAACAGAAACATTAAGGCCCTTTGATATGATATTAGAAAAAAGAGGGTTTCTTTTTACTGATTATACCATTCCCGGTCATTGGGGCCATATCGGAGTCTACCTGGGAACTGAAAAACAACTTAAAGAGGAAGGACTATGGAATCATCCAAGTATCCTTCCTTTTCAAGATAAGATACGCCAAGGCCATAGTATTTACGAAGTTAGGCGCTGGGGTCTCGTTTTTCAAAAGCTCGACACTTGGCTCAATATTGATGAATTGGCGGTCATTCGAGTAAAAAGCTTAGATAAAGCGCCCGATCAACTCAAATATGAAATGATGGAAAACCTTCTTTCTCAATACGGGAAAAAATATGATTATAATTTCGATGCTATGACCACTTCAACAGTAACTTGTTCTGAGATTATTACCTTTTCTTATGGGCCCATTCATTGGCCGAGTGATTTTACTCTTGGCCGCATGGTCATTACACCAAATAATATGGCAGAACTTGCGCTTTTTGAAAACTCTCCCATAGAGTTTGTCACATACCTCAAGGCCACCAATAAAGGACTCAGTCGATTAGGCATTAAAGACTACGCCAAAGTCATCAATTACGTCCCTCGCCGCGAGGGAGAGAGGATTTTATTTGATGAAAAAGGTGAAAAGTGCAGGGCCAAATTTATACGCAAAAAACGCAATCGTATTGTCATCGACAATAAATGTGTGGACACATTTACTCACCACGAATACCTCTATTAAAACTCTAAAAAAAAGGTCACTGGGCCATGATTATGGATATTAACATCCATTTTTGCACCAAAGCGCCCCGTGGCGACGGTGACCTTTTCCGCTAAATAATCACAAAAAAGGCGAAAATAAACGCGAGCATCATTGGGTGCCATAGAGCTTTCAAAACCAGGCCTATTTCCTTTTTGCCCCTTCCATGACAAAGTGAATTGACTGATTGCCAAAATTTGCCCCTTTGTCTGCGCGATATTAAAGTCCATTTTATCGGTTTCTGGATTCTCAAAAACTCTTAAATTGAGAATTTTATCTCCTGCTTTTTTAATAAGGTCCCTAGAATCCCCTTTTTCAAAGCAGACCAGTAAAACAAGACCGTGCTCTATTTCCCCGACCTTTTCGTCGGCAACGTGCACACTAGACTTTAAACTCCGTTGAACAACAATTCTCATAGCAATTCCTAATACAAAGCTTCTAAGCGTAAAGTTGTCAGCTGTTTATTATACTCGTAACTAATGTCCTTAGATGATTGCTTGGTATAGTCATGAGCGAGAGAGAATTTAAAATAAGAACCAAGTCGTTTAGATAACTTGAGCCCAAGTGTCAGCATTTTTTCGGACCCGCGAGTCGCTTTTTGCTCACCCGTGTCAGTCAAGGTTCCCGACAGCGAAAACATTGCCGTTAAGGACTTCCACATATTAGGCCATAAATAATCCAAACGCATGAGATAAGAGTCGGTACTATAGAGATCTAAATTGGTAGTGACCAAATCACCTTGTAAGGTAGTGATAATAATATGACCATTTTTTCTCTGCCAAACTTGATCTAAATAAATGATAGTAGACTTCGAAGAAAGATCATCTGAAAAGGACGTAAATTGTTTCAACTTAAATTTAAAAGTAGTGTCACCGGCCGCGAAGAGCCGAAATTTTTCACCAAACGAATTTATTAAAGAGCGCCCATAAAAAATCTTTTGATGCAGACCATTTCGGTCTCTTGCTGTGTAATCATATTCAAGATCGTATAAAAAGCTTCCTTGGGAATGACCCCATCTATGATCAATCTCCATGCGAAATGCAGGCGAGATTGAATAGGTATCATTTACAAAAACTTCGCTATTAGTCTGGTCATTATATTTAAGTGAAGTATAGCGTATTTCCGGTGTAAAGATGAATTGCCTTTCCTTAACTGAGCGATAACTAGCGAAAAGTCCCCACCCTCGATACCAAGAGCTAAACAATGTCCCGCTGACTGCCCCTTCATTAGCTTCGTTGACTGAGGTAACATTAGTATCATACGAATAATCCAAATTTGCCTCAAAAGTGAATCCCTTTTTACCGAGAAAACGTCCTGATTTTAATTGAAGTGGGTGGCGATTATACTTGTATTGAACCTCTTCAAGCTTACGAGACAGAGTGCGTCCTTGACTCGATTTAGGGTTGATTGCTTCCCCATTTTTAAGGAGAGGAATAATATATTTTTCCACAATACGGCCACGATCCCTTTTCCCCTCAATAAGACCAATCAATATATCGGCGAGCCGTAAATAAGCAGCTTGCCTTAATTCTGGTGCCGCCTCTTTGTCTTTGATAATTTTAAGATAATTTTTTTTAACACCCTTAAAATTATCTTTAAACTCTTCCATCGATCCTAAGTAATAATAACTATAAAAAGGTTTAAAATTTGCCTTAATCGATTGCTTAAAATATTTACTGGCCTCACTAAAATCATTTGAGGCGTAATATACCTGCCCCATCTCATAATATATTTCAGGAGGTGAATAATTATTCTTAAGTGATTTCTTAAAATGGTCTTTGGCCTTTTCAAAGTCTTGCATTTTAGAATAACAAGTGGCACGTAAATAATGATTTAGACCTCGATCCTTTTTTCTCACGGATGAAGAGTCAAGAATCTTGATCGCCTGTATGTATTGCCCCTGACGAAATAATTTATAAAATTTTTCATGGGCCTCATTCGCCCAAAGGGGAGAGGGGGAGATGAAACAGACCAATATGATCAACAAAGAAGGGAGCTGAATTATTTTTTTCACTCCCATTAGTTTACGATTAAACTACGGAAGGATAAAGCGAAAATTAACTTTAGAAAAATTACTGGGAAGAGGAGGTGGCGCGAGACGTGTAACATCTTCATCTCTCTCTTTGGCAAGCTCTTCCACTAATTTTTGATCTTCTGCTCCACCAATATTTTGAGAATTGATAAGAACTGGTGCCACTTCTTCTTTAGACCCAATCGTATAATGATTCTCTTTTGTACTAATTGAGGCGATTGTTCGTTCAGCGGATTCTTTTATGGCGATAAACTCCCCTTGAGAAGTCAGATTAAAACCACTTGGCGGGTTATAATCTCCAGATTCGTGATCAATAGAGCCAATCGCCGCAGAGGGTGTATAAGTTCCACTATTATCATCAAAATATGATCCTTCTGCAGGAGGAATATAGAGCGCCGTATCCATGTCCACATAACCTCCGGCCGGAGGAGCATACGCCTTAGTTTTGGCATCATAAAATCCTTGTGGTGGTGGAGATTGTTCAGTCTTTTTTGTTATCTGTACCTTTTTTTCAACGGTTTCAATTATCCCCTGACCAATATTTTGCCCTAATTCTTTTTTTATCCCCTCATGGCCAGTCATAAAGTCATCACCACTAACACCTGGAGGGATAATCGACCTCATTTTGGGAGATTCCTTGCCTTTGAGCTTTCCTCTTTTGGACCCTTGAATTGAAAGGTCATTATTTTTTAAAATTTCTAATTGGGTCGGGCTAATTTTCACAGGTAAAGTGGCGCGATCACGATCAGGATCAGCTCCTGAAAATTGTCCTTTTTTAACAATCACAACCTCACGAGATGCCAGACGTGCACCTAAATTTTGATGCCCCCAATTTCTTTCCTGATCAATTTTCGCCATCGCGACGGCACCTGAAAAAGTAATTAAAGAGGTTCTTTTATTCTCTGTATTAAAATTCACTTGAAAGTCTGTTCCCCGCACCCCCATTGCCGCAGACTGAGTGCGGATATAGAGTTTATCTTTCTCCTTTCCTTTGATCTCCAAATAGTCCTTACTCACTTTCGCCCGCAATTGACCTTTAATTAAATTAACAATGCCTGCTTTTTTACGAGGAAAGGCCTTAATTTTGATTTCTGACTCTGGGCCTAAATTCATTTGAGATTTATCGATAAAAATTAATTTTACAAAACTTTTTTTAGAGGTCTTAATAACGGCACCAATCGGTAACCACGACTTAGCATTCACAGGGTAATGACTACCATTATGATGGTAAGAGACCTTACCTCTCACAATGAGTGCTTTGGCGACCTTGGAATCATCTTGGGCAAAGAGAGGTCCCAATATAAAAAATATCAACATTATATTTAGTTTCATCTTTCTCGCCTTTAAGTAGACACTTTTTATTATCCAACCTTCACGATTGTTATTAAATTTCAACCGCTTAGATGGAAACCCCTGGGTTAAAATGCCAACTTTCTAGGGCCTTCCCACAGCAGATCTTTTATCATTATCGGCTTACCATTAACTTTTCTTGATAGAAGCGATGCTCTGAGCACCTTCGTAAGTCTTTGAAGTCAAAGGATAAATCGCTTAAGCAATAATCATCTTCCTATTGCCTTCTTAGACATTGATCTTCATATTTGTTACATTTCTCCAATGATTAGTGTGATAATTCCTGTTCATGGCGCCCAAGACTTAAAGCATATCTCCATGGCCTCCCATCTTTGTGAACGCTACCAAGATATTGAATTCCTTTTTATTGGAAATATAGTCGAGGAATTAATTCCCTCAAATCTGAAACAATCTCACCCCATTCAATTCCATCAACTTGATACCCACTCCCGTGCTGTTCGTTTAAATGCAGGCGTTAAGCTTTCGAGAGGCGAAATGATTTTATTCCACCACCCGCGCTCTTGCCTTGAAGAGAAAGCGTGGCCATTATTAATAAAACAACAAAACTTATTGAGATGGGGCGGATTTACTCATCGCTTTGATATAGACCATCCTCTCTTGAACTTTACCTCCTATTATTCCAACCGCGTGCGCGGTCATATTCGCGGTATCCTCTATCTAGACCATTGTATCTTCTTTCACCGTAAGTTATGGCGGTATCCCATCCCAGAAGTAGATATTTTTGAAGACACATATTTATCAAAAATGCTTAACACCTATTCATCTCCGATCCTTTTGCCTCTCTATTCCACGACTTCGGCCATTCGCTTTCAGGAAAATGGAATTTGGTATCAATCAATTCTCAACCAAATTCTCAAGCTAGGTTTTATATTAGGGGTATCCGATCAATTAATGAATATCCTGTACGAAAAAGGTCTTCACTTAAATGCAAGTTATTGTGATAAAAAATAACTGCAGCTCTGTGATTTTTTTGGCACAATATTCTTAAGATATTTCTCATTTAAGGACGGACTATGAGCTTGCTCAAGATATTTGGATTGGTGTGCACAATGATTGTGCCACTTTCCGCTCAAGAATTTTATCATGCCCCCTATCTCATTTATAAAGACACTCAGGAAATACTTTTAAAGTTAGCGAGTCCAAGAGCTGGTCGTATTCAAGTTCAATTTGGAAAGAATGATCTTGGATTTTTTTCTCTTAAAGAAAAAGAATTAATCACTATTAACCTTGGTCCGCGCGATTGTCATAACGAAAAAGAAATTGTGATAAAAGGGAATGGACACGAGTGGCATGAATTTGTTGAGAAGGCCCCTTGTGATAGCGAGGAACCCCTGCGTTTTGCTTTTATCAGTGATACTCAAGAAAATCGTACGAAACACCAGGATATTTCCACATTATTAACCAAGCATCATCAGGCCAATCCCTATCAGTTTATTATAAATGGTGGAGATATTGTCGATCAAGGAAATGACATCTCTCAATGGCATCATTACCTAGAAGATGGCCACCAGTATATGAAAAATATCCCTCAAGTCGCTGTTATCGGCAATCATGATTATAAAGGCTTTAAAGGCAAGAGACCTGCGCCCCTCCCCGCTTATTTTAAAAAATACATGCGATGGAAAAATATCCACCCCCTAGGAAATATCGCAATGGCAACATCCCAGGCGATGTTTCTCATCATCAATTCAAATTTTAAAATCTTGTCTCCAAAACAAATCAAATGGCAAAAAGATTGGATGGAAGAGCAAATTGCGAGGGCCAAGTCCCAAGGACTCCCCATTATTATTGCAACTCACTTTCCTGTATTCTCTTCATCCCTCAATAAATTTTTCAGTAAGAATGTTAAACAATTAAAAAAACTCATTTTACCCTTAGTCAACAAACATAATATCAAGGTGGTTCTCTCTGGCCATACTCATATGTATGAGCGCAGTATTCACAAAGGCGTCCATTATATTGTGGCCGGTCCTGCTGGAGGGCAAAAGAATAGACCGACTTGGAAGAATAAGTTTAAAGTCTTTCTTAATCCCAAGATTCTCACTTTGAGCTCTATTACCATTCAGCAGGGTGTCTTTAATCTAAGAACTTATGATCAAAAAGATAATCTGGTTGACCAATTAAAAATACAACTTTAATTGGTCAACGAGGAAATAGCTTATAAAAGTTTTTGAATTCTTTTAAATGACTCTGATGTGATTTTTGTGCCGACGTTGGAAAAGCTCCCCGCCATATGATTCATTTGATTAACCCTCTTTTGAGAAGGAGGATGAGTACTCATGGCGTCGGCAAAGGCCGCCATAATGCCATTTTTCTTCCCCTTATGCTTTTGTTCCATTACTAATAAACGATTATAAAAACGGCCAATATAATCCTTATGATAGCCTGTCTGTAATGATGTTTTAAAACCAATACGATCCGCTTCCATCTCGTCTTCACGCCCGTTCGCCATAAAAGCAAATTTTTGTATCAAAAGACCTCCACCAGCACCGGCGGCGGCTCCATAAGTCATCGCTCTTCTCATACATTCGCGCTCTTGCTTTTGGCACAGAACTTTCCCGAGACCATAACCAGCAGCACCACCTAAAATGGCACCTCCAAGGCCAAAGAGAATCCCTTTATTCTTTTCCTTTTTGGCCGTCTCTATTCTCTCAGCAGTGTGCCGGGCCTTCACATGGCCAATCTCATGGCCAATAACCCCGGCCAATTCCGCCTCACTCCTGGCCATTTTAATTAATGGTGCGGTGACAAAGACAGTGCCCGCAGGTAGAGCGAAAGCATTCACCATTTTGGCGTCGACCACTGCAAATGTGTAATGATAAGGGTTGCCGGCCAAACCATTCGCCTGAACAATATCATTACCAAGAGAAGCGATATAACGCTGGGCCTTTGCATTACGATGGGTGGGGTATTCTTTCGCCATTTGAGGTAAATATTCCTGTGCCATTCGCCGTTCGTCGGCCACTGTAAGAGATGTTTTCTGACCAGTATTATCCCCTTCCCTATACCGGCTTTTTTGACCAGTAGCACAACTGGCCAATAAGAGGGGAAGTCCAGTGAGAAAGGTACGCCGACCGGTAGGGGTCGTCATCAATAAGTGTAATTCATTCCTTAAAAGTTCCAAGGCCTTATTAGATTCCATGGCCACCTCCTATTTCTTTTCTCCTATTGTAATAAAATCGCCAATTAACGCAAATCAAGAGCATCCGAGCAAAACTTTAATCAATATAATAAAGTTTCTCATGCCTCAACAAATAAGGCAGGCCGATTTCTAATTGGCAAGTTCCGCCATTAAAAGTGGAACCTAAGTTCAACTAAAAACTGCTTTTTCTTAATATAAGGATGGCCCCCAATGCCGGGTAAAGAGTCATAGGGCTGCTCACCGCCGTTATAAAAGCATCACTAATTTGGTCACGCGATAAGATATAAGACTTCTCTCCCCATGCTTTACCGGGCCTGTTGGTACTAACTCCTATTAAAATGAAAAGAAAAAAGACCTGCTTCACTTTAACGACCTTTGATACACTGATATTAATGGCCGCCATAAAAATAGCATTAATTTAGATTTCTAGATAGCTCAACGCTTATCTCAAATCATTGGACTAGTTTCTTGATAAACGATGAATTGATTGCTTTTTAAAAGATAATTTAACTGGTGGTGAATAATGCGTATCGTCGCCCAAGACTTCCCCCATCAAAATAAGAAAGAACCCTAATAATAAAATGGAGTATTGGTAGCAGGCCTTATTCATTATCGCTCCTTGATTACATAATACTCAATCCTCGAGTACACCCCTCTATGTACAAACAGAGTGCCAAAGCTTACTTAGTAATTACAGAACCTTGGCCCATTCTATACTGATAAAAACTTACACAGATGTCTCATTTTAGATAATCAATTCGACTGTAAACTCACATATCCTCAAAAATATAAATTTTTTCTATTGAGATTTATTTCTCAATGACCCACAATACTAAACTTGATATCGAGTCCTTAAACTTTTTAATAAGGTCAAAAATGAAATCAATCACCATTCTACCTTTCCTGGTTTTTGTCTTTTTTCAGCTCCATGCTGCCCCTCTTGTGGAATTTAATCAAATTCTTCCTAAGCACGGTGTCGTATGGAATAGCAAAACCCCAAGTTTTTATACAGGTTTTGCCATGCGAGTTGAGGCCCCTCATCGCCTTCATTTTCGGATGGCCCGGGGAAATGTCCTTAGACTGACGGCCATTCTCGATGATTTGGCAGTCATGACCTACCCCTATCAATTACTAAAGAGGGCCACCGTTTATAAAGATATTCAAAACCAAGGACTTATTCAAAAGAAATACATCGATACCCTTTCACAATACCAATCCATCGTATCGGGCGATTATTATGGAATACAGGCAATGACCTCTCAATTTGAAAGAGGAAAATTAACCAAGGCGCAACTTTACCAAAAATCTTTAAACCTCCTGGCAGCACTTAACCCGGGAAGAGTTTTTCCCATGAAGTTCTCCTTCCAAAATTTACTAGAAAATTGGAAAGCTCCATTATCCCAATTTTTGGCCCAGTATAAACTCAGTGAAACATCGTCCAAGGATAGTTTATTACGTATATTTTCTAAGAATCCCAAAGACACATTATGGCTGATTGAACAATTTCTCCCTGGCCGAATCAATTCCACTCATACCTCTAAGCACACACAATTGGCCCTGGCCCAATTAATCACCTCTCTAGGTACCGACCAATCACTAACTCAGGCAAAAAACTTTTTTATCAAAGCAACTGGAGTAAAGTATCAATTTCAAACTGCGATTGGTGGCACTTGGAAAAATGCCCTCACCTGCACCAACAATGATTGTTTTCTTGAGTATTATGAATTTACTGCTGTTTACCCCGTAGGTACGGCCGCCTCTTATACCAAGGACCGCGACGGCAACTCAATTGGCAAGATTAGAACATTGGGCGCACGTTATTTCGTCGACAATCAAGACCAAGGTCATGATGTAGACAATATCCGCTCTAAATCCTATTATGGCTGGGCACCTAAAATGGATTACCAGACCAATGGCAACGGCATCCATAACCCAGCTGTGCTATTACGACTGCGCTCAGAAAAAAACTTTGATCTTTATAAAGAGTTAAAAATCGATAAAGATTATAAATATTTATGGTCACCTGCACGGGGTGGTGTGTCCCGCGGTTGTATCCGGATGGGCCTGGGTCATTTATGGGAAGTTCGCCACATTTTTCCAACTAGTAATCAATATTTGAAAGCTGTTCGCTACTTCGGCAATGACTCTCGTGATTACGATGTTTTTGATATTAATGGCGATGGACAATTAGAAGTCATGGGAAGTCCTTACTTCATTGCCTATTCTCTTATGGGCGATGATGATGATTCTCGTTATCAAGGAAAAGAGCTGACAAAAGAATCTTTTAATCGCCTGCCCTTTTATAAAAAGCTCTATGGTTTAGGTCAATACTATATCGAGGGAAATAAATTAATATTTAAAAAGGCCTTCCAATCTTTTTTTCAATCTTCTCGACCCAACAATAAAGCGAAGCCTTTTTCTAAAAGGTCCGCAAAAAATATACCTCTCTATGAACAAGATTATGAGAAAGAAAAGGTTCAGTTTTATCGTTTAAGAGATATTAAAGAAAAGAACATTCTTAAACCCAAAAAAAATACTCGTAACCCAATAAAACAATTTATTCGTGTACTCGGCCGTATCAATGGCTGCGGACCTTTTCACAATAATCCTAGCTGTCAAGAAAAGGCCTTTGATAATGAATACTATCAACTCATTCAAGAAGTTAAGAGGAAACAGAAGTAAGGACAGCAGGAGCTACTATGAAATTATACGCCACCTTTTTCCTATTATTGGTTATTTTAATAAACACCTCTACCTATAGTAAAACATACGACAATCGTGCGAAAGAAAGGATCAGTAAAATTATAAAAAAAATGAAGGGTCGAAAAAAGGGTCCTTTTTCTAAAAATTTTTACCAAGGGGTTGGTGGACGTGCACGAGTTGGCTCGTCACTCGGCAATGTCAGAAGAGCACCACAAAAAATACGTCCGATTCTGTTTACCTCGGCCTTTCGCAATAAATATTCTGAAGAGTTGGCCAAGGATTATCATATTTATACCGGCAATTTGTTTACCACTAATTATTATGAGCTCTATGGCCAATCACACTTAGTGACGGGACGTCAGGTTAGAAAAAATGCCTTCCCTATCAATATGGACAAATTTAATTCCCAAAGCCAATTATTACCTAAGGCCCAATATATTCTTATTCAAATGATGATGGAGCAATTTTTCACTCGAGAGAACCCCTCTCATTTTTTGGCCACTTCGCGCCTTATCCGTGGTATATCGGGTATCGAAGATGAGTCCCAATACTTTGAATATTTTTGTCAATACTTTGCCGCTCAAATAAAAAATGATCGCGATTACTTCCTCCTCTATGAATTGATTCGTCGTTATGACCTCAATGGCCAAGATCAAGAGGAAGAAACAGATATAAAGGAATTACGAGACAAGGTTTCTATTCTCGCTGCAAAAATAATGGAATGGCAAGGCAAAAATAGCAGTATGTATGGCCGCTTCTTCGCCATTCGCAATAAGGTTCATAATCAATTAGACAGTGATGTTCTTAAACGCTTTGCCGAGTTTGACAAACGTTATAAAGAGAGTATGAGACAGGCCCCCTTTTATCGCCTTTACCAAACATTTCACACAAAATTAATCCGCTATTTTGAAATCGATTTAAAGAAACTCACCCATACTGCAAAAAAGCTCTACCCAATTTTACCCAAGGAGATCATTCGCTTCTTTAATGAAATCAAAGGTCGTCCTCTCGATCCTGAGACTCTATACGAACTATCCCAAACGGCAGTCGAATTAAGAGCATTTTTCTTTGAAGAGCGCAATCCTAAAATTGTCCAATTGGTAAAGAAGATTCAAGATTTTAGCGGTCAGATACAGGCCAATTTTAATAAGGAAGAAAAATTATCTCCCCTTCTCCTTAAATCATCGCTTAGTCTGGCATATGCCCAAGGTTTAATCAATCATAAGATATTTACTCAGGCGAAAGAAGAAATTGATACTCAAAATTTTCAAAGTGAACAATTGGAAACTCCTATTTGGTCGGCAGATCAGACCCTACGCAAAACATTTACAGATGGTATAGAGACCTGGACAATTTTTTCAAGTAAAATGAAAGGCTTCATTGACGATACTCTTCGTAGCTCGGGCATGAATGCCTACGCCAATACTCTTCAGAAAATTAAAGAGGAGCAAAGTTCTGTTTCACATCCCAATGATTCAGAGTTCACCATTATGAATAAAGGAACCTGTTATGGTTACCTCACATATCTGGATAAAAATGATATTCTAACGGAAACGGAAAGCTATAAAGAGCTCAATAAGAAATCCCTTCCTATTTTTGAAATTCTTCCCTTAGACCTTACCGTGGTAGCAGGGATTATTACAATTGAGGGACAAACTCCCCTAAGTCACGTTAATATCAAATCAAAAGCGCGTGGGACTCCCAATCTCGTTTACCCAAAGATTATGAATAACTCCCGCCTTCAAAAGCTTATCAAGAATAATGCCCTCGTTAGCATGACTTTAAAAAATGGCAAAGTTTCCATTCAAAAAGCGACTCTTGCCGAGGCACAAGACTTTTGGTCGGGAACCTCCCGGCCAACTCAAGTGCGCTTATTTTCTGACTTAGAGGAAACGAGAATACGATCAACTACGCAAGTGCGCTCAAGCGACGTTCACACAATTGGCGCCAAAGCAGCAAATTATGGCGAATTACAAAAGGTCCTCGGTCCCCGCGTCGTCCTTGAGGGGATTACCATTCCCTTTTATTATTACCAACAATTTCTTGAGGAAAATGGCATTGATCAAAAAATTGAAGCTTTTCTTAGTCATCCGAGTTTATCAAAAGATCGCGTTATAGAAATCGCCGAACTTAAAAAAATTAAAAAGTCCTATAAAAAAGGAGTCGTCAATCCTTCCTTAATAAATGCCATTAGTGAAAAGTTAAATCTCATGTACCCCAATCGCAAGATGAGATTTAGAAGCTCAACGAACTCAGAAGATCTACCACAGTTTTCCGGTGCCGGTCTTTACGATTCGACTAGCTATTTACCAGGGGATCAAAAGAAAACGATTGCCCGCGCCTTGAAAAAAATATGGGCCTCAGTTTGGAATTTACGCGCTTTTGATGAACGCAATTTCTTCAATATTTCTCATCGCGATGTTTACGTTGGTATACTCGTCAACCCGGCCTTCCCCCAAGAAGAGGCCAACGGGGTTGTTGTCACTCGTAATATTGTGCAAACAAATGGGAAAAATGGTTTTTACCTGAACCTCCAAATAGGTGAAGAATCTGTCACTAATCCTAGTGGAACAACTAGGCCTGAAGAAATTCTCATCTATCCCCAGGAGAATGGCTTCTCAGTCGATTTCATTAAATACTCCACACTATCTCCCAATTTACCAATCCTCCAAGTCAAGGAATACCAAACTCTAGGATTATATTTACAAAAGGCCCATGACCATTTTAAAAAGGTCATGGATCCAGATAATCTGGACCCTTCATTTTCTTTAGATTTAGAATTTAAGGTCGATGATTTTTCAGGTCAAAGACGAGTCTATTTCAAACAGGCCCGTCCTTACGTGCAATAGAAATTATTCCAGCTCGAAATGAGCTGGAACTTTCATAAGATCACTAATCACTTCGCGCGGATCACTATCTTCATAGAGAACACTATAGACGCCTCCAAAAATACGCGCCTTAATATCATAGCGCTCTGCAATCAATTGGGCGGCCCGGGTCGTTTTATACCCTTCAACCACGGAGCGTTGGGATTCAATAATCTCTAAGGCCTTACGCCCTTTGGCCATTTCTAAACCAAAAATTTTATTACGAGATAGACCACCTGTAGTGGTTAAAATGAGGTCGCCCATTCCAGAGAGGCCATAAAAAGTTTCTGGCCGTGCATTAAAAACGCGTCCAAATCGTAACATTTCTGCAATACCACGGGCGATCATCGCTGCTCGAGTATTATGATTATATCCCAATCCCTCGATGATTCCGCCGGCAATGGCCAAAATATTCTTAAGCGCCCCTCCAAGAAGAACGCCCTTCACATCATAACTCCCAAGCGCTTTAAAAGATGGAGTTTCTAGCATGGTAGAAACCGTCTCAATTACCGATTTACTACGACCTGCTAAAGTGACAAGGGTAATTTGACCTTCGATGATTTCTTTAGCGAAGCTTGGCCCAGAAAGAAAGGTAAAAAGATCTTTATGATGGGGCCAATAATCGAAAAAAAGATCATCGGCCAGTTCTAAAGATTCGGGATCAATCCCTTTAGAAAGGGAGACCAGCGGAATTTCTTTGGAAAAATATCTATCAAAGCGGTCGAAATGTTCTTTAAAATAACTAGAAATGGCAGCGGTAGGTAGACCGGAAACAATGAGTTTTGGATCTCCACCCATCAATTCGTCAGTTTCTTCCCAGGTCAAAGCGGGAATAATATTATTAGGAATATCAAGGCCAGGTAAATAGACCTCATTTTTTCCTTTAAGAATAGAGTTATAAACATCTTCAGATCGGACCTTTAGAATAACTTTTTCAAAATTATTGGCCAATACTGAGGCGATACTAGTTCCAAATGCCCCAGCTGCGATGACTAGGGCCTTACCTTCTTTTGCCATTTTAGGCTCCTTATAAGGAAATAACACCATCAATAACGGCCACTCTCATATACATACGAATCACCTCTTCAGCACTCGCAACTGTCTTTTTAATAGTAACACTAATATACTTACCTGTCCGTGACGGCTTAGAACTCGCCTGGCAATCAACAAATAAAGTAACTAATTGAGGGTATTTATCGTTTGGGACAATAAATTTAAAAGTATATTCTGCCGGCCAGTCATAGGTATCATTTAATAATGATATAAATTTTTTATTATCTTTAGGTTCATTTGCCATGGGAATCCCTTTATTCAAAATCTGGTATTGATGGCCTAATACCCTTTACTTCTCTGAGGATGTCTATGACTTCTCGAACACAACCCATCCCCGCGTTTCTCTGAGTAATATAATCGCAAACGCTATGAACTTCACCACTCGCATGAGGGACGGTTGCCGCAAATCCGGCCCTTTTTAGTAAAGGGATATCAAAAAGCTCATCCCCCATATAAAGGATTTCGCTGGCATCATAACCTTCACTTTCGATTTTTAAAAAGGCGTGACGCTTGTCCTCATTTCCCATATGAATAAAATCGAGAGGGAGATTTTCCTGAAACCGTTTAAGTACGGAAAGAGAATTACCGCCAGTCACGACACCAACCTTAATGCCTGCTTGCATCAGAAGAAGCATGCCATAACCATCATTAACATTAAAGGCCCGGTTAAAACCGATGTCCTCGCCATCCCAGTGAATCAGACCACGAGTTAAAATACCATCAACATCAAAAGCACATACTTTGATGTTCTTCAATTGTGATTCAAACCTCTGGGCCAATTCTTTTATATTATTCACCTGTAACAACCTCATAAATAGCGAGTAGTTTGGCCACGACTTTAGGAATACGCTCTAAAGGAAGTGACGTCGTGGGATCAGAGAGGGCCTTATCAGGGTTGGGATGACATTCCATAAAAACACCATCTGCCCCCGCAGCGATGGCCGCTTTAGCGAGGACTTCAATTTGTTCTCTTTTGCCACCAGTTGATTTACCAAGACCACCCGGCCGTTGCACACAATGAGTCGCATCATGTACCGTTTTAACACCAAAACTTTTCATAATTTGAAAAGAGGCCATATCAACCACAAGATTATTATAACCAAAAGAGGTGCCTCTTTCGGTCAAAAGAATAGAATCTAGGTCTAGAAAATTACGGGCCTTATCAACTATATTTTTAGTTTCTTCAGGGGAAAGAAATTGTCCTTTTTTGATTTTTAGACGACTGTTAAATTCCTTACAGGCCTCTGCTCCGGCAATAATCATATCTGTTTGCCGACATAGAAAGGCCGGAACCTGTAACGTATCAACCACCGCCGCGACCGTCTTGGCCTGCTCTGGTTTATGATAATCAGTAATGACGGGAAGTCCATATTGAGATTTGACCATTTCCAAAAGTTTAAGTCCTTCATCAATACCAGGTCCACGATAACTATCAATAGATGAACGATTGGCCTTGTCAAAGCTTCCCTTGAAGGTTAATTGAATTTTTTTATCAAAGGTTTTTAAGCTCTCCAATAAAGATTCAACTATTTCTTTAACGAGGGCCTCACTCTCTAAAACACAAGGTCCAATAAATAATTCTAAAGGTCGGTTTGGCATTCACTATCCTCTTTTAATTTTTCCCGCTTCCTCTAAAAAACGCTTAAATAAGGGGTGCGGAGAAAAAGGTTTCGATTTAAACTCAGGATGGTATTGGCAAGCAATGAAATAAGGATGATCACTTAATTCGATAACCTCCACTAATTGTAATTTAGGATTGGTCCCCGAAATAATCATTCCCTTATCCTTTAACTGCTTCACAAATTCATTATTCACCTCTAAGCGGTGACGGTGTCGTTCATGAATCAAATCGGATTGATAAATTTGATAGGCCAATGTCCCTTTTTCCAGCTGACAATCATAGGCGCCTAAGCGCATGGAACCACCTTTTTTGCCTTCTTCAGATTGGCCTTCCATAAAATGAACGACTAGGCTACCATCAGTACCAAACTCTTCGCTGGAAGCATCTTTAACCCCTGCGATATGGCGGGCAAACTCAATCATCGCCAATTGCATGCCAAGACAAATACCAAAAAATGGGACTTTATTTTCGCGAGCATATTGAATGGCCTTAATTTTCCCCTCTGTTCCTCTTTGACCAAAGCCTCCAGGAACGAGAATACCATTAACTTGAGACAAGATGGCCTCTGCCTTTGTTTCATCTTCTAAGTCTTCAGCATCAATATAAACGGGAACCAGTTTAAAGCGATTGGCAACCGCTCCATGCCTGAGCGCTTCATCTAAGGATTTATATGATTCAATGAGCTCAGTATATTTACCAACAATACCAATTTTCACATCCTGTAGAGGATTATCGATATTATAAACAACCGTTTCCAATTCTTTGATATCGGGAGTTGTCGTCCACATTCCCAATAATTCCGTGATTTTCTCATCCAGCCCTTGACGGTTAAAGCTCATAGGCACTTTATAAATGGAGTCGAGATCAATCGAACTAAAGACATGGTCTTTAGGAACATTACAAAACAGGCTCAATTTTTCAAAAATTGATTGGTCAATTTCAGTTTCTGAGCGACAGATAATGATATGGGGAAATAAACCGATCTCGCGCAATTCTCTGACTGAATGCTGGGCCGGTTTCGTTTTTAATTCGCCGGCCGCAGTGATATAGGGCAAAAGAACTAAATGGATGAAAAGAACATTTTCAGGACCCACATCTTGAGCAAATTGACGGATCGACTCTAGAAAAGGCAAGGACTCAATATCTCCGACTGTTCCACCGATTTCACCAATTAATAATTCGGCATCCTCACTTGCGACATGAATTCGCCTTTTAATTTCATTCGTCACGTGCGGGACAACTTGAACTGTTTTCCCTAAATACTTCCCTTCCCTCTCATTTTCAATCACCTGGAGGTAAACTTGCCCTGTGGTGAAATTAGATGAGCGACTTAGAGTGAGCGAGGTGAACCTTTCGTAATGGCCGAGATCTAAATCCGTTTCAGCACCATCATCTGTGACAAAAACCTCTCCATGCTGAGTAGGACTCATTGTTCCTGGATCAACATTGATATAAGGGTCCATTTTTAAAAGATTAACTTTAATGCCACGGCGCTCTAGCAGGCAGGCCAAGCTGGCAGCAGCAAGTCCTTTCCCAAGAGAACTGGCCACTCCACCAGTGATAAAAATGTATTTCTTATTTGCCTTTGGCCTTTGATAGGTCACTTAATGCTCCTTCTACTTTTTTAATATCTTCAGGAGTATCAACCCCAATTAATTCGTCTTCAATAGTAATCGCGCCAATTTTCATTCCCAAATCTAGCGCCCTTAATTGCTCCAACTTCTCTTGCTCTTCCAAAAAACTGGCCGGAGCATTTTTAAACTTTTCAAGAGATTCTGGAGAATAAAGATAGACTCCAATATGGTGGAACCAGGGCCGAGTCTTCTCCTCGGGATTTCGAACATGAGGAATAGAGGAGCGCGAAAAATAATGACATTGGCCAGAGTTGGAGCTAAAGGCGACTTTAACTTGATTGGGGTCGAGAAAACCCTCTTCATCAATTCTTGGCCGCACCATAGTAGCAATATCACAATTATGACTCGACGCATATTCATCCAGCGCTTGTAACAAGCGCCCTGATAATAAGGGCTCATCCCCTTGAACATTAATAATTGAATCAATATTCTGATGAGAAAAATAACGATTAAAGGCCAAGGCGATTCGCTCAGTCCCTGAGATGACATCATCATCGACACGCAAAACTTGACCACCAAAGGCAGTCACTTCATCTTCGATGCGCTGATCATCAGTAACAACATAAACCTGAATTTCTGGGGTAGTGGGGCCTTGGAAATTCCAATTTTCCCTACATTGCTGATAGACCCATTCAATCATCGTTTTACCCAGAATTTTTGCCAATGGCTTTCCGGGAAATCGACTGGACTGATAACGGGCCGGAATAAGGATAAGCACTTGCCGCTTCGTCACCCGACCTCCAAAAGAACTTGATTAGCCAATGTATCAAATTTCCGATCTAGTGGCAAAAGTATGGTAAACTTTATTTCATATGGCCTATTTATTATTCTTACTCACAGCATTATCTTTACACGCCAATGAAGTGGATTACCGCCGCTCAGTCATCACCGACCCCAGTATCAGCCGCCGCTGTGAAAAACTACTGCAAAAGCGCAAGAGAAAGTTAAACCATAAACAAAAACTACAAGGTCTCATCCGCCGCAACGAGAACCTACAAAAATCGGCGCCCCGCGAGCGTCAAACTCTCATCAAAAAATTAGAAAAAAATCTAGGTCAATTAAAGCAAGAATTAAAAATCACTCTGCTTGAAATTGAAAATCAAGAAGAAAATATTATTCGAAAAGGCTGCCCAGGGGTCACTCTTTAGCTTCACACCCTGTTTTCTATCCTTTATCATTATTAAAAAACAGAACAAGGTAGTTTATGGAAAAACTCCGAGGATATGGGATGGCCGTAATTTTGGCCACCTTCATGACGATCAACGCTCAAGATACACAAGCCCCTTTTGATGAGAAGGAGGAATCAGCTCAAAAGTCCAGCTATGTGCAAAAGTATGAGCATCTAGAAGAAAATCTCACAACTCTCCCTCTTTCGCTTAAAGGTGCGATTGAACAAAGTTTTCGTAAAAACTTTGGCGAGCGTGATCGAGTTTATCAAAAAGAGTTATTAGAACTTAACTATGATGATGCCAAAGATAAATTCTGGTTTCCTGAAGTCAACCTCACACTCAGTACTGAACCACAAAAAATAGGTCGCTTAAGGAAAGGAAATAAAGATGGTAGTGCTAGCAAATATGCCAACGGTGCTTTTGCTTTAGACCTTGGAGAATTTACTCTTTTTAATTGGGGTAAGGATTATCTTAGCTACCTAAACGCTAAGAACTCATTTTTACGTGGCGTCGATCAATTAAGCGAGGCCCAAAGAGCTCTTCGCCATCAAATCATTCTTAAATATTTTGAACTAGAACAATGGCAAAGTATTGTCAAAAGTCACAAAGAACAATTGAGACACGCCTCTTTCACGTATCGATACACACGTGAAAAAGTCTCTCTTAAAAAGGTATCTAAACAAGATTATTATCAAGCGCGAAGTGAATTCCTGAAGGCCCAAAGTGAATACCACCTGGCCAAAAATAACTTTCAAGTAGTCCAAGATAGTATGGCCACCCTGATTGGCGATGAAGGCGGTATCCGCTATATCTTAAGAGACCAACTCACTTTTAAAAAATTAGAAATGAAAAGAGATACGGCCTTAGAGATGGCAAGAAAGCGCAATCCCCAAATTCTTGACGCCAAAGTTAATCTTAAAAATGCCCAGCGGGAATACGAAATTCAAGTTCGAGAAAATATGCCCTTGCCCAAAGTCACTATGGACTTGGGAGCTTATACTCAAAGCTTTGGTTCCAACAATAACCGCTTCAATTATCAAACTCAAAATGGCGGCAGTAATCTTGATATCGTTGCCACGATCAATGCCTCCTGGACACTTTACGGCCCAGGTGGTTTTTTTAACCGAAGACGGACACGGGAAAAAACGATAGAAAAGTACCGCCAATTTAATCAATTAACAAAGGCGAAACTCGAATCCAAAAATAGTACCCTCACGGGTATTCACAAAATTAAATACCTGGAAAATCAAATTTCCATTCTAGAAGCAAGAAATGGCACTCTTCAAAGAAATTTCGATACAGTGCTTGAAAATTACCTTAATCGCAAAACGACTTTTGTCGATTATCATCATGCCCTTAATGAAATGATTAACAATGAAATTTTATTAAGCAAAAATAAGTATTGGCACCTTTACGAAAAAATCTCTTTAGCGCAAACCCTTGGGCTGGATGATTTCCCCAGCGATAATTTTGAAAATCTTGGTCAATTAAATGGGAGAGCGCAATGAAATATTTAATCTTATTCCTACTCATTCTTCCGAGCACCATTTCTGCGCAACGAGCCTCGATTAATGAGCGCCCCATCGAACTGACAGAAAAAGATGTCGATGCCATTGAGCAGGAAATTAATAATATCAATTTAGATGAGTTTAATACTAGCACCGGCGTAGTTAAAAATGGTCGCACGACAGCTAATGACCAAAACTTGCTAGGCCTTAGAGGTTTTATGCGACCACTCCTCACAGATCTTACGGCGCAAATGGGCTATGAAGTTAGCTATGCCCATCTTGTGAGAGATATGTGGATTGAGGCCTTTGCTAATATTATCAACGCTAAATTCCGCACAATAGGAGACCCTTCACAACTAACCGGCGACAGAGAAGAAATCAATGAGACATCTGAATCGATTAATAGCTTCGGCCTAGGTTTTGGTTACCGTAGTCATTATATTCAAGGCCTACTTGACAATAAACGCCTGGGAGAATTGATTTCGGCCTATTTAACTTATTATTCAATGTCCGAAGCCTATACGCAAACGAGCTATTCTGGCGTCGGCATACGAACTGACTTTGGTATCTTTCACCGATCATCAGAAAGTACTCAATTGGCGATGCGCTTAAGCTATAATCTCGCTCCCCTGACCCATGCGCCAGAGTTCGAAGGGCAAACCCATAATGAACGCAGCTTAACTTTAAGCTGGGTTAGTTTAGGAGTTGATCTCAGCTTCTACTTTTAATAAATAAAGATAAACCCTGAATTCAAAGAGGCCAAACTATGATCTCCCGCTATGATATCCCCGAAATGTCCCAATTGTGGACAGAAGAAGCGAAATTTCACACCTTTCTCCAAGTTGAACTTGCCCTTTTAAAGGCCCTCGAGCATTTTAACCGCATTCCTGTGGGAACCCATGCCGCCTTTTCCAAGGTAAAAATCAATAAAGAGCGTATTTATGAATTGGAAAGGACCACCAAGCATGATGTTCTGGCATTTTGCTCCTCGATTACAGAGCAAGTCTCACCAGAGTTCTCTCGTTATTTTCATTATGGTGTGACCAGTAGTGATATTATCGATACTGCTCTCAGTCTACAAATTAAACGCTCTATGGAGCTCATTCTGCCCCAACTGGCCAAGACTCTGTCCCAAATTAAAGAGAAGGCGATCGAACATCAAGAAACCCTCGCAATGGGGCGCTCTCATGGAATGAATGCCGAGCCCATGAGTTTTGGTCAAAAGTTTTTGGGTATTTATGGCGAATTAGCACGTCGCTACCAAGACTTATTTAACTTTTATCAAAATGAACTAACAGCGCAATTCTCTGGTGCCGTAGGAAATTACACCATCCTCACTCCAGAAATTGAGGAGTACGCAGCGACACTCTTAGGCCTTCAAGTCGAACCACTTTCCACACAAGTAATCCCACGTGACCGTCTTGCCAAATTAATCGGCTATCATGCCCTACTAGCGAGTGGTATAGAGCGCTTTGCCGTGGAAATACGCCATTTACACCACTCAGATATTGGAGAAATACACGAAGGTTTTACAAAAGGCCAAAAGGGCTCCTCCACTATGCCTCATAAGAAAAATCCCATCTCTGGAGAAAACTTATCCGGCCTAGTGCGTGTCCTGCGCTCCCACCAAAGCATTGCTTTGGAAAATATTGTCCTATGGCACGAAAGAGATATAAGCCACTCCTCCGCCGAAAGAATGTATCTACCAGACAATTTTGGTCTGACACTTTATACTCTCAAGCGCTTGGGAAATACGATCCAAGACCTTGTTGTCCACAAAGAAATTATCGAAAATAAGGCCTATGCTTATCCACAGGCCCTTTCAAGCTTTTACCTTCATCACTTGATTGACCATACGAGTCTGACAAGAGAGGAGTTATATCCTATTGTTCAACATGCTAGCTTTTCCGCCGATAAGAATCTAGGAGCGAAAGGGCTTGCAGAAGAAATACAAACTCAATTAGGCAAAATTGATCTAATGGTCGAACTTCCCACTCCGACGGATAATGAAATTAAATCCATTTTTTTAAAACAGATCGGCAAGGTATTTAACCGATCATTGGACCAATACAACATAGAGCCTTTATGAAATTTGTAAAAACCCTATTTTTCGCCGCATCTTGTATCACTCAGCTGTACGCCCTTGACCCCATCAAGGAATTTACCTGGGAAGTTATTCATGAAAAAGGCGATACTAAGGTTTATAAGTCTAAAAATAAATTACCTGGTAGTGACATCATCCCTATACGCGCTCATTCAATTTTTAATGCCCCCGTTAAAAAGGTACTCACTCTGCTCCAGGATACTAAGGGTCGGCTTAATTGGGTCCCACGCTTAAAAGAGGCCAGAACAATTAAAAAATTGAGCCCCTATCATCATATTGAATATTCCCGCTATACAGCACCATGGCCTTTTTATGACCGTTCATTCGTCATTCGTAATAAAGGTCATTTTGATGACGAAGGTAGTTATTACGCCCGTATGGAATCAACAGAAATCAAAGGTCTCAAAGAGGGTAAGCGCCTTGTTCGTGGGAAAAGTCATTTTGGTATCGTTATTATCAAACCACTCGATGGTGGTAAAAAAAGTTATTTAGAAATGGCCTTTCTAACTGATTTCAAAGGCAATATTCCCGATTGGGTTATCAATATCATCCAGCACCGCTGGCCCCTAGATTCTTTTGCCCGCATAAGAAAGGAACTCAAAAAGGACTTCCCAACAGAGCCCCGTTGGGATTTTGATAATTACCTGAAAAACGTTGTCAATAAATGAAGTGCCACTGTTAAAGTTCAGAATAAAATAATGGATAGACCTCGCCCTTGAGTCAAGGTCTATCAAGTTTTAAACTATTTTTATAACAATTCTTTTCCTCGTGGATCCTTTTTTAAAGCACTCACAATATTTTTCACTTTTTGAGATTGATCTTTGGGGAGAACCATTACCACATCATCGTTAGAGACAACAATCAAGTCATTGACTCCAATTAGAGAAACAAATTTATCGGGAGCATAAATAATATTTCCCTTCGCTTCTTCAAAATAGGTGTCATTACATTGGACTAGAATATTATCATCCTTCTTATCAATTACCGCCTCAAGAGCATCCCAGCTCCCCAAATCATTCCAATCAAATTCAGCAGCAATAACATAAACACGAGATGATTTTTCCATCACAGCGTAATCGATCGAGTCACTAGGAATGGCACGATAAATTTCACTGACTTTATTAAAATCTTGGTAATGATCGCGTAAACCCGCATAAGACTTATAGGTTTCAGCAGAGTGAGCGGCAAACTCCTCTAAGAGAACTTTAATCGGCGCCACAAACATACCAGCATTCCAATAATAATCCCCCGTGCCTAAATAAGCTTCTGCGGTCTCTTTATTGGGCTTTTCTTTAAATTGGACCACTTTATGGCCAGCTCCGGCCGCCTCTCCTCGCTGGATATAACCAAAGCCAGTATGAGGAAATGTCGGGTTAATGCCGATGGTAACAATCGCCTCTTTCTCCGCTGCTAAAGCATAAGCTTTTTTAAGCGTCGATTGAAATCCTTCCCTATTGAGGATGACATGGTCTGAGGGAACGATGGCAACGAGATCATCACCACTACGATCCATCGATTGAAGGGCCGCCATCGCCAATAAAATACATGGAGCAGTATTCCGTCCAGATGGTTCAAAGATAAGCCCGCCGTCACCGATTAAGCTTTTCGAGCATTCCTTCGCTAGTTTCTCCTGTTCTTTGACCGTGACAATAAAACGATCTTTCGTATCAACCAGGCCATCAAATCTTTTGAGAGTCTCTGTTAGCAAGGTATCTGGACCTAGTAGGTTAAGGTACTGCTTGGGCCTACGGCTAGTAGACTCTGGCCAAAAACGTGTTCCCTGACCGCCCGCCATAATAATAGCATGACACTTAGCATTGGATCTATTCATGTGAATCTCCTTAAAGAATGTCTGGAGCTACTATACTAGGAAGAGAGAGATCAATCAAAACGCCCTATGACGTAATCTTGGCCTTGAAATAATGTGCGCTGCTTAATGATATATTCTTTCGCCTCGGTAACTGAATCAAAAACCCCTAGGCTGACTCGATACCAAGTGCCACGTTTTGGTAAAATAACTTCATTAATAATGGGGTTATAACCCCGAATCTTAAAACCTTCCGCAAATTCCTCAGCTTCCTTGAGGCCTCGGTGGCTACCCAATTGAATGGTGTATTTGCCACTAAAGCGGTCTTTTTCAGACTGTGGTTTAGCCGCTGTAGGAGTCTCCTCCATCACTGCAGCTGGTTCATCGACTTCAGGAGTAATGGGTGCTTCAGTTTTTTTTAGCTGATTGGTTTTTGGGGCCTGGTCAATATCCTGCTTTCTAAGCTTCGGATCTTTTTCCATTTCTTCCCGCAACCGCTCACCAAGCGCCTGGTGAACAGATTCCATATCCAAGGGTTTCACGCCATCACCCGTCTTCTCATTTTCATGAACGACTTGGTTAACTTGTTCTTCCTGGCCGGAAAGGAGGTCAACTTTTCTTTGATCACTTTGGGTGATACCTGCCCCTTTTAATGTATTCATACGCCCTATCTTAATGCCCATTCCAAAAGAAATAACGGCAATAAGGATCATGAATCCAAAAATTAGGATGACTTCATAACGATCAAATACATATAATTTCGAAGATTTTTCACTCATAAAGATATTTTAATCCTCTTTTGCTAAAACCTCTAAGTTCTTTGAAATAGGTCAATTTTTCCTACTATTCTTCTCAAGACCTGCTCTTTTGTTTCTTTTTTAAAAAATAAGCATTCGCGATGTCCTATTTTCGCCGGCCACTAATCTTTTTATGCCATAAATCACCCAACAAAAGGAGTAAAAATGAAATTGATAAAAAACCAAAAAGGTCAAGGAGTACTGGAATACATCATTATTACCAGTCTCATTGGCATTACCTGTTTGATCGCGATGAAACAATTTGGTCAGGTCGTCAAACACCGCATCGATGGCATGAAATCAAAAATCTCAAAAGAAATAAGAATTAATTAAATGAATCTCTTAAACCTTATTCTTTTACTGGGTTTTAGTCTGACTTTCTGGATACAGATCATCATCGTCATGTTTCATGCTCAAGAAAACTTATTGGCCGGTGCAAAAACACAAGAATTAGCGACGAGAATGGCCCATGAAAAGTTTATTAAATCCCCTCTTTTTAAAATTAAGTCCCATCTATGGCGTGTTCATTATAGAGAGAATCAAATTCAAGGCCGTGCTCTGGCGCCACAGAACACATCCTTCTACGTGCAATTGGAAGGTAAACTTGTGGCGCAATGAAAAAGGATGGGCCGACTTATGGGGTATTTTTTTATTATTAATAACGTTAGGCCTGGTGCAATTCTATTGCCTCCAAGGTCTCGCTCTCCAAAAGCGACTCAAAAAACGTTTTCAAACCTATCTTTGCTTCAAGCAAAGAGTGCGTCATTTCCAAAACTATTACCAAAAGATGATTTATTTCGATCGCTCTATCGCTGCACTCTTCGCCGCCAAACAAATATACCCCTTTTTACAACCCGCTTTTGTCGCCACCAAAACATCGCAAAAGGTTTACCATACTTTTTATCTAACCAAATGGTTCTCTCTCTCACATTGCAAATTCGGGCAAATTCACCCTCCTCCAGCACCCTTTGGCCTCATCAAAATCAAAGAAAACCCTTATGGTGCCATGATGGTCAACAACACCAAAGGCTCCTTTTACGTCGGCAAGGTATTAAACCAAGTGAGCAAGAGCTTTATTCTCACCGCCCGATGGAAACTATCCAAAAAATGGCAAGGAGATCTCATTATCAAAACCAAGGAAGTCAGCTGGGATCAATGGAATTATCTTGGGCCATGATGATGACCTTACTCTTTCTCAGCTTTCTCGCCTTTATGCATATTGATCAAACCCTTCGTCAAAACCAATACCGACTTTACAAGGAGTTCCACCGTGAATGGAAATCAATCAAATGATCTTTTCTTTGATAAAAAAAAAGAAAAAAAGCTTAAACAAGCCCTGACAATTAAATTTATAATCTGTTTACTTTTAAGTCATGCCATCATTTTTTTATGGAATAGCGATGAGGCCACGCCTCCCCTTGCTGAGCAATTTATCCCTCATAAAGATTATGAATTAATTCAAATTTCTTTGAATCTTCACGTCCCACTTCTCGCTCAGAAAAAAACCCCTATCTCTCTCTATGCGGGAAATAAGCGAATTATTGAAAAGGCCTTTGTCTATCCTGAAAAAGTTAATTGTCAGCAAGACCAACTAAGTGAGCAAAAAACCCGCTATAACGTGGAGATAAAAAAACAAGAAATTCACTTATTGCCTAATAAAGGTCAAGTGACGTTAGGAGCTTGGCCGATACACCATCAACCACTACTTAAAGCTCAACACAAAAGGGGGCATTATGAAGTTAAGTTTTAAAGTTTATTTAAGTTATACCCTCTTATTTTTTAGTCAGCTTTACGCCTATGGCCCAGTTCATATTGATTTTTCCAAGCACGAACAAAAAGCATTATTAATTAAAAAAATTATGATGAAAGAATTTAATATTCCGACCTCACTTGTGACTCTCCACCAAAGTAAAGGCAATCATTGTAATCAAAGAAAATACCCGTTCCATATTTTGGTAAACGATAATAACGAAATGATCATTCATCATGTCGATCATCTTTTTATCAAAAATAATTTAGGACAATTTAATAATTGGAAGGATGGCCAATGAGGACCTGTGGAAACACAAAAAGCTTCCATAAAGGAAGCTTTTTATCAACTTATTCAAAACCAAGATTGGTTAATTATTTGTCGAGGTGGATCGCAAATTTAGGAGTTGTTCCCTTTGTACGATTCTGGGCCTTTCTTCTTGATCCCATTTTCTTTTTACGGTTAGATCTTTTTGTTTTTGTTACTCTTGTATTTGAAACCATATCGGCACTCCTGATTCTTCTTACAGCAATTAGCAAACAAGCTTTTAATAACTTCAAGTATTTATCGAATTTAGGGCCACATGTCAAAACAAAGTTGAGTCTTTCTCTTTTTTTCTTAGTACCAGTTCTCGCCTCTTGCAACGTATATTCAAGCACTTACAAGACAATCATCCTGGCAAAAGGAGAGCACTATACTATTGCTGCGCCGAACCTCAAGCAATTTACACTAGGAAACCCCGAAGTACTCAAGGCAAAATTCCAAGAAAGAAAAAAGTCCCTATGGCTTAAGGCCATTGGTCTGGGCTTTTCCGAAGTGTTGGTTTGGGAGAAAAAAAAGACATCCTATCATGTTTACGTCTTGGATAGACGAGTCCATATGGCCCAAGCAGCACAATTGGCGCTCATTCAAAATAAGGGGCTTAAGGTAAATATTAAAGGGGGGCAGTTTTTAATCACTGGAAGAGTCGCCGAACTCGACACTCTCATGCTCCTCAAAAAAATACAGGAAAAATTGCAATTAAAAATTTCGTTGCAACTAACACTTACTCCAGGCCTAAAAAAAATTATGATGGCCGAATTAATCTCTTATCTATTTTCAGAGGGGCTCCAAGAATTTAATTGTTATATCATTGGGGTCTTTCCCGAATGCTCAATCCCCCATCAATTGATGCCTTCAAAAGTTGTTCTCAAGCATTTAAAGTCAAAATGGCCGATTACTATCGTTCCTCGTTTTCAGACGATGGGGTTAAATTATAAATTAGAGCTCAAACTCTTTCTTATTAGTTTTTCTAAAGATACCCAACAGGCATTTGGTGCGCAAAAGATTGAAGGTCCATTAAAAAACTTTATTAAAACAAAACTCTATCAACCACTCGAAAATAATACGGTCATCTACAAGGGTGAAGATATTTCTGTCGAAACCATGGCCAGTCCAACCATATTAATCACCCTTGATAATGAGGCCGAGTTATCATTAGGCGCAGAGGTCCCATTTCAGCAAAAGGAAACCTCACCGGTTTTTAAATTCGCTGGCCTTAAAATTAAAACTCTTCTCAAGGGTAAAAATGGTCACCTCTATTTGCAATACCAAGTTGAGCTAACAAGGCCCGGCGTTGGTCAAATGATTGGTGGTTTAAAGAAAAAATCTCAATTGCGCCTGAATCTTGGCCAAAAAACGGACCTTTTTCAATTGAATTACCGATCCATGGGTAAAGAGAAGGTGCACTTACCAACCCTTGGTAAAATACCGCTATTAGGTCAATTATTTTCCTATAACGCCCATCAATCAAATATTAAAAATATTTACGCCACTGTCACTTTAAAAAAGGAAGAATAGTTTATGGGCGCGCTTGAACAATTGGAACCCAATAAACAAAATATTGTTTTTGAATCCTTCAAGGAAATTTTTAAAAAAAAGATTCAACACACACCGACGATTACCTTCGACCATATTGCTCAGGATATCGGAGACTTTTATGGATTTGATTGGCAACATTACCCTTGGCCCTACGCTCGCCATTGGTTTCAACAAATCACTTCATTAACCTTTGCTAGTGATTTGTTAAAGGAAAAGGGTCTCTACGAAGTCATTTTTCATAATCATGAATACATCACTCTTTGGGGCGAAAGTCCGCGCCAATTTCAAAATGATGGTCTTTCGGAAGACGATTTTAATTTAGCACTAGAAGTGTTGGCGTTAAAAAATTATCAAGACTTCAATTATCAAAACCCCTTTGTTAGCTTTAAACTAGAAGTCAGTGACTTTAAATTGAGGGCCACCCTTATCCATAAAGAACTAACTCCAGAGAAAAAATCACATCAATTGATTTTACGCTTACCTCCAGCTAAGGAGATCCTTCTAAAAAACTTTTATCAAAATAATGAACAAAAGGTTTTCATTGAAAAACTAATTAAGGAAAAGAAAAATCTCGTTATCTGTGGTGCGACAGGCTCGGGAAAGACAACATTCATTCGCAATTTATTGCCACTAATCCCAAAGCAAGAGCATGTTATTATCCTAGAGGATACTCATGAGATTATTCCGCCATCTCCTTATTGGGGCCATCTCTTGGCCAAAGATGAGGACGGTAAACGTCTCGTTGATTTTTGCCATTATACTTTAAGGATGTCTCCCGAGCGGTTGATTTTAGGAGAAATACGCTCCCATGAAGTTGTTCCCTTTCTTCTTATGGCGAATAGCGGACACCGAGGAATTATGACCACCTGTCATGCAGACTCCCCTCGAGACGCTTTAAATCGTCTTGCGCTTTTATTTCAAATTTACTCTCAAACAGAAGGATTGCAGTATGAAAATATTATGAAGATCCTCTGTCAAGGAGTTGATTTCGTCATTTTTTTAGATAAAAGGAAGGTGAGAACGATCTCTCAGGTCTTAGGCCAAGAAAATGGTCACCCCTACTTAGAAGAATTTAATTTTTAATAATAACCTTGTGGATCATTGGCAATACTTCTAAAAGGTCCTGCCCGGCGACAGAAAAACTGCGAAAATGAGATGAATTATCGATCTCGGTCAGATCAATTTGAAATTGATCTAAGGCCTGACCTATTATACTGACAATATAATCTTCTTTATACGGCCTTAAAGCGATGGCCAAGGCCCCTGGATGGGGAATGATATGGCCAGCAATTTCGGTGCCGCCGGCCTCCGGCATTAAACTCGAGCCCACAAAGACAGTCAGCCCTGAGCGCTTGGCCGGCAAAAGAGTTTTGGGAAATAAAATATTGGCACCTTTTTCGGCCATGATTCCCGCCTCGTCAAAATGCAAGGCCCGAATGACTTTTGCGGCATCAACCCTCTTCGGGTCAGTGGTAAAAACACCTGGGACATCAGTCCAAATCTCGACTCGCTTGGCGTTAAGTGCCTCACCTAAAAGAGTGGCACTATAGTCTGATCCCTCTCGCCCCAGGGTAGTCGTTTCACCATGTTTATTGGAGCCAATAAAACCTTGAGTAATAATCACAGTCTCTTTATTCACTAAAGGACGTAAGTGGCCGGCAACACAATCTTTAGTCATAGGAATATCTGGAAAGGCCCTATTCCAGTCACTATTTGTTTTTATCACTTGCCGCACGTCAAACCACAAAGGAGTGCGAGAAGACCAAGAATCCCGGCAAACTTCAACAAAGATCTTAGAGGATAAACGCTCACCAAGAGAATAAATATGATCCATTGCCTGGTCGGAGAGATGCCCCTCAAGGGCAACTCCCTTGAGGACGCCCATTCCCTCTTGAATCAATTGATCAATATCTTGTTTTAATTTGGTGTTTTTAGGCAAATAAGAGGCAATCCCATGATGGCGGTCACGGATCATTTGCATGATCCCGCGTGCGTCCTCTTCACCCATCGTCCAGGCGCGCTTAGCGGCCTTTTCTAATTGATTAGTCGTATCATAAGTGGCACTAATCACCGCTAGGCCGGAACAGGGATTTTTTTCAAGAATCCGGGCACAGCGAACCATGCCCTCGTAATCGCGGACACTGGAGCCACCAAATTTTGCGATTGTTAATTCATCCACAAATACTGAACCCTAATCTCGTTTAAGTTTTTTATAGGTATGCCTTTGCGGATTAAGAGCATTTTCACCTAAACGGCGCTTTTTATCCTCTTCATAATCCGAAAAGTTACCGTCAAACCAGACCACTTCACTATCGCTTTCAAAGGCCATAATATGAGTTGCAATACGATCTAAGAAAAACCTATCGTGGGAGATCACCACGGCACAACCAGGATAATCTACTAAAGCTTTTTCTAAGGCCTGCAGAGTATTAACATCGAGATCATTGGTGGGCTCATCAAGAAGGAGGACATTCCCCTCTTGCTTGAGCACAGAGGCCAAATGAACGCGATTTCTTTCTCCACCAGATAATTCGCTCACCAATTTTTTCTGGTCTTCACCAGAAAAATTAAATTTCGCGATATAGGCCCGAGAATTGACCTTATGCCCACCAATATCCATAAACTCCGTCCCTCCTGAAACCACATCATAAATGGTATGAGAGGGGTCGAGATCACGACCTTGATCCACGTAGGATAGTTTAACAGTTTCCCCTACTTTAAAGGTTCCAGCGTCGGCCTTTTCTTGCTCCATAATAAGTTTGAAAAGAGTCGTTTTACCAGCACCGTTGGGCCCAATGATGCCAACAATACCACCAGGGGGAAGTTTAAAAGTGAGATTTTCATAAAGAATTCGATCGTCAAAGGCCTTCTTAATACCACAGGCCTCTAAAACCATGTCACCAAGACGCGGCCCGGGGGGGATAAAGAGTTCATTCATCTCAACTCTTTGCTCCTTCGATTCTTTAAGACGTTCTTCGTAATTTTTAATACGTGCCTTACTTTTTGCCTGCCGCGCTTTAGGAGAGGCATTAATCCATTCGAGCTCCTCTTTCATTGCGCGTTGCCGTTTTGATTCTGTCTTTTCCTCTTTCTCCAAACGTTTCGCTTTTTGTTCAAGCCAGCCACTATAATTCCCTTCAAAAGGAATACCTTCACCACGGTCTAATTCTAAAATCCAACCGGCGACATTATCGAGGAAATAACGATCATGGGTTACGGCAATAACAGTGCCTTTATATTGTTGTAAATGTCTTTCTAACCACCAAACAGTTTCTGCATCGAGGTGGTTGGTCGGTTCATCTAATAAAAGAATATCGGGCTCACGAAGAAGAAGGCGACAAAGGGCAACTCTTCTTTTCTCACCACCAGAGAGGACCCCACATTTAGCATCGGCCGGCGGACAGCGAAGAGCTTCCATTGCCAACTCAAGGCGAGAATCAAGATCCCAGGCCTGACTGGCATCGAGCTTATCTTGAAGCTTGGCCTGCTTTTCAAGAAGAGCGTTCATTTCATCATCACTCATCTCTTCGGCGAATTTCGCGGAAATTTCGTCAAATTGAGTCAATAGATCAACAACTTCTTGAACCCCTTCCTGCACAACTTCTTTAACCGTTTTATTGTCATCTAGTTTTGGCTCTTGCTCCAAAAGGCCCACAGTATAACCTTTGGACAAATGGGTTTCGCCCAGATGGTCATCATCAAGACCGGCCAAGATTCTAAGAAGAGTCGATTTCCCCGCACCATTAAGGCCGAGAACACCAATTTTGGCACCATAAAAATATGACAAACTAATATTCTTGAGAACGTGTTTTTGCTTATAGACTTTTCCAACTCGGTTCATCGAGTAGATAATTTGCTTATCATTTACTTGCGCCATAAATATCTCCTTAAAATTAAGCTTTATTTATAGCATGGAGTTTATACTTCATCTAGCCCAAGACGCATGCCATTAGTCCTAAAACAAAGGCCAAAAACCCAAGGAGCAGAAATAGCGCCGAAAACAGTAGTTGACCTCCTGCAATCAAAGTTTGAAACTTCTTTTGACGCTCCTCGAGAAGGAACCATGAATGATGTAAAAGGCGCTTAACCTCCTCGCGAATAGGCCGCCCATTATGACTCCAATTATTTAAAAGCTCTCTTAATTGCTCGGTTAAATCAATTAAGCTTTTTTCAGGCCGTTGCCATAATTCATGACAAGCGCTGCGCTCCAAAATGGCCTTAATTGGTAGACCTGTTTCACATAACGCCATCAAGCGTAAAAGAGCAGCCAAGGTTTTTTCATGAGCGAAAAAATAGGTCTGCCTTAATTTTTTGAGCCATAAAAAGAAGAGCATCATACCTATTAATTGCCATAAAATGACCCCTCCCTTAAGCCATAAGGGAATGATGATCTGTAAATGTTTTTCACTGAGAATCATAAAGGAGGTTGTGATCAAGGCCATCGCCACCATTTGCAAGAGACCTTGGGATACCATCCGATTACTCATTACTTCAAATTGTTCCTCCTTTCCTAAAAAAGTCATCAACTCACGGCCTATTTTTTGCTTAGGAAATCCTAATTGGCGGTGTAGGCCAATTAGATCTTCAATAAGAAAAGAATAAAATTTAAAGGTGGGAAACTCCTGATCGGAGGAAAACGAACCACTTCCGGTCCATTTTAAAACAATTCGCAATAAAAAACGCGCTCCTTGAGTCTGGGACGTAGGCCCATATTGACGGCAATAACCACTTAATTTGCCGAATAAATCCCCTAGAATTGACCACTTGGACCAAGGAATGAGGAGACAAATAAAAAAAATAATTATAATAATAATGGCTTTCATCACTCCCCCTATGAGCAGGTTTGATGCCAGGCCCATAGGAATTTAATATTGACGATACTCGTCAAAGAGGTTAATCAATAACCATGAACCAAGAGCAACACACCCCTCATTCTTCGAGCAAAGATTTATCCATCCTCAAGGAGCTCTCTTTAAGTGAGCTGCATGAGAGAATCAGTCAATTAGAGTACTTATCGCAAAACTTTGATCCCTTCGGATCTAAGGATGACTTTAATGATGTTCTCAAAGTCTTCAGTCTTGAAACCCTAGAAGACCCATTCGCTCTCACCAATCAAATTATTTTTCTTTTAGAGAATGCGCTTGAAGAATTACAAAAAAGGGGCCGTATTTGAATCTCAAAGGACTCACTTCTGTGCGCTTGCACCCAGCTTCTATTAAATACCTAGGTAAGGGCCATCCTTGGATCACAGAAGACCAATACACGGAGAAATTTCCAAAGGGCGCAAAATTTTTAATTGGTGGTAAAGAGTTTGTGCTTTTACACGATCCCACCCATAAGAAGATCAAAGCGCGCCTTTGGCGAAAATGGGATCACTCGATTAAAACTTTTGACTTTAAAAGAGATCTCAATAAACGCATTGAAAAGGCCTTGGCCCAAAGACAAGAGCAGAATATCGCTAGTGATAGAGATAATTATTATCTGATCTTTGGTGAAACTGATGCCATCCCAGGGATCTATGTTCAAAAAATCAAAGGCCATATCCTATTACAAACCCAAATGGATTTTTGGAAACCTTATTTAGGAGATATTGTCCGTAAAATTAGAGAGGCCTTTCCCGAACAAGAACTTATTGTCTGGTGGCAAAAACGTGATCAAACAGCACAGGCAAAATGGATCCCCTTTGCCCATGAACAGGAATCCGCTAATTTCGTTATTAAAGAATATGATATTAATTATCAAATCAAATTAGGGCCTCATTACGATTTTGGCATCTATACCGATATGGCGGCCATCCGTGGCCAATTACCACAAAAACAATTGGAAAATAAAAAGGTTCTTAACCTTTTCGCCTATACTGGCGCCTTCTCTCTTTTTGCTCTCAAAAATCAAGCGGCAGAGGTGACTTCAGTTGACCTCTCTAAGGTTTATTCAACATGGCTTGAAGAAAATATCGATCTTAATCCAGACCTTGATAAAAGCAAGCACCAAATGATCACAATGCCGACAATTAAAGCGCTCAACCGATTGATTAAGGAAGAAAAATCATTTGACCTCATCATTTGTGACCCACCCTCGGCCAGTTCTGATGGCAAGAAAATGACGAGTGCAATTAGGGGCTACGAGCAATTAATGCCTTTGATTGCCAAACTTCTTGCCCCTCACGGAACGGTAATAACCTTTATTAACACCCATAGTATTAATTTAGATCAATACCGCCGCAAGATGAATCAATACATTCATAAAAACGAGCTACATCTTAAGAGTCAGAAAATTTATCAATTAAATTCTGATTGTCCCACTCTTGCGACTTTTCCTGAGGGAAATTATCTCAAGGGTATTTGTTTCAAAAAATTAGATAAATAAATCAACTTTGCTTGAGTATTGCCGCCTGGCACTTGTTTCATGATATAGCTCACCTTCATGAGCAAGATGAGTCATCACGAAATTCCTCATTTTCCTTTAAGCTAAAGTCTAGAAAGTAAGGCATGCGCAGGAGGCTATCTTGATGGAATTATCACAGAGAATTTTAAAACGAGCACAAACGCCACTATATCTAGAATCGACAGTCGAAAAAGAGGCCTTCCTGGCGGAAAAACGCCCCCATTCTTTTTCAACATCTGTGGAGACCAAAAATGATGGGGAAATTACCCTCTTCGGATTGATTGATGAAAATCAGGTGCCTCCTCAGTTTTTGGCGATTAAATATACAGGAAACCTTAAACAAGAGGTTTTGGCCTTAGTCGATGTCTTTGTTGAATTCTCAACAGGAAAAGATATAAGAGGAATTAAGGCACTCTCTCTAAGAGAGATAGATAGTTTTTTACGAGACAATAACCTCCATTCGGCCTTCCCTGAAAATAACACAAACCTTTTAATACTTTTTGACCAATTAAAAAAGGCCCTGGAAAAAGTCATTGAGGCCGATGACCAAAGGCCAGCTGGTGAAAAGATCTCGCCAACCATCAACAGAGACTATAAAAACAAAGGTTCTTATTATCCTTATAATAATAAGAATAACTATCATGATCTTGACCAGGGAGAAAAGGCCCAATTAATTGCTCAGATTATTGAAGATCATATCGCCACCCCTTTAAGTCGAGATGGTGGAGGAATATATTGTGTTTTTACCGATGATAATTTAGTGGTGATAGAATACTTAGGGGCATGTCAGGGTTGTTTATCATCCTTGACCACCACAATGAATTTCATTCAAAGGGTTTTCCAATTGGAAACCGGTGCCCCTGGTATTCTCGTTATGACAGATTCTTAGACAATGGCATCGATAGTTGCCATTAATTTTTTTCTTGGGCATTTTCAAATAGTGGCAACATAATCAAGTCACCATCACCATGAACATCATTTATCTTCTCTGCCATTTTATAAAGAATATTGTTCTCTTTATCGATATGCTCCAATAATATTTGAGCATATTCATAAACATAAATTTTAAATTGCTCCCACGACTCTTCGTCACCGCCTTGGACTTTTTGTAGTGTTAAACTGGCCCTATCGACAATTTCCCGGCTCTTGTCGTGCTCTCCTAGCATACAGCGAAGAGGCCCATTTTCAAGATCCGGTTCTTTAGAGCGCATCCATAAGAAATAAATATCTTCTTCCTTAGCGTGATGATAATCATCAGCGTAACTTTTTAAAAAATGAAGAAAGGTCGTCCAATACTTCAAATCATGCCAATTTTCAGTGTCTAAAAAGCGCAGGGCATCGTTAATCGTATTGGAAATAACTTGATGCTCTTCTTTAAGAATTTCTGTCGCTTTCATATCACTTCCTCTGAGAGTTTAAAACATAATCTAAGGAGAACTTGCCACTACCTGCCCAACTAAATGCCGCTAAACAAACCAACACTAATAAGGAGAATTGAAAGTCCTGGCCATGGGATAACATGCCATCCACCCCATGAATGAAAAATGTGGCACCAAATAGAACAGGAAGGTTCAATACGGCAAATGTCCGTGTGGCAAAACCTAGTAACAAGGAGATCCCTCCGGCAATATGTGCGAAAATCACGTACCAACTGGTGACATTTTGAAAATGCCCCATATGGCCAGTCATACTTTCAATCGTCTGCATATTGAGGATGAAATAGATTCCCTTAATCGCCAATGCCCCCCCTAAAAAGACTCGTAACATATCGAGGGGGTTAAAAGTGGTGAGAAAATCTGGAACAAGACGAGGTCTCCCTTCTTTACTGCCTTCGTAAGCTGCATCAATGGCAGCTTGCGTACGAACGGCTTCATCGTGAGCGAGTTTTGCGGCCTTCTCTTCAGCGGTCGAAAATGTAACAAAAAGAGCTGCAAAAGAAAATAAAAGGACTAATACTCCCAGGATAAGAAGTGCCTGTGGCCAGCTTAACTCAGGGGAGCGAAAAAGAAAACCTGCTCCAACCGCTCCCATATTACCGCCAGCACCAACAATACCTGATACAGACCCAAGTGCTTTTTTATTAATAAAAGGAACAACGGAATAAGTCGCCCCCTCAGACATTTGCACGAAAAGCGAAAAGATCACCATGGTGCCGATCGCGACGGGGAGAACTTTAACTTGAGAAAATATAATAAGAGCGAAACCTTCTACAACAAGGGCCATAAATAACCAGCGAACCCTTCCCTTAAGTCCCCATTTATGTCCAAACTTATCCCCAATAATTCCACCTGTGGTACGGGCAAAAATATTCATGAGTCCAAAAAGTCCGGCGACAAGACCAGCTGTTTTAACACCGAGTCCGAAGTAATCTTTATAATAAAGAGCGGCAATATTATTGAGGGTCAATTCAATACCAAAGCTAGCCGCGTAAACCAGAAATAGCATCCAAACACGATGATCTTTACAGGCATCCATGAAGGAACCACCATTTTTGGAAAGTTTCTTACGAGCAGCAGTAATGCCAAGATCCTTATAATTCCCATCTGGTAAATCAGTTGTTAAAAAATAATAAGCGACACCTGTAAGCATACAAACACCACCCGCCACAACCATGGATAATCGCCATGACCAAAAGGTGGAAACACCCCAACCAACAAAAGATGCAAAGACGATAGGCATCACCATTTGAGTAATGCCTCCACCAAGATTCCCCCACCCGGCGGAGGTCGCATTCGCCGTACCGACACAATTGGGAGCAAACATAACGGAAGTATGAAATTGCGTGATCACAAATGCGGCACCGATGGCACCAATACCTAGCCGAAATAAAAGGAAGGTTTCATAAGAGTTAGCAAACCCAATTCCCATGACAGGTAATGACCCAAGCATAAGTAACCAGGTATAACATAAACGCGGACCAATTTTATCACATAACCAGCCAATAAAGAGTCGGGCCAGGATGGTAATGGAAACCGACGCAATAATAGTGTTGCCAATTTGAGTTTTAGTTAAATGCAATTCGTCTCTAACAATCGCCATGAGAGGAGCAATACCAAACCAGGCGAAAAAACAAAGAAAGAAGGAAAACCAAGACATGTGAAAGGCACGCATCTGAGGTGTTGAAAAGTTAAAAAGATCAATTCTCGTTGCTTTGTTTTTAATTTCCATAATGGCCTCGACTAACTCAAAAAATTAAACTAAGGATTCTTATAATCTGCTTTTGGCCCTAAGTAATACCACCAATTGATTATGGCACAGAGGGCGTAAAATACAGCAAAACCATAAAGAGCATATTCAGGAGTTGTCGCCTTAATCTGCTCACCAAACACTTTAGGAATAATAAAGGCCCCATAAGCGGCCACAGCAGAAGTCCATCCCAGTACAGGTCCTCTCTGCTCTTCATTAAAAATCACAGCAATAGTCCTAAAGGTCGAACCATTACCAACACCGGTCGCTGTAAATAAAAGGAGAAATAATAAAAAGAAAGGCATAAAGTAGACTTCCGGTGTTTCAGAAATATAAGCAGCATGCATATAATGAGCAACGCCAAGTGACGCCACGACCATAGTGATAGCACAAATTTGAGTAACAAGAGCTCCACCAAACTTATCCGAAATCTTGCCACCAATAGGACGAATAAGAGCGCCAATAAATGGGGCCAACCAAGCATATGCTAAAGCTGAAGGCCCGTTGGGGTTGATGATAGAGTGATCAAACCCTCCTCCTGCAGTGGCAACATGCTTAAAACCAAAGATAACTTTAATCGCCAAAGGGAAGGCAGCAGAAAAACCAATAAAAGAGCCGAAAGTCATGGTGTAGATGACAGTCATAACCCAGTTATGCTTATTGCCAAAAATCTTATATTGCCTGGTTAGTGATTCCTTTAATTGACCGGGTGAAAGAAACTTCATTAAATTGACGGTTAATGCAATAACTAGGGGCAAAACAATCCACTTAGAAACGCCCACCTTCAATAAAAGAACCAGTCCAATAATCGCGGAAACAAATCCTAAGAGTAATAGCCATGACATTTTAGCAATAGCGCCGGCGGTAGAGCCCAGGTCTGGTGAAACCACTTCATTTTTAATATTATTCATTTTAAAAAATGCTAAAACGGAAGTCACAATTAAGATGGGGACCCATATAAAACCAGCATTATGAATAAAGGACATTTCACCTGCGGGAATTTTACCAATTAATGAACCACTTGGTTTGATAAGTTCCATTGGAACGCCACCAAATAGCCCAAAAGTCATCACTAAGGGAACTAAAATCTGCATCGTGGTCACACCAAAATTACCGAGTCCGGCATTGAGCCCGAGTGCCATTCCTTGAACTTTTTTTGGATAGAAGTAGGAAATATTACTCATGGAGGAGGCAAAGTTTCCGCCACCAATCCCCGATAAAAGGGCCAAGATCTGGAAAACCCATAAAGGAGTGTTTTGATCTTGAAGAGCAAGGCCGACCCCAAGAGCGGGTAAAATTAAAAGTGCCGAAGTAAAAAAGATAGTGTTCCGGCCACCACAGGGACGAATAAAAAAGGTGCTCGGGATACGAAGAGTGGCGCCAGTCAACCCAGCAATCGCCATTAGCGAAAATAATTGCGCTTTTTCAAATGGGAAACCCACATTAAGCATTTGAACTGTAATAATGCTCCATTGCAGCCAAATGGCAAATCCACATAAAAGGTTGGGAATAGAAATCCATAAATTCCAATTCGCAATAGATTTACCTTTTGATTCCCAAAACTCAGGGTCTTCGACCCGCCAATCCGTTAAATCTCTATTACCTGCCATAATATTTCCCCTCTTCTAATATTTTATTGGTGTAAATGTATTCCTTCTTTTAAGTAAGGGTCGTTCACGGCAACAAGCTTCACTCTTTTTAAATCGCGCGCGATAAAAAGAGCAAAGAAACAACCAAATCCCACGGCCATCCCCACTTCAATTAGGCCAATCTGAGGATTAGTCACACCGGAATGGCCATAAACATCTGGCGCAACCATCAGGTATAAATCAAGCCAACGACCAATAATCAGCAAAATACAAACACGCGATAAGATAAAGCGGCTGCGCTTAGCATCCCTTGTCATTAAGGCAAAGAATGGAATGATCCAATTGATGGCAAAATTAAAATAGAATAACCAATCCCAAGTATGTTTTTCTCGGGAGATATAATAAAGAGTTTCTTCTGGAATGTTTGAGTACCAAATGAGGAGATATTGGCTAAGCCAGATATAGGCCCAAAATGTAGTAAAAGCAAAAATAAACTTACCTAAGTCATGAAGATTATGATCGCTAACTGCGCCCTTTAAATAACCTCTCCCTTGTAGCCAAATCACCATAAAAGTCACAGTGGCAAGGGCACTAATAAACATACCCGAAAAATTTTGGATACCATAAATAGTGCTATACCAATGGGGTTTTAAAGACATTAGCCAATCAAATGAAGCGAATGAATAAGTCAGTGCATAGGACACAAGAAAAATCGAGCTCCACTTGATGACTTGAGTGGTATGACTAGTCGAACCATCATCATCTTGTTTCTGTGAATAGTATTTGATCATTTTGCTGGTGACAATCCAAACGACAAAAAAGATCACCATGCGAATCATAAAAAAGGGCGTATTAAGATAGGGCGTTTTAGAGCGTAGGATTTCATCCTTTAAAACCAGATCGTGATGAGTCCATTCATAAAGAGAATGAAGTCCAAAGAAAAGTCCTAGCATCAGAATAAACCCAACTGGTAAAAATACTGTTAACGATTCTGACACTCTTTTAAACGGAGCTCCCCAAGCGGCATTTGAAACTGAGGCGATCGCTACAATAAGAGTTCCCCCTAAAGCGAGAGAAACAAAGTAAACAGAATTGACGAGATAGTTAATCCACATCCTCTGTCCGTCGGTAATAATCCCCCAAACGGTACAGAGAACACCCAATAAAACACCGAATAAAAGAAGCCCTTGAGTCTTTGAGCTAAATTTAAATTCCTTTTGATTGATTTCCATTTTCATTATCTCACTCTAGAAGTTATTTTTTCCTATAAGTTTCTTGAATATAATTCACATATTGCACAAGAAACCAACGGTCTTTAGAATTAATCTGCTCCTTATGAGATGGCATATCACCAGAACCTTCTGTAATAATGTGATATAAGCGACCATCTTCATACTTCAATAAGCGCTTCGCCGTTAATGAGGGAGGATTGGGAAATTTAGGTATTAAAGGGCCATCCCCTTTACCTTGGACCCCATGGCAGGCCAGGCAATAATTTGTATATAGAGACCGTCCTCTTTCCAGACCTTGCTTGGTTTCTGCAAAGGGATTGACCAATTCCTGACCTGCTCTTTTTGCTTCTGCCTCACCTTTCCCATAGGGAAAAGGAAGTTTATTCCGAGCAATCGAGCCCTCTGGTGGTAATTGATTGGTTTTTCCATCGGCCATGATACTGTTTTCAGAATAGGCCTCATAACCTACGGAATGCACCATGTCGGGAAAAATCTCAATACCTGTTTCATCAGGATTACGACTACATCCGCTACTAATTAAAAGTAAGGTCACAATAATATAAATTCCAACTTTATCCATGATTCACAACCTCACTCGCGCCATGTTTTTTCATAATAGTGCTAACTTGATCGAAGTCGATGGCAGCGTTATTATGTTCAATGGCCAGAACAAAACTATAATTGGTCATATTCGCATCTAAGATGGTTTCTTTTTTCCCTGGGAATAATCCACAACGATATAAGAAAAAGGCCACTGTAATAAGGGCACCCATCAATACTGTAATTTCGAACGCCACAGGTATAAAAGCGACAAAAGAATTAAATGGCTTACCACCAATATTCAAGGGCCAACTATATTTCGATGTCCAAACTTGGAAATAAATGGCCACAAGGCAGCCAAATAGACAGGCGAAAAATGTAATAATTGGTAATCGCGAACGCTTAATTTCTAATAGCTCATCCAACCCATGCACAGGAAAGGGGGTATAGATGTCGAGAATCGGTATATTATAATCTCGCAAGCTTTTCCCGGCCTCGATCAAATGTTCCTCGTCTTCAAAAACGCCAAAAATTAATTTCCGGTTAGCATTTTTCATTTTTATTCCTTGCAAATTTCAATACTGTTTTAACCTCAGCTACGTTGATAGCTGGGAGAAAGCGGACAAAAAGTAAAAATAATGTAAAGAAAAGTCCAAAGCTTCCTATAAAAGTGATCACTTCAATTTTTGTTGGTGAATAACTCGCCCAGCTTGAGGGTAAATAATCCCGATGTAGTGAGGTGACAATAATCACAAATCGCTCAAACCACATGCCAATATTAACAATAATGGAAAGGATAAAAACGGCTGCCACATTCGTTCTTATTTTTTTAAACCAAAAAAAGTGGGGAGAGATAACATTACAGGTTACCATAATCCAATAGGCCCAGCACATGGGCCCAGTCGCACGATTGATAAAAGCATATCTCTCATATTCATTACCTGAATACCAGGCGACAAAGAATTCTGTCATATAGGCCAGAGATACAAACATCCCAGTTAAAAGAACAATCTTGCACATCGCCTCAATATGGCCCATGGTAATGTAATTTTCAAAATTCATCACCTTACGGGTAATGATCAATAAAGTTAATACCATTGCAAAGCCAGAAAAAACCGCACCTGCCACAAAATAGGGTGGCAAAATAGTAGTATGCCAGCCTGGTATAACCGAAGTCGCAAAGTCAAAAGAAACAATGGTATGAACTGAAACAACCAATGGAGTGGCCAACCCTGCTAAAATAAGACATAGCATTTCATAACGATGCCAAGTTCGATGAGACCCGTTCCACCCAAAACTAAAGAAACGGTATATACTCTTTTTGATGCCAGTCTTTGCTCTATCCCGCAAGGAAGCGAAGTCAGGAATCATCCCAACATACCAAAAGACCGCAGAAACAATAAAGTAGGTACTAATGGCAAAAACATCCCATAATAATGGTGATCTAAAATTAACCCATAAGGTTCCCCGCATATTAGGATAGGGAAAAACCCAATGAGCAAGCCAAGGACGCCCCATATGGATAATAGGAAAAATACCGGCACACATGACCGCAAAAATGGTCATCGCCTCTGCGGCACGGTTAACCGACGTTCTCCACTTTTGACGAAATAAAAGAAGAATGGCAGAGATCAAAGTACCTGCATGGCCAATACCAACCCAAAACACGAAATTGGTAATATCCCATGCCCAGCCGACGGTTTTATTAAGACCCCAAGTTCCTATGCCATAAATGATCTGATAGGAAACAGCTGCGATTCCCATAACCAAGGCACAGATAGAAATTGAAAGACCAATATACCAAAGCTTACTTGGTGAGCCCTCAACAGACTTAAAAACATCGTCAGAAATCTCTTTATATGATCGAAACTTCGTTATAAGAGGATTTCTCAATTTTGAAGTATGCGTATCTGCAGACATATATCCTACCCCTTATTCCTTACTTTTGTGAGATAATTAACCCTCGGTTGAATATTTAATTCCTCGAGTAGTCGGTATTTTCTTGCATTTTTTAATAGGGTCGAGATTTTACTTTTTGGATCGTTTAAATTACCAAAAACAATCGCATCCCCAGGACAACTTTGCTGACAGGCCAATTGGATATCTCCGTCTTTAAGCGGGCGTTCCTCTTTTTTGGCGACAAGTTTTGACTCTTGAATACGTTGGATACACATCGAACATTTTTCCATAACCCCACGTGATCTCACTACGATGTCAGGATTGAGCACCATATTTTCGTATTTATCATCATGTGCATAATCAAACCAATTGAAGCGCCTTACTTTATAAGGACAATTATTGGCACAATAACGAGTCCCAACACAGCGATTATAGACCTGCTGATTAAGTCCATCAGAACTCTGCACGGTGGCAATGACTGGACAGACAGTTTCGCAAGGAGCGTTATCACAATGCTGACACATAATGGGCTGATGAACGACTTCAGGATTTTCTTCATCACCTTTATAATAGCGGTCAATTCGTAACCAATGCATCTCACGACGACTATGAACTTCTTTCTTTCCAACAACTGGTACGTTATTTTCAGCGTTACAAGAGATAATACAGCCCGAGCAACCGGTACATTTATTAAGATCTATGGCCATGCCCCATTGCTCACCACTTTGATCGTGCTTACCCCACATCGAGACAAGCTTAATTGATGGTTTATTACCGGCATGGTTATCGACCTTCCATTCCTTTAATGTCGTTTCACGAACAATATCTCGTCCCTCCATTGAATGATGGGTTTGAGTCAAGGCCATCTCCCTTTTTTCAGGGGTTATATCAACCTTAACGTCTGTCGCAATATTATTAAAAGAACCATTAGAAAATTGAACGAATGGAAAGGCATTCCCACCAAGATTTTTGGCAACTTTCCCCGCCACGCTGCGACCGTACCCGTAGGCAACCCCAATCATATTTTCGCGTACTCCAGGCTGCACAATAATAGGAAGTACTAAGGTAACTTTATCTGTCGCAACCTTGATAACTTGACCTGTTTTTAAGTTTTGTTTTTTAGCGTCAATGGGACTAATAAGAAAGTAATTATCCCATGTCGCTTTGGTTATCGGGTCGGGTAATTCCTGTAACCAAGGATTATTGATCATATCCCCCGCGCGCATGCCTACCTTTTGGTAACCAATTAAAGTCATGCCTTTATTTAGAGTTGCCTTCACAAGACGTGCATAGGAAAGGGCCACTACATTTTTTGCAAGATCTGATTTTTTGCTAAGTGAAGAATTCATTAATGAGAGTCCGTCATGGACGGTATGATTCCAAAACTCATGAAACAACATTTTTTTTGTTTGCATTTTGAAGAATTTAATCTCTGCATTTTTCTTGAGAAAATCATAGTATTTAGTTGTTGAACCTGCCAATTTTAATAATGTCTCTTGCGCCATACGCGAACCAAACAATGGCTGAATAACAGGTTGAGAGTAAGTGAGAACATTAGGCGCTTGAAAATAATCATCCCATGACTCAAGAAAATGATTCATCGGCAACACATAATTACACAAGACTGAGGTTTCATCATCAGCGGAGGCAAACGAACATCTTGTCACAACTTTTTTCAATGCCTTAGTAAAACGTTGAGTGTCGCGATAATGATAGGCCAAATTCGTATCCCAAAAAAGAACCGCTCCTATTTCTCCCGCCTCCATTGTAGAAATCAAGTCTTCCGTTTCTTGATCTTTTGGCCCTTTAAAATAAGGATTCTCATAAAGATCAATCGTTTCACCATAATTATCAAGAAGTGAATTCAAAGCATTAACCATGATTTGAATATCTTTATTTTGTGATCCGGAGAGAATGACGGACTTTCCTTTTTTCTCCCATAACTCACCGGCAATTTGACTAACAAGCTCACGATTAGTACCAGGCAATTGTTGACCTGGAGGTAATAACGAGCGTCCGGCCTTTCGCTGTATCTCAGCGAGGAGATTTATGATAAAACTTTTTTCCTCCTCGGGCGTAACACTGAAGCGTTGATCAGCATTACTACCAGTAAGAGTCATTAATGATTCAAATTGGTAATGTTTAGATAAGGTATTATGAATTGTTAAATCCCTACGGGATGTATATTGTTTTGTGTACTCTACTGGAGAAAGCCATGTTCCTAAAAAGTCTGCGGAAAAACTGACAATGAGATCGGCCCGATCTAAAGAAATCGTTGGGTAAACGGCATTAGAAAAACATTCCTCGTTCGCCCTTAAAATGGCACTTTGAGAAGTTGGCTCAAATACCACATGATCGAAATTTGAATATTTCTCCTTCAGTTGCGCAATGATATCAAGAGTAGAAGGGCTAGAAATTGTTCTCGTGACTAGAACGATCTTTTTTTCCTTATCATTAGCATTATTTAAGGCCGCCTCAAGTTTCTTATCAATATTGGCCCATTCGATAGGTTTGCCATCTAATAGAGGACCTTTAAAACGTGAAGAATTATAGAGAGAGAGAACACTGGCCTGATCAGTCCCGAAAGTTCCTCCTTTAGTAATAGGAGAAAGACTATTCCCCTCAATCTTTATCGGTCTCCCCTCCCTTGTTTTGACTAATAAGGAGCTTCCCTTCATTGGATCCATGCTGGTGGCATACCAATTGGCGACACCAGGAGTCACCTGATCAGATTTATAAAGGTAGGGAATAGCTTTTTTGACAGGTATTCGCATACAGGAGGCGAGAGGTATCGCGGTAAAGGAAAATCCCATCACTTTTAAAAAGCTACGACGATCTTTTTTAATACTTCCGATATCAAATTGAAGTTCCCCTTCACCAAACTCAGATTTTAAGTGCTCAGGATCTAAAACTTTGTTTTCAACATCTTGCCAATAGGTAGTGTTATTTTTTTTCATTTTCATGGTCCCTATTCTTACTTAGCTCTTAATAATGGCATCTAGCACAATCTCCGCCGGCCCTACTTTTATGATCATCTGGCGCGGCAATATTATTTTGACGATGGCAATCTAAACACCAGCCCATATTAAGAGCATTTTCTTGCTTTAAGCGAGTCATCGTCTCTACCGGGCCATGACATTCTTGGCAGGAAATCTTACCCACCCGAACATGTTGACTATGATTAAAATAAGCAAAATCAGGAAAGTGATGAACTTTTTGCCATTCAATCTTTGCACCACCTGCAACCGCATCTTTAATCTTTTTAATTTCTGGCGAATCTTTTCTAATTTGATTGTGGCAATTTAAGCAAAGCTCTGTTGGTGGTATCCCAGCATGCCTCCCCTGCTCGGCGCCAAAATGGCAGTACAAACATTGAATTTGATTTTCACCAGCATGAATTTTATGAGAAAAATTAATTGGTTGCTGGGGTTCATAATCAACATTAAAGTTCACCATTCGGGCTTCATAGGTAAAGGCGACAGAAACCCCAATGACAATCACCAAACATATTAAAAAGATAAGTTTATTTTTCATATTCCGGCCTATTAAAATCTATTACGTTTCTGCTTTCTGTCATCATTCCAAATCACGACTTGCCATGAGCGCCAAATATAATGGATAGGAAGTACTAAAAAGTGTAATAAACGAGTAAATGGAAGTACTGCAATAATAAAAAAGGCATTTGCCATATGAAGTTTAACTGGCCATGGCATCGCCGAGACATACTGCATATCAGGGCTAAAGGAGAACAAGGACCTTAAATAAGGCACCATTGAAGTGGCATACCAATTAAATCCCCAACGATAATTAATCGCGGTCAAAACCCCTGTTAAAACTTGGACAAGAAGTAATAACAAGATAAAAATATCCATGCGGCTTGTGACGACCCGAACTCGTTTATTCTCAAATCTTCTTCGTATTAAGACAATGAGGCCAAAGAGTGCCATCAATCCAAAAATAAGAGAAAAGACTTCAATGACAAGGAGTCTCCAGGGGACACTACCAAATGCAATCATTTCGCGGGGAAATAAAAATCCTAAAAGGTGGCCTGTCAGAACGACGATGATACCATAATGCCAAGGAACTGATCCCCAAAATAAGTGGTCACTCTCTAGAAATTCAGAGGACAAGGAAGTAAACCTATAGCTATTTGTAAAATACCTAGTTAGTGAAACCACCAGCATGACCGTCAAGGCGACGTAAGGAAAAATAACGAAGAGAAATAAATTTAACATACAGGTCCTCCAAAAATGGTTCGATCTATTGTATATTCCGTCTTAAACACAGATTCGATGGCCCTTAGGACATTCGAGTAAAAGTTATTAGCGGTTAGTTCATTTTGAAAATTTGACAGCATTTTCTCTAAGGCCGGTAAAAGAATCTTTTCAGATAATTCTTTTTTGTCGTCCTCATTGATTACTGACATTAATTTTAAAAAGTTAGTGAGGTGATCAGGAAGTTCAACTCCTGTTTCAACATTATTCTCTTTTTGTAGTCGCTGAATATTGACCAAAAACTCACCTCGTTTATAATCTTCTCCAAAAAGAACATAACCTATGTCTAAACAACACAGACCTTTAATATCAAAAGTTCGAGTGTAGATTTCCTCTAGTTCATCTAAGTCTTGCTTGTTGACATAATCCTCAAAGCCTAATAATAGCTTTGATGCCTCGGGATATTGATCTTTCATCTGATCAATTCCAGATTTTAGGGACGATTTGAAATCAGCACGTGGATAATCTGAAATCGTTGATAGGATTTGATAGGCGTCCATCGTTATTTCACCCTTTTTGGTTTCTCATTAAAACCAAATCCAGTTTCACCCTTATGCTCAAGAACCATTTTGGTCATTTCAATTGCTTCTTCACGATGGGAAGGAGGAATCACAAACCTTTCTTCAAATGTACATAGGGAAGACAATTTAAAGACATCATCTGCCATTTTAGCGGTCAGACCAGCTTCATTGAGAGAACCGACGGCATGCTCACCGGGCAAGTCCCCAACGGTCTCACTACGACGATGGATTCTTACGGCCATTAATTTTTTAAGGATATCTCGAACACGACCTTGGTCACCTGCAGAAAAGAGACTCGCCAAATACTTAATCGGTAAGCGACAATCGTCGATGCTGGTAAAATATGTTTGTTTGGCGTGATCATAAAGATTATCTGTCACATTACCCATAATTGGTAAAAGAGGTGGAACATAAAATAGCATGGGAACAGTTCTGTGTTCAGCGTGTAAAGGTAATGCCAATCCCCATTCTTTGACCCATTTATATACTGGTGACTTCTGTGCTGCTTCAATCATTGAATCAGCAATTCCATTCTTCTTACACTCTTTAATGACTTCAGGGTCAAAAGGATCGACGATGGCATCCATTTGGGCATCAATTAATTTATCTTCGTCCATATGAGCAATTTCTTTTATTTTGTCGGCGTCATAAAGAAGAACACCTAAATAACGAATTCGTCCGACACACGAGTGAAAACATGCAGGTGCTTCACCAACTTCGAGACGAGGGAAGCAGAGAATACATTTCTCTGATTTACCGCTGGCCCAATTATAATATGTCTTTTTATAGGGACAAGCTGTAACGCACATTCTCCAAGCACGGCATTTTTCTTGGTTAATAAGAACAACACCATCCTCACCTCTTTTATAAATTGCTCCAGATGGGCAGCTGGCAAGGCAAGCAGGATTTAAACAATGATTACAAATACGGGGTAAATACATCATTACCAAACGTTCTAGCTTAAACATCTCTTCTTGCTCTTGTGCTGTTAGAGCAGAGAAATTTGGATCGTTTTTAGCGTAAATTTCAGAACCGCCTAAATCATCATCCCAATTGGGGCCTGATTTGACCTCAATTTGCTCACCTGTAATAAGTGATATGGGACGGGCCGTTGGTTGATCATTTCCTTCTGGAGAATCGATTAAGTCTGAATAGGTATAAGTCCATGGTTCATAATAATCTTCAATGACAGGCAAATTAGGATTATGAAAAATATTTTTTAGTCCTCTAAATTTACCGGCACCTCGAAGGTTAACTTTACCACCCTCTTTTATCCAGCCACCCTTATAATCGTTTTGATCTTCCCAGCGATACGGATAACCCGTTCCAGGCTTTGTCTCAACGTTATTCCACCACATGTACTCCGCGCCTTTGCGATCAGTCCAAAGGTTTTTACAAGCAATGGAACAGGTATGACATCCGATACATTTGTCGAGATGAAAAACCATTGAAATTTGCGATTTAATATCCATAATTTATACCTTTCTATCCTCATTCCTTTATTTAACGACCAAATTTTACCAATCAACCTTATCTAATTTGCGGACCAAGATATGAGTATCTCTATTGACCCCAGTCGGCCCCCAATAATTAAAATGATAAGTAAATTGAGCATAACCGCCCATCATCAAATTCGGTTTCAAATGAACTCTGGTAAGAGAGTTATTCATACCCGCTCGGCGATTTCCTCGACTAGGGGATTTTGGAGTCCCATAAGTCCTTTCCGTTGCGTGATAAACAATACAAACACCTGGCGGAATACGAGCACTCACGTTGGCCCGCGTGACAACAACACCATTATCATTAATGACTTCCACATAATCATTGTCTTTAATGTCTAATTTGGCCGCATCCTCAGGACTCATCCAAAATGGCTCTGCTCCCCTAGAAAGAGTCAACATGCGAAGAGTGTCACCATAGGTCGAGTGAATATGCCACTTCCCATGAGGAGTTAAATAATTGAGACGTAAACAATTTCCTTCAGGTTTAGTAACTCGAAGGTCTCCATAGGCTTCAGGGCTCGGCGATGGTTTATACGTTGGTAAATTCTCACCAAAGGAAATATAGCCTTCATGATCTAAATACAGACTTTGACGACCGGTTAACGTTCTCCAGGGAACCATACGATCGACATTATAAGTAAAGGCGGAATAAGTTCGACCATTTTCAATAATGCCCGACCAGATAGGACTTGAATGAAGCCTTTTTGGTGCCGCCTGAATGTCCTTAAAGTTCATTCTCACGCCTCTATTTTTTTCCGCGAGATCCTTTAATTTCAGTCCTGTTATTTTTTCCATCCCCTCGTAAGCACGGTAGGCCAACTCGCCATTAGTCTCTGAAGCAAAGGCCAAAATGGTATTACAAACATCATACCCATCTTCTAATGAGGGATAGGTATTGCCATCAAATTCATGAGTCGTTTGCGTTTTCATGCGCTCATCATACATATCAGAGATATCGTATTTTACACCATGGGCCCCAATGCCGTTATTACGAGCGTTTGGACCAAATGAGCAAAATTTGTCATAAATCTTGGTATAATCTCTTTCCGTAACCACTAATTTATACATCGACTTACCAAGTTCGGGCTCACATTCACCCTTCGCCCAGTCTTTAATGCTCGGTTGAGATAATTCATCAATTGTATCGTGTTGCAATGGAACTGAGACGATGTCTTTAACAGGTCCTGTGAAGTGCTTTTTCGCAAGCTCTGAGGTAACTTTAGCAATACTTTTAAAGGTATCCCAATCTGACTTTGACTCCCAAACAGGAGGGATGGCCTTGGCCAATGGGTGAATAAAAGTATGCATATCGGTGGTATTTAAATCAAATTTTTCATACCAAGAAGCCGCCGGTAAAACGATATCAGAATAAAGAGCACTAGTGTCCATTCTAAAATTGATATCGACAACTAAATCCATTTTTCCAGTAGGAGCTTCTTCATACCACTTAATCTCTTTAACAGAGTCCTTGGCACATTCAGGAGCGATCTTATTGGTATGTGTTCCTAGATAATGATTAAGGAAATATTCGTGTCCCTTAGCTGAGGTGCCGATGGCATTTCCACGCCAAATATACCAAACTCTGGGAAAACTTTCTGGCGCATCAATATCCTCAATCGCCGGTGTAATTTTCTTATTAACGACCTTATCAAATACAAATTTCTTGATATCGTCATCTGTAGAAGCCCCCCCCTCTTGTGCCTCTTTACAAAGGTTAAGGGAGTTTTCTTTATACTGAGGATAAAACGGAAGCCAACCATTTCTGACCGCCTTCGCATTAAGATCGGCCGTATGGCCTTTTGAAATAGGATCTTCTTCAGGAGACGCATTGATCTCATTATAATCACCGTCATAACGCCATTGATCTGTATGCATATAATGCCAAGATGGCGCGTTTTGTAAACGAACCGGAGCTTGCCAATCTTTTGCAAAGGCAATCGCTCCCCATGGTGCAGCTGGTGCTAGTTTTTCCTGACCAACATAATGGTTTAGGCCACCACCATTTTTTCCGACACAACCGCAAAGAATAAGAGCATTTTGAGCGGCCCGATAAATTAAATTATTATGGTACCAATGATCGATCCCTGCTCCGATGATGACGGAACATTTCCCTTCAGTGGAGGCCGCAGTATTGCCCCAATCTCTCGCAAAATTAATGACCGTTTCTTGACCAATTCCGGTGAAGCGCTCTTGCCACGCAGGAGTATAAGAAGCCGTTTCATCATTATAATCACTGGGGTAATCACCAGCTAACCCTCTACCGACTCCGTATTGCGCCATTAATAAATCGTATACTGTTGTGACAGGAACTTTTTTTCCGTCATTCGTTTCGATATAGCGAACAGGAACACCTCGTTTATAATTATTGTCTAAACCAAACTCGGTAAATTCAACCTGCAATACTTCATCATGATTATTTAAAAGAGTTAAGCTGGGATTAATTGGACTATCATCGAGAGTATCCTTTAACTCAAGGTTCCATTGCCCCTTTTTCTCTTGCCAGCGATGCCCCATGGTCCCCTTAGGCATTTTAAGTTCATTCGATTCCTCATCGAGAACAAGAAATTTCCAATCCCCATGTTCTTCTTGGGCATATTTATCGACTCTACCAGCTCTTAAAAAGCGCCCTGGCCTAAAACCACCATCCTTTTCGGTGACTTCTACTAAAAATGGGTTATCTGTATATTTCTTTTGGTAATCCATGAAATAGGGCGTTTGCTTTTCATGGTGAAATTCCTTCATAAGGACATGAACAACAGACATCCAAAAAGCGCCATCTTGCCCAGCGTGAACAGGAACCCATTCATCACCAAACTTCGCTACCTGATTAAAGTCCGGAGAAAAAACCGTCACCTTTGTGCCATTCATCTTCGCTTCAGGAATAAAATGGCAATCAGGTGTTCTAGTCATATTTAGATTGGCACCCATGATGGCAATCATCTTGGAATTATACCAATCAGCAGATTCACCAACATCAGTTTGCTCACCCCATGTTTCAGGAGATGATGGAGGTAAATCGCAATACCAATCATAAAAAGATAAACAGACACCACCCATCAATTGAAGAAATCGGGCACCTGAAGCATAACTAATTTGTGACATGGCAGGAATTGGAGAAAATCCTGTAATTCGATCCGGCCCATGATTTTTTACGGTATAAATATTAGAAGCGGCAATCAATTCCAACATTTCATCCCAGGAGGCCCGTCTAAATCCTCCCTTACCACGCGCCTTTTGATAGCGCTTACGAGCAGAGGGATTATCCTGAATCGATTTCCAAGCGTCGACAGGGTCTTTATGTTGCTTTTTGGCATCTCTCCATATATCGAGTAGAGCGCCTCTCACATAGGGGTACTTAATACGAATTGGGCTATAGAGATACCAACTAAAGGAAATCCCTCTTTGACAGCCACGTGGTTCATACGGTGGAATTTCGGGGTTTATGATGGGATAATCAACGGCCTGTAATTCCCAGGTGACAATTCCATCTTTTACGCAAACATTCCATGAACAACTACCCGTACAATTCACTCCGTGGGTAGAACGAACAATTTTATCATGTTGAAAGCGATTGCGGTAAAACTCTTCCCACAAACGTGCTTTTGGTGAAACAATATCGTCAATCCAACTCATATATAGTCTCCTAGACTTTTTTAGTCTCGAAATGGTCTTCGTGTTTTTTTAATTCGGCCTTTCCATAAAAGATCAAAGGCACCCAGTACTAATAAGAACCCGATGATTCCCAAAAAGAAAAATTTCTTTTTGTGGCCGTTATCAACTTTTTTAGCGCGATCAACGCTCCATAAATAGGACTTGATTTGATAGGCCTCATCATCTGTCAGGGGGTTTTTCTTATAGAGACGAACCATTGTAGGAAAAGAAACGTTACGAATAACCTTCGATAGTCCTTTGTCATTATAGCTCGTATAAACATTTGTCAGATCTGGACCCAGTCCGCCGCCACCTAGCAATCCCGCTTCACCTGCACTATGGCAGGATAAGCAAGAAGGACCGCCATTTTTCAAGCGAGTCGCCCCAGTAAATAAATTTTTACCTTGGTCAATTTCAAAGTCGTTGGCGCTGAGGGCCGATCTTAATTTTTCTACCGCGGACTTAACCTTACCACTATCAATATAGGCAATAAGCTCTTCCGCCTCGGAATCATCCAACTCTTGGTCAGGCATCTTCTTTCTTTTGTATTTCACGAATAATTCGTTAGCGATAGGATCACCCTCTTCAATCATAGACTGGGATTCTTGAATAAAGCGGATAAGCCATTTCTTATCCCGTTTCTTTGAAACCCCCTTTAAGTCGGGTCCAACATCGTCACCTTGTCCAACGGTATGGCAACTCATACACTTCTGTTGAAAATAAGTGGCGGGTTCAAAAGCAAGTAAGGGCGTTAACCCTAGCAAACACAGTAAAATAAAAAGGAAACGATCCTTCATAATGATCCTCTTATTAATAATTGAAGTTCACAAAAAGTAATTAATACTAAATTAACGACGCTCACCCGTTTTCAACATGCCATCAATAAGCAAAAAATGTGATAGTTCTCAGGTTGAATTTTTACGGCATCAATAAATCTTGTTGATACAATTCTATAGCTTTTTTTAGGGGAATTTATGAAAGAGGAGAGGACTAGAAGTAAAAAATGCCTTCTGCCCCCTCTACAAAAGGCTTTGAGGAAACAAAAGGCTGATTTATGTAATCATTTATTTTTTTGTTATTTCTTCTTATTGATAATGGTATTGGCCTTATCAAATTCTTTTTTCTCCAAAGACTGATATACATCATCCAGCATACTTTCATCGAAAGTTTTACCGTCCAAAAACTTAAGTGTTACAATCGCCGATACCTCAAGGGACTTAAGTGCCGCCTTAACGATTTCTTCCTTCTCTGTGTCACTTTTCTTGTCATATGGAATAACTTCCTCAAGATTTTCTAAAGCGTAGTGGCTGATAACTGATAATAATTTACCTAGATTTTGATCACTTATTGTGTCCATTTTTTCTCCTATCTTCTCTATTGAATTATTTTTTGATGCCGCAATGACACCCTCCACACTCTGTTTTGCTGCACGGATTGGCCAATTGATGTTTTCCTCTCTTTGGCACAAGCTTACTTGTTAATCCTCGCAGTATATATAAGGAAGCGATAAACAAAATTAAAAAAACAATCGCCTGCTCCATTTTATCCCCCTTTAGAATATTGTATTCACAATAACCGCCACTATAAATGCGAGTCCTGTGTAACCAAATACCGTAAAAGCACCCCATTTACGTGATCCCGTTTCTTTACCAATCATCACCACAGTAACAAAACAGGGCGCATAAAGGATGGTAAAAAAGATCAAGGCCAAGGCCACTCCCCGATCCCAGGCGGGATCCTTGGCCAATTGCGTGGCCAAAGAACCTGTTTCTTCAGGGTCGACTGCTCCGATGGAATAAGCGGTCCCTAAGGTTGAGACAACAATCTCTTTAGCAGCGATACCACCAATAATGGCAATATTTGTTCGCCAATCAAAGCCTGCATACTTTGTTATTGGTTCTAATAAAATTCCGGTACGCCCGGCTAGAGAATACCGTAATCCTATTTGAGATTCTTGATTATCAATGAGAATCAACTCTTTTTTTAGCTTTAAGGCCTGTTCCGATAATTCCTCATTATCCTCTTTGACCTCGTTTACAATATCCTGAGGATAATTTTTCGCAATTATTGTCTTCTGATCTTCAAACTGACGGCGTTCAGATTCTGGAAGCTGTGGGAAGGTCATCAATCCCCAAAGAATAATCGACATCGCCAAGATTGTGGTGCCGGCCTTGCGAACATACATCCACGTTTTTTCCCAAGAATGAAAAATAAGACCTTTCATTGTGGGAAAGCGATAAGGAGGGAGTTCCATAATAAAACTTGAGGCCTCTCCCTTAATAATAGTACTTCCTAAAACTTTCGCCATAATCAAAGCAGAGAGCCAACTAAGTAAAGTAACCCCTAATAATAGGAAGCCTTTATTTCCTGGAAAAAACGCCGAAATAAGTAGAGCAAAAACCGGAAGCTTCGCTCCGCATACCATAAAAGGAGCGGTCAAAATGGTTAACAAGCGCTCCTTATGGCCTTTAATTGTTCGTGTCGCCATCACTCCCGGAACGGCACAGCCGCCAGCAATCCCCCCTGATACGACATAGGGAAGAACTGAACTTCCTTGCAATCCAAATAAGCGAAAGAGCCTATCGAGCATATAGGCAACGCGGGCCATATATCCAGCATCTTCCAATATGGCGATCCCAAAAAACATAAACAGGATGAGAGGGGTAAATCCAAGAACCCCCCCAACTCCTCCTATGATCCCATCAACAATAAGCGATTTTAATAACCCATCAGGTAATGCATTATTCGTCGTCGTCGCCAATACTTCAAAGAGCGATTCAAGCCAAGCAACAGGATACTCACTCGCCCAAAAGGTAAATTGATAAGAAAAATATAGAATGGCCAAAAGAACAAAAGGACCAATATACCGGTGAGTGAGGACACGATCAATTCTATCAGAGATGAAGATGCGGTCCACAGCAGATTCTTTTCGAGTAATAACTTCTTTTAGCACCGAGCTCACTATTCCATAGCGATAATTGGCAACAGCTCCTTCACAATTGGTGTCATGAATTTTGATAATATGCTCGGTCAATTTTTTAATTTGACCTATTAGCTCAATATGTAATTTGATATTATCATTTTTACCCAATTCGAGAACTTGCTGATCTCCCTCAATATACTTTAAAGCGACCCAACGAGAGGAATATTTATCTTTAAGAAAACCCTGTTCCTCGATAGACTTTGCTAAATCTTCGAGAAGAACATCTATATCTTCACCATAAGAAAAGTCCTCAATAGCAAATGATTTTTCGTTTGCTTGATAATGAGTAATGGCCTTTAAAAGCTCCTCTTTTCCTTTATCTTTTCTTGCAATGGTGGGAATAATAGGAAGTCTTAGATTTTTTGATAACCGCTCAATATCAATCAATATTTCACGTTTTTCCGCGACATCGGTCATATTAAGGGCAAGAATTAATGGCACACCAAGCTCCATTAATTGCACTGTTAAATAGAGGTTTCGTTCAATATTAGAGGCATCAACCACCTGAACGATAAGGTCTGGTTTTTCATCAACAATATAGTCCCTCGCCACTTTTTCTTCCAATGAATAGGGAGTTAGAGAATAAACTCCGGGGAGGTCGACGAGGTTAATTGATTTATCATCAAATTGAATGGTCGCTGATTTTTTTTCCACGGTAACGCCAGGGTAATTCGCAACGTGATAATTGGTTCCCGCGAGAGCATTAAAAAGAGTTGTTTTTCCACTATTAGGGTTTCCAGCGATGGCAACATTAATATTCATTAATGTCCCCTTCGATGCGAACTAAAATATAATTGGCCTCATTATTTCTTAATGTTAAAACGTTATCTCTCACTTTAATGGCAATAGGATCATATAAGGGGGCCTCGCCTAGCATTTTTAACTCTATCCCAGGAGTTATCCCCATCTCACGGATTCTTCTGCCTAATTCGTTTTGCGCTGTAATTTTTAAAATAATTCCTTTTTGATTTTTAGTCATTTGTCTCAAGTTAACTTCCATTTATCTGCTCCACTAATATACTCGATACTCGCCGCTGGATTTGCGACGCACAAAAGTTTGACATATCAAACTATAATCGACACGCCACATGAATTCCCTGACTAAGATCAGCTCCATTCCTAAATTTTCTCTACCTATTTTAAAAATAAGAAAGTGATGTACATCTTTTTTATTCTGCATCCTGCATAGTACTTTCTGGACAATAACCTATTCCCCATTAAAAGGCGGTCCTAATGAGTCTCTTTGAATGTACACGAAAGATTAACTTTTGCTCTGGCCATAGAATTGTCGGCCACGAAAAGAAATGCGCGAATGCGCACGGTCATAACTATACTCTTTTTATTACTGCCCGATCAAATCAATTAGATAGCATTGGCAGAGTGATTGATTTTTCCGACCTTAAAAAAATGATGGAAGGCTGGATTGATCAAAACTGGGATCATACTTTTATTATTTTCGAAAAAGATGAATTATTGATGCCCTTAAAAGATAAACTAACAATAAATAAAAAAGTGTTCGTCTCACCATTTAATCCAACTGCGGAGAATATGGCCAATTATCTGCTCACCGAAGTCTGTCCTGACATATTTAAAGAAAAAGGAATCGTTGTGACAAAGGTAGAAATTTGGGAAAGTGATAAAAACAAGGTCACAGTCTCTCTTTAATTTAAAAGACTACAACCTATTTAAAGTTTAAAGGTTCCAATGATATCCGGTTAGCTCAAGACTTACCTGAGGAGTTTCAAGCTTTACCATACCATTAACGGGAAATGGGCCCATCCAAATATGGCCTTGAGATTTTCGATATTCGAAGGGAACGAACGACTCATAGGGATTTGCTTGAATTGGTAACTTACACGTTTGGACACTTTGATTATAGATAGTGAGTTTCTCAATAACGCCACCAATTTGAACACAACGTTGAATCACAAGCATCGCCAATTGTGGCGTGAAAACATCTTTCATCTCCACTGTCTCGTTTTCAACTTTAAGGATATTTCCTTGTGCATCTGCTGTTAACTTTTCCTCAATAAGAGCGTCAGTGCGAGTGTGATGAGTTTTGTATTCATTTTGTAAGTAGGCGATATGGCCTTGGTTTGAATAAACGGCATGTTGAATCCACTCTCCGACACGGTCATTTGCACTTAGTGAAGATGATAAAAGGGTCAGGACCAATAGAAGTCTTTTCATTATTCCCTCCTGGAATAAAAGTAGATAATCCTTAGATAGGTCTAATTGTACCCGTAGACTGGTCAATAAACAATTGGATTGGGACTCAAAAAAAAAGCTTCCATCAGGAAGCCTTTTTTTATTTAAAATTTAAATCAATTATTATTTATCAACAATACGATGCTTCCATGCTCGAATATCTGGAGCAAGGTAATCGTATTTCATTTCCGTTACCGTGTATTGAGAGAACTCATAATCAGTTGTGTGAGTAATACACTCAGTAGGACAAGCAGCAGTACAAAGGCCACAATAGCAACATAGAGCGGTATCGATCGTGTATTGCTTCAGGTCTAATTTAATGGCGGTCCCACCATCAGTTTTAATCTTGGGGGCATCTTTATCTCTTCTTACCGCAGTAATATAGATACAGTCGACTGGACAAGCATTTGCACACTGCATACAGGAGATACAATTATCAACATCGTTAAAAAGACGGCTACGAGAATTTGCAGGTAGCTCCTCTCTTACTTCCGGATATTCAATCGTCACAGGTTTTACCCCATAAACATATTTAAATGTGATCCCCATACCTTTAGTGACTGTTCTGGCCGCAGTCCAAATATTTTTTAGCCATTTACCAAAGGTTAAAGGCTCTTCCTCTCGTAGGGGAGCTAAAGTAGATAAGTCCTTCGCATTCATCGATCAACCTCACCAAGTACGATATCAATAGAACCAATACTCGCCACAAAGTCAGCAATCATTTGACCCGGGGCCATTTCTCCAAGCATTGAAACATGGGTAAAACAAGAAGACTTCACCTTTAAACGGTAAGGAGTTTTTCCACCGTCAGAAATCAGGTGGTAGCCTAATTCGCCACGAGGGCATTCTGTTCGCATATAAATTTCGCCAGCAGGAACCTTAATAATTTTTGGCACTTTACCAATGATTGGTCCCTCTTCAATACCATCAAGGCATTGGCGAATGATTTTAATAGATTCAAACATTTCAAGAACTCGGACTTGATAACGATCCCAACAATCTCCGACTTGACCTTTTTCACCTTTACCAACAATCACATCAAAATCAAGTTCCTCATAAAGACCATAAGGGCGTTTCTTTCTGAGGTCCCAATCAATACCGCTACCGCGAAGAACAGGCCCTGTTGCACCATAGCGATAGGCCATCTCTTCAGAAATGACACCGACATTAGCAGTTCGACCAATAAAGATGGCATTCCCACCAACAAGAGTATGATACTTCTTGAGGTTTTCTTCCATCGTATCGCAAAACTTAGCAATTCTTCTTAATTGGTCATCGTTAATGTCATTCCAAACACCGCCAATCCAAATATAATTATAAAGAAGGCGCGCTCCCGATAATTCTTCAAAGATGCGAAGAATATCTTCACGGTCTTGAAAAGCGTATAGAAAAGGAGAAAAGGCCCCCAGGTCAATGGCATAGGTTCCAAAGAACATAAGGTGGGAAGCAACTCTTTGGAGTTCACCTACAATTGTTCGAATATATTCGGCACGACGAGGAACTTCTGTCCCCAGCATTTTCTCTATAGTTAAGGCATAACCCCATTCCATACTCATTGACCCTAGGTAATCCATACGGTCAACAAAAGGAATGACTCCTCGATAATCAAGATTTTCTGAATGCTTCTCCATACAACGGTGTAAATAGCCTAAGTAAGGAGTCGCCTCAGCAACAATTTCTGAGTCCGTTTTAATTTCAACCCGTAAAACGCCGTGTGTCGCCGGGTGCTGCGGTCCCATATTAACCGTTAATAAATCGGATTTAATTTTTTCGGTCTTTTCTGGTGTTTCGGCCTGTAAATCAATCATTTATGTTCCTTAAGATTAATCTTTCCAACTAAAGGTAACTTTTTTGGGGTCTTCCTGCTCTTCCTGAATCTTCTTATAAAAGTAATGATCTTCATGATTCATTTTATTTTCAGGGTTAACCACCATGCCATTATAAACTTCTTCTACGACATAATCTTTGCGCAAAGGATACCCCTTCCAATCTTCAGGGCAAAGAATTCGGCGAAAATCTGGGTGGCCGTCAAATACCACTCCAATCATGTCGTAACATTCTCTTTCTTGAAAATCGGCAGCAGTCCATACCTCGACAATTGAGTCAATTTGAACCGTGGCGTCTTTATCCGTTTTAGGAAGTTTTACCTTAAGAATTAATTCTGTATTAAAGATGAAACTCGCAAGAATATAGCTAACTTCAATACGATCTTCATAATCGCAGCCAGTTATAACTTGCAAAACATTCATTTGGAATTTTTCACTATCTCTTAAAGCTAAGCTGGCGGCCTTAATATGAGACGGCTGGATGAAGATTGTCGAATCTCCTACCTCGGCTTCTACCAAGGTGGCCTCACAACCCGGAACTTGAGCGTTTAAAAACTCAACGATCTCTTTATGCATGCTTTACCCACTTATCACGTAATAATCTTTCGTTAGCAATTTTCTTTTGTAATGTCATAAGGCCTTCGATCAAGGCCTCTGGTCTTGGAGGACAGCCTGGAACATAAACGTCCACTGGAACAACCTCGTCGACACCTTTAAGAACATGATAACCATGCTGCCAATAAGGTCCCCCTTTATTGGCACAAGATCCCATGGAAATAACATATTTTGGTTCTGGCATTTGCTCATAAAGAGTCTTCACTCTTGTTGCCATTTTCAAAGTAACCGTTCCGGCGACAATCATGAGATCTGAGCGGCGAGGTGTGGCCATAAAAGCACCGCAACCAAATCTTTCGAGATCGTATTTGGCCGCACCGGTTGCCATCATTTCAATAGCACAGCACGCTAAACCAAAAGTCATAGGCCACAGGGAATTTTTTCGTCCCCAGTTGAAAAAGTCGTCGACTTTCATCAAAATGACGCTGTCTTGCATTAAGGAAATCCTCTTTTAGTTATTGGAAAATATAGCTCTAAATTTACCTAGACTGGCTTTTTAAGTCAACGGAAGTTCGGTTGCTTTTTACGATTTTAGTCAGGTTTTTGAGTCAAGAACTTATCGCCCTGTCGCAGCATTTTTGAGTGAACTTAAATACCGATGACAACGCTTTTCAAAAACAGACAATAATTGGTTATAAGTTGACTTTCTTTCAGTGGCAGGTAACCGACTAATTTCCATTAACTTAACCTGCTCATCCATAAATGCCAAACGTTTCTCATCGTTTTCACAGGCCCTTTCCATAATCGTTTCATATTCTAAAACGGCCGCCAATGGATAAGGAAGGCCATAGGCCGACGAAATAAATTCTTCCCCTAAATCTGTCGCCAATGGTAAATCTTTTTTATGGAGCCGATGGCCTTGAATCCGATTTTTAAACTTTTTAAAATAATTCCCCAGTCTAAAGAACAATTGTTTCCCCTTATTCCGAGAAAACATACCATTTTCATTTTGGATTTTACGGCAACGGGATTTTTGATCAATATAACGAGGAAAAAGGTCACGAAAGACTTGGCACTCAACTAAAAAGGCATCGACCTCCCCACCCCTGCCACTAATAGTACTCATAATAAAATCTTTGAGCGCAAATTTTCCTTCATAGGGATTGAATGGATCGCGATATACATAATGAATTAACTCATGGGCCAAATCGAGAATTGCATCCATTACTGTCAATTCTTGATTAATATAGACTCGGGACTCAACAACAAAAGTGAGCTCCTCTGGCCGTGACGCCTTAAAACGCCTAACTAAGGTTGTATCAGTCACTGAGCTACGTCCGGGAAAAATCACCTCTAAAAGGGTTAGCCCCTGCTCTGCCGCCCTTTTTTTCGCCTGCTCAATTAAGACCTTACCGCGAGCAGATCGGCGCAATAAACGAATGAGATGCAATAAACCATCTTCTTTATTTTTATAAAGACTTATCCAGCGCTTATTATAATGATCATCACTTTCAACAAAAATATCTTGTTGCTTGCGTTGAAACATTTCAGCATGAGAAAAAGAGGAAGAGGCCATGAGAATAATGGTTAATAATAATATCTTCACCTCATTCTCTTCGGCTGCTAATAAATTGGCCCAAGAGAAATCTGATAGTATTATTCTAAGGTACTTCTTGCCTAAAGCTTCAAGGTTATTAACCGCGTATTTTGCTCAGAACTAAATTCTTCAGTCCACTCCTTGATCACGCTCCCTTTTTCTTGGTCGATAGAACGGAGAAGAACCTGGATCGTTTTCTTGCCCGCAGAAACGCAAGAAAAGGCCATACGCTGACTTTGTGGCAAAGTACTAACATAACGAGTGTCCGCTTTTTCTGAAGCTTTAATTGCCTTTGTAAGAGCTAAATACTGAAGGTAAGCTGAAGTTCGTGCAACAAAAGCATCTTTTTTCTTTAGGCCTTGATACGTTAGATAACTGGTGATTAATGCCGTTAAGTGCTTACTGCCAAGTCGTAATCCCTGACGTAAGTAAACTTCTCCACTATGCTCTTTTACTGCTTGAGAGGCCAACTCTCCAAGCGGATTGATAAGAGCAAAAGGCGCCGTAAACTCTTCCTTCCCTTTGTCATCTAAAATTCGGACGGAGTATACACTGCGTAGAGGAAGGGCCTGAATTTCAGGTAATTCAAACTCAACTGATAATTGTTGAACCATTGTTTGACCAATGGCATGGCCTACAAAATATTTACCAGGGGAGTAATCGCCAGGAGCTGGTGTTAATTTTAATATATTGGCCGCAAAAAAACCGAGGATATCAAGAGAAGGCCCTGTTCTTTTTTCGTATAATTTTCCCAGGCCATAATAATGCTCTTTTGCTGTCTTTGGCGGAATCCAACCCTCTTCTAAAAGAAAGGCCAATTGCACCTGAGATTTTTTAGTCTTTAAGGGTAATTCTTTTAAAACAGCTTTGAGCTCTTTTTGGTAGAGAGTTGATTCAATATAATCGCTCTCCAATTTTTTGCGCGGTAACTTTGGTAATTTTTCAAAATCCGCATTAAACTTCTCCCATTTTGCATTAAAACTGGGATAGGCATTATAATTTTGGCGTAGTAAGACATTTGAATTTTTCACTAATACTTTTGAAATCTGCCGATCTTCACTGGTATCAATGGCCAAATGAATAAATTGACCCAATATCTTTGCCATTAAATCGTCTTTAAAAACGACCTGGCCTGCCCGAACCTGTTGCATTTCTCGAATGAATTGATCCCATGCCACTAGCTGAGCGCGGGCCTTATATAAATACTCTCTTCTCTTTGAAATCGGAAGGTCTAGGGAATTTTGATAAAGGAGAAAATAATTAAGTGTTTGGTAAAAATGAAGAGAGCTGACTTCATATTTTTCACCATAATAAATATCGGCGTTATCGTTTTTAAAATATTCTTCAAGTTTCCCCTTAAGCCTAATAGTATAGAGTTCTCCCACCACCCTGAGAGCTTCCTCAATCACTTGTGATGACCTAAGATAATTCCCCTTGCGATGGAGAATCAGTCCCTTTTCCATCAATTTTAACGGGTGAACTATTTTTTTTTGAAAAAATTTTTCTTTCTCTAATAATTTAAGGGCCTGATCGTAATGGCCCGCTTGAACAAGATTTTTTAATTGAATTTGCTGAACCCTTCCACTTGAAGCACAAGAGATCAGGCCCAACAAACTAAAAGATATTAAAAAAAAATGAAATATTTTTACCATCCGACTTTATTTTTCTCCGAGTACTTTGATAATTTAGTGCGAGTACGAACAACTTCCACCCCACGTTCAATGTCAGTCATACGAATATTCACAGAGTATTGCTTAATCGTTTTTCCCTCACGAGTAGAAGGGCGCATATAAACATTACCGAAAATCATAAGATCCGCACCAGTTTGTTTACCAATAGTTTTTGCGGTTCTAGGGTTAACCATGCCATCGTTTTGGTAAGTGATTTCTTTTAAAACAGCTTCTCTTGCTTGAGCGTCAACTAAGACAAATTCTCCTGTCGCAGAAATTTCATTTAAAAGCTCATCGTTTAAATCGTTAATGGGGAAATAGGCCTCAGCTGTTAAATTCTTAACCTCGCCAACGAAAACGGTAGGAGTGCGACGCAATTGGCGCATATAACGCTTAAATCCCTCATGATTTCGCAATTCCGTTAAAATTTCCTTGATCGCACGCTCGGTATCACCTTGCAGCCACTCATCAGTAATCTTAAGTGCCTTTTCATCTGATTCCTTGGCATTAATTCGCTCTGACTTAAAGCTCGAACATGAAGTCATTAAAGATAATACCATACCTAATAAAAGCAATAATCTCATTCTATCTCCTTTTACTTAAATAGACCTTGGGCCTTCTGCCCAAATTTTTCAGGTAATTCTTGTAATTTCTTTTCAACTTTGGCCTTAAGAGTTTGATCTTTCACCTGCTCTAAAACCAAACGACTGGCACGATCTAAAGCTGCCTCTAAACGCTTCTTAGGCATGCGGATATAAATGGCACAGGTATAGGCCATAAAGTCTCTTTTGGCGCCAAGATCAACTTGGTACTTTCTCTTTTCCCAATAAGTCTTACTCACTGAAGCCCCATTAATATAAGCTTGAATTTTCTCTGATAAAATATTGTCGACATATTCTCTTAGGCCTTGGACCTCAGGGTCATTCTCGTCAATTCCAGCGACCCCCTCTTGAGTCTGAGTGAGCTCTTTATTAATAAAAGTCGAAATTTCTCCCGCAATATTAGCGCGAGCATTGGCCTTGGCCAGATTACAGGCAATATCCCGTGAAACCTTTGGCCCTGTTTCGTAAGAAAAGAAGCGATTCTTTTTAATATCCTTACCATTTTGCGAAGACCAAATTTCAGCGTCCTCAATCCACCCCTGACGAACTTTTGAACTAGCATCAACAACAGAGAAATCTTTCTGAATCTCCTCGTGTTCTTGGTCCTCTAATTTACGATCCTCTGAAGTTGAGGAACAACCACCTAAAATCAATCCTAAAAATATCCATGAAATCATTGTTTTCATGAAGCCTCCCTTTTTTAAATTATATTATTCTAAATTAATCTGGTCGATATTTTCTTCAATAAAGGATTCAAACGATGCTCGTGATCTTTCATAAGCGTCAATCATATTACGTCCCATTGCTATTTCATTATGGGAAATACTCCCCAGAATCAATCCCTTGGGACTTATTGCTTTAAGTGCGAGACTAAAGCGAAACCTTTTAAAGCCTTTAACATTAAGATGAAGAGGATAGACAAGAAAGCTCCCTTTAACTTTATGATAATTTTTTTTTGTATCATTACTAATTTGAAAGCCATTTTGCCCCAAAACCTTAGCAATAAATCGTTTCCACTTCCCTTGGGTTTTTAATTCTTTAAACTCCAAATGCAGCGAAAATGGTATCGCCATTACTTGGGCACGCTTTTTTAATATCTTTTCACGATTAATCTCGGCAGGAAATCCTATTCCACGAACCAACTGAAACTTCTCATCGACTGATTGCCTCTTCTCCCAAATTCGCAGGGCGCGATTAAGCCCAAGTCGACTCCCTCGAAGATAAAGCGCCTTAACACTCTGGTCAAAATTCTCTAGCCGACTTTTTAACAGAGACGCGATGGCCTTCTTTCTAAGGCGCGCCAGGGCATAATACCCTTCACCATCTTGATAATTTGCCGGTACCTCGACCCCCTCCAAAAGCGAATCGACCTTTTCTTGAAACTCCAGGTCATAAGTCTCCTGGACAGTATTCGTTTTTGCCGCTTGCTCCAGGTCTTGACCGTCATGTACTACCTGATGGGTCATCTTACTCTCAATGCGCACTTGGAAAAACTTTGCCAATTCTTCACGGGCCTTGGCCTGGGCCAACATTTTACTGCTGGCAGAGCCCGTGGCACAAATAAATTCTTGCCTACAATAATGGCCAGGTTCATTAACCCAGACTGGCCTTTTCCCAGCTTTCACTTCGAGATGCCCCTTCTTACCCTGGTGAGAACAGGCCATTAACAAGACGAGAATCAATAAATGCTGAATCGGGACCATACAACTTCCTTGTGAGTCATTCGATCTAACCCAATAAGCATTGTTTTTCTTTATGAGAAGAATGTCAAAAATCCCCCACGCTATTTTAACGCACAACACCCCTAGAATCCGCTTGCAACCTAAATGGAATATGCATAAACTTGACCCAAATCATAAACAAAGGAGAATTTAAGTGGAACATAAATTACCAGAACTACCATATTCAAATGATGCTCTAGCGCCTCATATTTCACCTGAAACCATTGAATACCATTATGGTAAGCATCATAATGCCTACGTCACCAAGCTGAATGCCGGGATCAAAGGGACAGAATTTGAAAATATGGAATTAGTCGACATCATCAAAAAGGCCAAAGGCGGACTTTTTAATAATGCGGCCCAAGTTTATAACCATACCTTCTATTGGAATTCCCTATCACCAAACGGTGGCGGTGAACCAACTGGTGCCATTGCAGATGCTATTAACGCCAAATGGGGCTCTTTTGCCGACTTTAAAGAGGCCTTCTCTAATTCTGCCGCCACAAACTTCGCTTCAGGCTGGACATGGCTTGTTAAAAACTCAAATGGAGAGCTTGAAATCGTCAACACTGACGATGCTGATACTCCTGTTCGCGTCGGAACTCAATGTGTGCTGACTATCGATGTATGGGAGCATGCATATTATATTGATTACCGCAACGCTCGTCCCAAATACATTGAGGCCTTTTGGAATCTCGTGAATTGGGATTTCGCCAATAAAAACCTTTAAAATGGCCAGGCCGTATTTTCAACAATACGGCCTTTTTTATTTCCCCTCTGACTAATCGCGCCAATAACTTGAAAAGCAAGCGCTAGAGATTACCAACAATTGCTGCCGATTTTGCTAAAAAACGCCATTCTCACTTGTGACTTAATCCTATTGAGTTCTTAATATAAGATGATACCCAAACTGGGTTTTAACCGGGGCCGAGACAGCTCCGACTTCAAGGGCATAAACAGCTTGTTCAAATGGTTTAACCATTTGACCGCGGCCAAATGTTCCAAGATCCCCACCATTTTTTCCCGAGGGGCAGGTAGAAAAGTCTTTCGCTAATTGTTCAAAGGAGGCACCATCTTCAATTTTTTTGACGAGGTCTAAGACCTCATATTCATGTTCGACTAAAATATGTTTTGCTGAGACCGCTGCCATAATTCCTCACTTTTAAAATTCATTCATCTTCAATCGGCTTATCTATTGGTTCGTAGTCTTTATATAAAATATAACGGCCACTTCTCAAGCCGCGTAGAACCAAACCAAAAATCATGAGAGTCATAAACCCACTTTGATTATTTTGTGATTCCATCGAAAATATCCCTGGTAAGGACTTTCCGGTCCAATAACTGGCCCCTGCTAAAGCGCAAAGCTTAAATAATCCAAGAACTAAATGGATCATTCGACGATAATTCCATTGAACTTTACAAGCGCCACAATAATATGGCGGGGCCATGATGCTTGAACAATGAGGACATTGAAGGGAATATATTTGATTGATCATCTATTGAGATGAAGCTGATTTTTATCCCAGGGAAGCCTTTTTTCAGAATTGCCGCCGGCACTACCGCCGATGCCACCTTTCCTCGGACCTGAAAAAAGAATGCCACTTAAAAGAGTTAATAAAATAATATAAGTTATTTTTTGTATATTAGTTTTCACTTAGTGTATCCGTTAGTAAAAAGGTAAAGGCACGCACATCACCCTTGTGTTGTGCCCCTCTTGAAATAGCGACCTTTTGATTGAAGGCCTTTTCATCAATATCAATCCATTTTGAATAAGCTTCAGGCGACAGACCTTCGGCATAAAGGGCCATAAAATTTTTACCATTTTCGTCTGAGTTTTCAGGACTTAAATATTTTTCACTTAAATGAAGTCCCACGCGCTTAATGGTTTCCGGGCCAAAACTCGCTAAGTTTTCACCAAGAACTAAGAAGCCCCTCTCATTAACTCTTAGAACCTTCCGTTCGAGCATACGATTTAATGTTTCTAGGCCATGCTGGCCAAAGCGAAACTGAATCAATTCCTTGGAGATCTCACCGGTCCCAGCAAGAAAGTAAATTTCAGCAAAGCAACGGTCATAACGCAATTCTGCCTCTACATCACCAGATAATTGATGACCTTGAAAATAGGACTGCGGGTCTCGTTTTTTTAACTCGGAGGCAACAACAGGCGGCACTAACTCAATGAGGAGGCAATCATTTTGAGTGGCGAAAAGGTAGCGATAGATTTTATATAAAGTTTGGTAGCCCGGACGGTTTTCACCTTTAATCAAACGCCTCAACGTTTTTGAGTGAATCCCCATGCTATCAGACATTATCCGCATACCGATTTGTGAAGTTCTAAATTCTTTTAACTTTTGCTTCAGATCTAGGCTTACTTGGGATTTGAGATCCATCGTACTGACTTGTAAATTGGATACGTTTAAGTCATCGCTAGAAACAACCGTCACCATTCAAACTCCCCTTGCCTAATTGCAGAGCATGCTTATCATAACCTATACCACTTTCTAAGACGAGGCGCATCAGAACCAAAGGGCAATAGATAGCTAAAAAAAAAGAGGAAGCCTAAGCTCCCTCTTCACTATCTGCTATCCCTGGAAGGGTTGATATTTTAGTGGCAGCTTGGAATTGTATAATTCTTTGTGAAAAGCTTGCGACCCCTTTGGGAGTTATAGTTGCCATCACGACGATTTGTTCTTCTTGCTTTATAAACAGGAATCTCATACGAAAGAGGAACATCAATTGTCACAGTTCTGTACTTTATACAATTACCTTCTCCTCCTCTTGTTCTTGCATACTTAGCGCAAACCTTTGCATCGTAAGTCATCGCCTGAACACCGTAGAATTCTTTATACTCTGTACATCTATACTCTCCACGTCTATCACCTGGAAGTCTGTCTCTGCTAACACATTTTTTGATTTTTTTAATAGTTCTGAACTCGTCACCATCAACACACACAAACATAACCGATGTATTTCCGGCATTAGCAAGTTTTAGAGATGGGACATCAAATTCAACTACTGAATTTTTCAATTTTTTTAATGTGGACCAAGATGTTGAACTAGATACTTTAGTCTTCTTCCCGAAAAATCCTGCTTGAGCTTGAGCTACCATTGCAATTGCTGCAACAAGAACGAATAATTTTTTCATAAAAACTCTCCCGTTTGTTTTAAATAAGTTGGCCTACTCTAAACTCCTCACAAAAAGCTGACAAAAAAAATAAGGAATACCCACATTATTTCGGGACATGTCCCTCTAGGCCTCTTTAAAAGGGACATGTCCCAATATTACTTCCACCCAACTTATCGTTAGGCCTTATTTAAAAACAGCAAGTTACAGCCTTCAAATTGAATAAAATTTTGAAATCAGGTACATTAGGGCGACTTTTGAAAAGGAGAAACGTAATGAGAAGCTCCCTCATCTACACCTTTTTTCTTATGCTGTCCCTCCCCGTCTTTCAATTAGAGGCCCTTTACTACGACGGAACCCCGTATCAGAAAATCGATAGTGGCCATTTCTCATCCCAAAAAATGACCCCTCAAGACTTTTATCAAAAACTGAGTCAGCAATACAGGAGTCATCAATTGATCGATTTTTCTGTGGAAGTGGACCAAGATATGGTCTTTATTAATGCGAATTGGATACCAAATCCTCGGCATGGTGGTTATGCGATGTACCACGATCTCACAAAAAAGACCTTTAAAAAGCGCCATCGAGAAATGGCACGGGCCGGTCTTATGCTCATTCGTCTCGATAAATATGATCACCCCCAAAAAGGTCCCTGTTACGCTGCCTTATGGATCAAGCAAGATAAGCGCACCGTTCATTTTACAGATATTAATGAAAAGTTCTTCCAGCATTATTTGAATATATATAGAGACAAAGATTTTGAAGTCCGACATATCGGAAAATATAAAAACGATTATCAGGTTATTTTTGAAAAATAAAAAGAAAACCGATAATAGTCCCCTTGGCCTATGCGTTGTGCTTAGTACCCGACTCACCACCCACTAGAGAGTAGACATTATTATATCCCTCAATTCTTAGCTTCTTGGCCAATTGAAAGCTTCTCTTACCAGTGGCACACACAAGAAGAGTTTTTGGTTGATGCTTGATCAAGTTGATGTCAAAACTTGATTGGGGAATATGCTCCAACGTTTTGATAAAATCCGGATGTGATTGTTTATGCCAATGGGCCTCATCCTTTTCGCGAATATCAACCACATGAAAATCACTCCATATAGGATTTTTCAATTCGTAATCAGTTATACTTTTATATTGCTCATCGGCCAATTCCGATAGCGTTTTCGGCCGAGCACAAAAAGAGCATTGTGAATTTTTTGGCCAACTTATCCGCTGGGTTTCAAAGGAGAGAGCATCAATTAAAATGGTCGTCCGATGAGGAATCATCTCCATCTCTAAAATACACTTTAAAACCTCTACCGCTTCTAAAGTACCAACCATCCCGGCAATGGCACCTAAGACCCCTGACTCTGCGCAATTCCCCACACAATGAGCGTGAGGAGTTTTTGGCCAAAGACAACGTAGACAGCCATCGTCCTTGACCCCTTTACCATAGTAGAAGGCCTGGATTTGCCCCTCAAATTGATAAATACTTGCCTGAATAAGATTTTTATTGAGGACAAAACAAAGGTCATGTAATAAAAATTTAGTTTCAAAATTATCGGAACAATCAACCACAATATCAAATTCATCCAAAATACGGGCGCCATTATCTAAGGATAATCTCTCTTCGATACAAAAAACTCTAATAAAAGGATTTTGATTTTCAATTATTCGAGTGAGAACTTGCGCCTTATTCTCATCTCTATGTTGAGGATGAAACAAAACCTGGCGATGTAAATTGGACGTTTCCACTTTATCAAAATCACAAATACCAATGGTGCCAACACCACTGGCGGCCAAATAAGAAGCAACCGGGTGACCAAGTCCACCGGCCCCAATGATAAGAACGCGGGAGGCGCTTAGTTTCTCTTGCCCCTCTTCACCCACTTCCTTTAAAATTTTCTGCCTTCTATAAAATTGGCTGGCGTTCATGTGACCGCCTCGTGTGAATGATGGTGTTCCTCGTGGGATGCGCAGCGGTGGCAAGCAACCCATTCTGGTTCTTGATCAACATAATGCTCTTTTTTCCAAATCGGGACCCGCGATTTTACTTCATCAATGATATATTTACTCGCTTGATAAGCTTCGTCTCGATGGGCACTGAGAACTTTTATCCAAACTGCGGCATCGCCAATTTGCAGCATTCCAACTCGGTGAATACAGGCCGCATCAATAATATCAAATTTATTAAACGTTTCATTAAGAATTTCCTGTCCCACCTTTTCCGCCATTTCAATATAGGCCTGGTACTCGAGACAGGTGACCTTTTTGCCGTCATTATGATTGCGTACTAACCCTTCAAAAATCACCACTGCGCCAGCGCGATCATCGCCAAGCTGCTTTTCCCTAATCTTATTTTCAGTAATTGCAAACATTTTATCCTCCTGCAACTGGTGGAATAAAGACGACGGTATCGTCAGGAGAAACGGCTTCCTCAAAGTCCACATATTTTTCGTTAACCGCCACTTTCAAATCATCACGATTCAAGGGAAAATGATAGCGGTCATTTAACTCGTCATAGACGGCAGAAAGTGATGTCGCAGTTGTTTCAATGACCTCACTTGACTTACCCGTACTCTCCCTCATGGCAGCAAAGTATTTTATTTTAATTTTCATGACATTCCCGTATTTTTGCCAAGGCCTGTTGATATTCCCCAGGTGTGTTAATATTATCGACTGCCCGAGACTCCACTCCCTGAATTTGGGTCACGGCGGAATTCATTAAAATTTTACGCGGGCACTTTTTCCCAAGGCCCAATGATTGATAAAACCTCATTAAACTCTTTGGTTCGTAAAGAGTACAAAGAGGCTCGTTCCAACCTTTTTCAGGGTTAACAAAGCAAGTCGCCACTTTAAGGCCAGTACTTTGATTGACCAGCTCCCTAACCGTTGATTCTTGAACAAATGGCAAATCACAGGCGATGACTAGCCAACGAGCATCGGGATGAGTTTCCATGGCGGAAATAATTCCACCCATTGGCCCAAAATTGATCATACGATCTTGAATTCTTTCAAAGGAATTTAAATGCACTTCCCCCTCTTGCTCCTGACGGCAGGAAATAAAAGTCCGATCACAAGAAGTTGATAATATTTGGTATAAATACTCTGTTTGGGAAACACCATGATAGCGTAATTGACCTTTGTCCTGGCCCATGCGTGTGCTTTTACCTCCGGCCAAGACTAGGCCATAGAGAGGTCGATTTTTTACTTTTTTATTAAAAATATTTAAAACAAATTGCGCTATTTCATCAATTTGGTTACTGGTAAAAAATGGTAGATCACCTTGGTAATCACTTTCTTTACGGCCTACGACTCCTACCACATGTGATAATTTACCATTATCCAAATCATGTAAAATTTTGTCTTTTGTTTCGCCCGTTCCCAGGACAATCATTTTCTGCCCAAGGGATTTTTTATACCCCTCAATCAAGCAAAAATCGCAATCGAGAAAGGTATATGGCCTTTGAAATGTCAGGTCCGATATAGGACCAAGAGTAGCATAATCCTCGGCCGAGTTAATTTCAATTGTTTGCGCCCCCATGGCCTTCGCTCTATAGGTATCCTTCCCCTCCCGGTCCATTTGGAATCGGTGGGCATCATGCTTGAGAAAGCCAATTGCATAATAAGGAGACAAGAACTCAATTAATTGGGTTACAATAGTGGTTTTTCCAGAACCAGAATAACCACAGAAAGACATTTCAAAATCATGAATTAATTTATGAGAACTGGAAGTCACTCTTTCCTCCCTCTTTTGATACTAAATGGGTTTTTTCAATAATCATTTTTTTTGAAAATGCCTTGCACATATCATAAATGGTTAAAGCGGCGACATTACAGGCCATTAAGGCCTCCATTTCGACCCCTGTTTTAGAGGTGGTAGTCACCGAAGCATCTATATTAATCACTTGCTCAACAACAGAAATATTGACTTTAACCGCTTCTAAATTAATTTGATGACAAAAGGGAATCAATTCATCTGTTCTTTTTGCCGCCTGAGTGCCAGCAATAATCGCAGTATGAAAAACAGGTCCTTTTTTCGATTGAATATCACCATTTTTAAAATGGGCCATCACCTCATCAGGTAAACGCACTTGGCAATTGGCAATCGCCACTCTTTTGGTCACCTGTTTATCTGAAACATCCACCATGGTGGGATTATTAAGGCCATCAATATGGGTAAATTTATTTTCCATCTTATCCTCCTATTGAATACATACCATCATGGGTTTCAATAGGTCGCACGATTGGTTTAAGCTGTATCGTTTGATTAAGTGTTTCAAGAATCTCGTCTTCGGAAAGGCCAACAAGACTCACCCCGTGATCAACCATCAAGCAAGGCCGTAACTCTCCCTTCGCTCCGATTCTTAATCGTGAGCAATCACTACAAAAAGGTTGAGATTCCGAGGCTATAAAACCTATTTGAGCACCATTATGAGCATTGAAATTAAAAGATGTTGAACTATATGGTCTTGTAATTGCCGTCAGTTTATACTTCTCTCCAATTGAATTAATCATCTCCTGTGCGCTAATGAAGCGCTCATTAAATTGATCTTTCATAACACCAATTTTCATGACTTCAAGGAAACGCACCTCAATTCCGGTTAAGGCAGAAAACTCTAAGAAATCGTAAACTTCATGATCATTGAGTCCACGCATCATGACGGCATTAATCTTAACGTTAAAACCTCTTTCCTTCGCGCTTAGTATATTATGATAAACTCGTTGAAATTGACTCGATTGAGTCAGAGTTTTAAAATTTTTTTCATTAAGTGTATCAAGGCTAAAATTAAGGTTTTGGCATTTTGACTGTTCTAACTCTGACCAAAACTTATGAATAAAGGTTCCGTTGGTAGTTAAAGCTAATTTTTGAAGGGGCAAGTCCGATAAACGCTCAATCACTTCAATAAAATTGCGGCGTAAGGTGGGCTCTCCTCCTGTTAAACGTATTTCATCGATCCCATAATTATTTAATATCTTCGCCAAACGAAAAATCTCGTCAGTCGTTAATAATTGGTTTTCATCAAGAAAGCAGGGGTTTTCGGGCATGCAATAAATACAGCGAAGATTACAGGCATCTAATAAAGATATCCTGAGTTTTTTCATAACACGCCCATGTGAATCCTTTAATATAAAACTCATATTCTTCCCCATAGATAGAGTGGATAGGACTCTCCTGCGTAAAAATTTTCTTTTTCTCTCGGCAATTCGATGAAACCATCACTCAGGCCCAAATGGGAGTAATCTCCAGAGCCATTTCCTTCAACAATCTCAACTAATTCTTGGCCATCTCTTATCATTTTTTTAACCGCTTTAAAGCAGGTCAAATCTTTTTTAAAAGTATAATCGTGAGCGAGAATACCTTGGCCCATTGATGGTTTCACTTGAAGTCCCCGAAATTTTAATAAGGCAGGAATAACGTAGCGCCGCATATTAATAAGAGCAGAAACGGGATTTCCGGGAAGAGCAAATACCCCCTGTCCCTTTTCAGTCCGTCCAAACCATAATGGTTTGCCTGGTCTTTGAGAGACTTTATGAAAAATTTTTTCAACTCCCAATTGCTCCATTGCTTCGGGAATGAAGTCAAACTTTCCCTTGGAGACTCCACCGCTTAAAATAAAAAAGTCATAAGATGCCAAAAGGGTCTTCAATTGGGCGATCACCTCATCTTTTTTATCTTTAAGATGAAAGAGATCAATATTCGAAAAATGGTGATCTCGCAGCTCCGCTTCAACGGCATAAGGATTTGATCGACGGATTTGATAATCTTTTATAGGGTGGCCACAATCGACTAATTCATCACCAGTACTAATGATAGCGACCCTGGGGTCGGCCCCCACTAAAACCTCTTCATAACCCTGAGAGATAATAATGCCGACTTCACTTGATTTGATAAGAGCGCCACTAAGTAAAAGAGGTGCATCTTTTTGAAAATCGACCCCCTTTTGATGAACATTTTGCATGGACTTGAAAGTCGCACTTGATTTAAACACTAATTGATCTTTCTCAATATGAGTGTCTTCATATCTTATAACACAATTACAATTGGCAGGTAATGGAGCACCTGTCATGACCTCAATAGCACCAAGAGGATTGTTAAGAACCTTTTGTGCTTCGCCTGCCTTTTGCACCGCTTCTATTTTAATAATAACATCGTAAATGGTTCCCAAATGATGAGACTCTAAATGAATGGCCACGCCATCCATCGCAACCCTATCAAAAGGAGGGTGAGCGCGCTCAGCAACAATTGTCTGGCGCAAAACCTGACCGACTGCCTGGCGTGACTTCATCGTGATAGTCTGGGAAAGTCCTAAGGACTCCGCAATAAGCTTTTCAGCTTCTGGTACTGACTTCATATTCATTCCTTTCCAAAAGGGAGACAAGATCGTTTCCAATAATGCCGTATCGTCTCATATCCATGGCCTTCGCTTTAGGAACAGAGATCAGGAATATCCTGCAATTAACTTTGAGAATTATCCTCTAATTTATTTTCTTCTTGTTTGAGACCGGCCTGAAAGTTTTTAATTCCCTTCCCCATGGCGCTCCCAAGTTCTGGTATCTTTTTGCCCCCGAATAATAAAAGGACTATACCCCCCATAACCGCCAATTCACCAGCACCTAATCCAAACATTTTGACTCCTTAACATTTTTCTTCTGCAGCAATAACCAATCAAAAGACTTGTCAATTTGATTAGAGTGTACAGAGAAGATACAAAGCATTATAGGAGGTTGGATAGAAAAAAACATGACCTTAGTCATCTTGCTTGTGTTTTCAATAAGTTGACTTTACTAAGGGATATGATCTCAAAACATGTCTTAAGTCATGTTTTGCGGGTTTAAAGGTTGTTATTATGCAGCTGCGTCAACGAACTTACTCTTTAACAAAAGAAAAAACTGATGAACATCACAAACCCACCACTTCTCTCGATTCCCTTTCGCCCATTTTTTATCCTAACGGCGATCATCGCGACATTATGCCCTCCAATCTTTATCACCTCCTTTTTACAAGGATCTGATTGGACAGGCCAGCTCCTATCACTTCTTGATTGGCATGCACATGAAATGATCTTTGGGTTTACCACGGCGTTATTGGCGGGCTTTACCTTAACTGCTAGTTCTAATTGGACCGGCAAAAAACCCTTTCAAGGTTTGGCACTCCTTATCTTATGTCTTTTATGGGTGATAGAGAGATTGGTTCTTACCTATAATATCTTTCCCCCATTGCCGACCTTGATCATTTCGATGAGCTTTATGATGCTATTCTATCTCTATCTCGCCATAATGTTGGTCGATAATGAAAGGAATCGCAAAATTTTATTACCTCTTTTGCTCCTATTTGTCATGGGTAAGGCCTTTTTTCTAACGGGTGGTTATGTTGGGGATAGTGATAAAATGTTTATCGGAAAAATATTGGGCATTAATTGTATTAAGATCTTTCTCATTCTTTTTTCGGGACGATTGATACCATTTTTTATTAATTCCTTTTTTAAAAATAACGACATCACTAGAATCCCGTGGATTGAAAAATCAATTTTTCCTCTTCTCATTTTTCAACTGGTCACACAATTAATGAACTTTGGCGATCATACCGCCTTCCATTTAAGTAATATGGCCTTGGCCATCCTTTTAATCGTGAGAACCTGGTCCTTTACCTCCCGTAGCGCCCTCAAAAACCCCATGCTATCCTCTCTTTTATTGGCCCATTTCTGGCTGGCCATTCATTTCACTTTAGAGTCAATTGGTTATTTTTATGACGATATTCTTATTGGTCAGTCAGGACTCCATGCCTTATTGGTAGGGGCCTTAGGAACATTTTGTGTTAGCTTAATGTCACGAGTGAGTCTTGGGCATACCGGTCGTAAAATAAAGTCATCCATTTTAATTAATGGTATGCTTATTTCTATCACCATCGCTGCTATCACGAGAGTATTTTCTCCTATTATTGAACAAGATTTTCCCACGAACCTACTTTATATCAGTACAGGTTTCTGGGTCCTGGCCTTTGGCCTCTATTTAGTAAAGTTTATTCCTATCCTTATCGCCCCCAGGTATGATGCATGAAAAACAAATTGATTTCAAAATTTAGCACTAACGGTCCACGTTACACCAGCTATCCTCCTGTTCCTTTTTGGAATAAAGAAGTAACAGATCAAAGCTGGAAGGATGAGCTCAAAACATCCTCTTATCTTGGTACAGGGATTGACCTCTATATTCATATTCCCTATTGTGAAGAGTTATGTGCCTATTGTGGCTGTAATCGCACCATTACAAAAAATAAAGATAAGGGCGCTTTCTACGTTGAATTATTACTTAAGGAGTGGAGTTCTTATAAAAAGCTTGTTCCGCATATAAAAATCAACTCTATTCATCTGGGCGGGGGGACACCGACATTTTTACGGCCCAAAGAAATGGAGTATATGCTCCATGAGATACTTAATGGAACTCAAACTGATCGTTTTGTTGGTTCAGTAGAGGTCGATCCACGTACTTGCCAAGAAGAGCATTTAAAGGTTTTACGAAACTTTTCCTTTTCTCGTGTCTCCATGGGGATTCAAGATTTCGATAAAGGTGTGCAAAAAAATATAAAGCGGGATCAAAGTTTTGAACTTGTAAAAAAACTTTGCAACCTCGTAAGAAATTATAATTTTGAATCTATCTGCTTTGACCTCATTTATGGACTACCGGGGCAAAGTCTCGAAACCCAAAGAGAAACCTTAGAAAAGGTCAAAGAATTATCACCCTCATTTATTGCGTATTATAGTTACGCTCATTTGCCAGATAAAATCAAAAATCAGCGTTTAATTGATGAATCATTATTGCCCGGGGATGAACTCAAACTGGATTTATTTAACCTGGGGAGAACGTTCTTTATTGATCAAGGACTTATCCCCATAGGCCTTGACCATTTTGCCAAACCTGATAGCTATATTGGCAAGGCCTATCATTCCAAAACATTGCAGCGTAACTTTATGGGTTATACCAATAAGAAGTCCCCCTATTTGATTGGTCTAGGTTCTTCTTCAATTTCCGAATCCCCTTCTTTTTTCAAACAAAATGAAACAAGTATTGACCATTATCAAATGAATGTGGAAAGGAATATCTTGGCCACCCAAAAAGGACATCATAAGACCAAAAAAGATCAATTTATCGCCGACCTCATTCAAGAATTAATGTGCCATTCGACCATTGATAAGAATAAATTAATGATTCTTCAAAACCAATTTCATCATCACTTCAATGCTGAGGAGTTTAAGGAGTATGATATTTTAGAGGAATCGGAGCGAGAGTTTATCGTGACCTCTAGCGGATATCCCTATATTAGATCAATTGCCATGGCATTGGACCCTATGCTTTTAAAACGGCCATCACAACACTTCAGCAAAACAATATAAGGACAGAGAGAATGGAAGATTGCCCCGCGAAAGATATCGGCCTCAAATCGTTTTTCTTAGGACCTCAATCAGAAAATGCCCTCTGGGTACAAACTCAAATTCAACAAATATTTTCCCATTGGTTTGAGTACCGGCGAGCTTTATTCCCTCAAGATGGGCATGCCATTTCCTACCAAGACCAGCAAAACCCATCCTTCATAGCAACACGCGAGGCAATGGGAAAAGAGATTAATAATCTCATCGCCGCATTTGAGGAAGAAGCACCAAAATTTACGCCTCGTTATATTGGCCATATGATTTCGGAAATATCTCTGCCCGGCCTATTTGGCCATATTCTAACGTTATTGCATAATCCCAATAACGCTTCTCCAGAAGTGGCAATCGTCGGTCGAAAAATGGAGCGAAAGGCCGTTTCTGAGCTTCTCACCATGATCGGGATACCATCAGATAAAGGAATGGGTCATTTTACATCAGGTGGCACGATCGCCAATTTTGAAGGCCTAAGACGGGCCCAATACCGTATGGCAATGGCCCTTTCCCTCGCCATTCAATTACCAGCTGATATCCGTAACCATCATAACCTCTTTACCTGGTCGCAAATAGGATGGAAAGATATTCAGTTTTATAAGAAAAAATATAATATAAGCGATCAGCAACTTTTTAATCATTCCTTTTTAAAACTAAATCCTCATAAGTTCGCCCATATTATTGAAGAATTATTTAAGATTAAATATTATGGCCCTATTATTTTGGTACCAGATAATAAACATTACTCCTGGATCAAAGCGACCCATTTTTTTGGCCTAAGTGAAGAGGCCTTTTGGCCGGTGGAACTCGATCATACAGGGCAATTATGCGTCGATTCTCTAAAGAAACAAATTAAATTCGCCCATGATCAGCATAGACCAATCCTCTCCTGCATTTCAGTTGCCGGCACGACGGAACTGGGTGGAATGGACCCTATTCATTCCATTTGTGATCTCTTTGACGAACTTTCTTCTCAAAATGGATGGTCCATTTGGCATCATATCGATGCCGCCTATGGTGGTTTTTTTACCACCTTATTAAATGGTCAAAGTAAATCCCACGAACAATATATAAAAAATAATGTCAGTGAGGCACTCAAGGCCCTCAAACGCGGTACCAGTATCAGTATTGACCCTCATAAACTAGGTTATATTCCCTATTCCTGTGGGGTCTTTCTCTGTTGTAATGAGGACCATTACCAAACCTCCCCAATCCAGGCGAGTTATGTTTCAAATGAGCAAGATAAGAAGGAATTAGATGATATCTGGGCCCATACACTCGAAGGTTCGCGTTCGGCCACAGGTGCCGTCGCTACCTGGCTAAGCGCCCGCACCACAGGTCTCCATCATGATGGATTGGGCAAAATTCTGGCCAAAGGAATACTCGCCAAGGAGAAGTTTTTAGAGGCCTTAAAAAAAGAGTTTGCTACGATTCAATTCATTGGCCTGTCAGACACCAATATTTTATGTTTTTGCTTTGCAAAACCCAATGAACCTACCAGTACCGCCAATAAAAGAACATTCCAAGTTTACCGAGAATTCTTAAAGTCTAAAAATTTTGCTGTATCTAAAACCAGGTTATCTGTAAAAAACTATCATAAATTGATTAAATCACACGTAGATAAATGGGATGGTCATATTGATACTGATGAACTGTTTCTTATCCGCATGGTTTTTATGAACCCCTTTATCATTTCCAAGCAACACCAAACTGATTTCTTGAGCGAGTTTATTGACGAATTAAAAAAGGCCCTTACTTAAAGGGGCACTTACAAGTGCCCCCTTGTTTTAAATTTAGGTATAATGCCGCAAGGAATGTTCTTCTTGGCGAGGAACAGAAAAGGCACTGACTCTTTTGAGATAACCAATGACCCGTGTTCCATAATCGATATTTTCACTTCCACATTGCTGGCAATGTGTTGTCGTTCGCTTGCTAATATGATCACAATCATTACAGATCGTAATCTTCACATTAGTACAAAAATAATTACAGCCGGTATTCGCCGATACATTTAATAAAGACCTATAATTATCTTTAGTTAAATGTTCATCAAGGTTAAGGTGCAAGGCAGAGCCCCCATCGAGATATTGGGTTATTTCCTTTCCGTGAAGAATAAATTTGTCGAGATAATTAACATCAGTATCTTCAGTTGGATAAAAATACGAATTATAACAATCTCGTGGCACAAAATAACCATCTTTGCGATCCCAACTAGCATTTTTCGGCCCAAGGTTTTCGGCGGGTACAAACTCAGTATTAAACATGTGCCCATACTCTTTCCGAGCAGCTCGATTTTCATCGTAGATAGTTTTTAATAATGAACTGACAAATGTTTTATATTTATCGTTATTTCCCGGAACTATGCCATTATACTCGGCCGCTTCAACCATCCCATTAATCCCAATTGTTAAGAATTGCTTTTTAAGAGAAATAAAGCCAGCATCATAGACAGGTAACATTCCATTATCTTTATACTTTTGAATAATACTCATATAAGCAAGTTGGTATTTTTGTATTTTTTGAATCTCTGTTTTAAGGTCACGCCCGTCTTGGATCAGACGATTCATATTAATGGTGATCACATTAACAGAACCGGTTGCCACCCCCCCAGCACCAAGAGAATAACTAAAGGTATTATCTGAGATCTCATTTCTCAAACGACAGCAGCTGGCCAAACTATCGGCATTTTCAGATTGGTAAACAAAAAAGGAATTTCCTATCGATAATTGGTCGGCACAAAAATCGGCAAAATCCAAATCGACAGGACCTTTTGTTTTTTCGACCAACATAGCAGCAGTAACAACGGGGAAAGTGAGTACCGCCTTTTCTCTTTCACGTCCAAACCAATTCATAAAGAACTCTTGTAAGTTCATTAAACTTTCCCATTTTGGTTTACTCATATCGGGAAAGACAAAATCTCCAAACATACTATTAAAATAGCCTTCGTCATAAAGTGAAATATTCCAAAATACTGATTGATAACCACGAGCTGCCGCCGGCTGGTTAATCGAATAGACAATATGTTGTAGATGATTGGCTATTTGCTGAGAATGGGTTAAATGGTAATCATCACCATAATCTTTACGAGCAAAATGATCAAAATACATCAAGAACTCAACTGTTGCTACCGCCCCAGCAAATTGTGAACTGACCGCAAAAACCAAATTAATAAAGGAGCCACAGAAACTTTCCAGATGCTGGGGCGCCTGGCTTTCTCCGCCTAATTCTGTAATCCCTTTTAATAAAAAGGGGTACATACTAATTGAAACACAATAAGGCTTTAGTGATGTTTCATCGTGAACATAGATTTCATGACTTTCAATCTGTCTATTATATTCCTGAGCTAGCTCTGTTCCGAACATGCGCTCAATATTTTGGCTTACTAAAGCTCTGTTAACTTGTATATTAATATCTTTATTTAATTCATTTTCAAGTGTCGCAATGTTTTTAAATGAAACATTCGCATTGGCGTCAAATTTTGAGCCTGTGGCGGCATTCGTTGCCTCAATATAATCATTGATGAAGTTGATCTTGTCGTTTATTTGATCCTGATTTAATGTCAACATAGGTGTGTCCTCTCTTGTCCCTGAAAAGGTGGTTTAAACTCTCTCCATTTCGTAAATCGATAAATTTCTGGTTTGTGTGTTTATTATCTAATCCTCCGAGATGCTCCTTCCACGGTCCGGTTTTAATAAATGTTAAATGTGTTAAAATGGACTCGTGCACATTGTCTCCCCCCGTGTATAGACAAGTTTCAAGTCCTTCTTCTTTTGCTATTTTTAATAATTCAATAAGTTTTTCCCTCTTCCACTCTCCACCAAAAAAACAAATGCAGGTGATAAGTGACTTATAAGAATGTAAAACCTTAATAAATTTTTCTGGCGTTAATGGAATTCCATTTTCGGCATCCCATAAATGAGAGGAATGACAACCATCGCATTGATAAGGGCAACCAGTAATTGAAAAGATTAATGAAATATGATTGGGTACCTCTTGAAAGGCCACATCAATCTGGAAAACCTTCAATGGTCACCTCCCCAAAATAATATCCGTATTCTCATTATTAAGATTAAGGGCTGAGTAAATTAATGAGTATGACTGAAATCACCATTCACGAAATAAATACAGGTGTAAGAAATGATCATAAAGATCATTGTTAAAACATGATGAAGCTCATACGCACTCAATATTTCTCAACCTAGAATGCCTCCATAACAAGATATGGGGGGTAACAAATGGCATCAATCTTAACGCCAAATCCAAATCGCTTTGTTCTTTTTCCAATCGAATATGATTCCGTTATGGAAATGTATAAAAATCATATGGCGGTTTTTTGGACGACAGAAGAAATCGATCTTGACCAGGATATCCTCGATTGGGATAAACTAAATAAAGATGAACAACACTTTATTTCTCACGTACTCGCTTTCTTTGCGGCCAGCGATGGTATCGTTAATGAAAATTTGGCGCTACGCTTTTATAACGACGTCCAAATTCCCGAAGCTAAATGTTTCTATGGTTTTCAAATTGCGATGGAAAATATTCATAGTGAAATGTATAGCTTAATGATTGATACCTTTATTAAAGACCCCGTCGAAAAGGATAGACATTTTAAAGCAGTTCAAAATTATCCATTTGTCGCCGAGAAGGCCAATTGGGCGCTTAATTGGATTAATTCTGATGCAACCTATGCCGAGCGTTTGATCGCGTTTTGTGCAGTCGAAGGTATTTTCTTTTCGGGCTCATTTTGTTCGATTTATTGGCTTAAAAAAAGAGGGCTTATGCCTGGGCTGTGCACTTCAAACGAATTCATAGCCCGCGATGAAGGGCTTCATGCTGAGTTTGCTTGTTTAATGCATGATCTTCTCCCTCCAGAACAAAAATGTGATAAGGCCAAAATTACCCATATCATTACTGAAGCAGTTACCATTGAAAAGAAATTCATTTGCGAAGCACTTCCTGTTTCCCTAATTGGAATGAACTCTGATTTAATGGCCACTTATATTGAATTTGTCGCCGATTTTTGGCTAGATCGACTCGGCTGCAATAAAGTTTATTATTCTGAAAATCCTTTCGATTGGATGGATTTAATCTCACTGGAGGGAAAAACAAATTTCTTTGAAAAACGCGTGAGTGAATATCAAAAATCAGGAGTCCTGGCCGATCGTTCTCAGCAGCGCTTTAGTCTTGATGAAGATTTTTAACCAAAAATGGGCACCTTTTTTGTCACCGTCCTCTTTATCATAATTTTGGGTTTTCTCCTGACCGCTTTAAAATATTTAGGTCAGGAGAAACACCTAAGTCAGTCTTATTATAATCATTTCAACTTCTCCTCCCTTATTATTTCAGTTCCCCCCTGGTGGCAAAAAACAGGTGACCCCATTGGAAGATTAGGATTCCGCTCCCTAATCGGCACAAGGGAGTTCATTTGTGAATTCCAATTACAAAAAATAGTCCCGTCCCGAGAATTCCAAACAAATTTCCCTTTTATGCTTGGTGATTTTCTCGATTCTCATCATATTGTCATGGATCCCGATTCTGTCCTCGAAAATCGCAAAGAGATAATCATCTCCGATCAAAAACTCAATCAACGCATCCAATCCATTTATCGGCTTGAGGGAAAAGGAACTCTTAAAAAAGAAAAGCGTATTTACCTGGATTGCTTCCTCATTAAATACACTGATTTGCCCACCCCTCTCCTTTGCTATGCTATTAGTCCTGTCTTAATGGGAGGTCTTGAAGGACCATATTTTGAAAAAGCGGTCTTCCATATGGCCGTAGCTGAGTGATTTCTATTGAATTATTGGACTTTTCTCATTATTTTGGAAGAAGGAGAAATCCCAATGACAAAGCACACCATTCTTATTATTTTATTGTGTCTCAATATATCATTAGGCCATGAGCAATTGCATGCCGAGGTTATTCGCGTTGCAGTCGCAGCGAATTTTACTCCAACATTAAAATTAATCGCTCATGATTTTAAAAAAATCACAGGCCATCAAATTCAAATTTCCTCCTCTTCTACGGGTAAGCATTTCGCCCAAATCCAAAATGGGGCACCCTTTGACATTTTTTTTGCGGCCGATCGTCAAAGACCTGAGGCCCTAGAGCAATCGGGGGTGGCCCAAAAAGGTACACGTTTTACCTATGCTCTTGGTAAAATTGTTCTTTGGAGCCTCAATAAAAATCTCATTGATAACCATCCTGATATTTTAAAAAACAAGAAATTTAAATTTTTGTCTATCGCCAATCCTAAATTGGCGCCCTACGGTCGAGCGGCACTTCAATACTTAGAAGCATTAAAATTGATGCCCCAGCTAAAAGGTAAAATTGTCCGCGGTGAAAATATCACTCAGGCCTTTCAATATATTTTAAGTGGTAATGCCGATTTAGGATTTATCGCCAAAACACAGGCAATCACTCATTCTTCAGGATTTTTTTGGGAAATCCCCCAGGATCTTTACACTCCTATAGAGCAACAAGCGATTTTGATTAAAGAAAACCCTATTGCCAAACAGTTTTTAACTTTCGTGAAATCCAGAAAATCCTTAGACATTATTAAGAAACAGGGTTATGGCATTCCCTCTTTGCAAGGTCACAACGATGGTCAATAATGATAGTTTTTTGGCCCTTGCCATTACTTTAAAACTGGCCTTTGTGACAACATTCTGTCTTTTAATAATTGGAACACCTTTGGCATGGTGGCTTTCACAAACTCGTCATCGTTTTAAAATTATAATTGAGGCGATGGTGGCCTTACCTTTGGTCCTACCTCCAACAGTCCTAGGATTTTATCTTCTCATCTTTTTAGGCGCGCAAGGCCCTCTCGGCCAATTAATGTTATCCTTAGGGTTACAACCTCTCGCTTTCACCTTTACCGGCCTGGTTATTGGCTCTTTTTTTTATTCCCTCCCCTTTGTAGTTCAACCTCTTCAAGAAACATTTTCGTCCATTGGCACAAGGCCTTTGGAAGTTGCGGCGACTTTACGGGCGGGCCCTTTTGACCGGTTTTTTAATGTCGTTATTCCGCTCGCCCGCCCTGGATTTTTAACTGCAATGGTCCTTGGGTTTGCTCATACTGTTGGAGAATTTGGTGTAGTGCTAATGATCGGTGGTAATATCCCGGGGAAAACTCAAGTGCTCTCGATTGCCATTTATGATCATGTCGAATCAATGGAATATGGCCAGGCCCATATCCTTTCAATTGGACTCCTGATCTTCTCCTTTTTCCTCTTGTTCTTGGTATACGGCCTTAAACGGCGCCAGCAAGGAGGCCAGCAATGAGTCTACAAGGAAAGTTTTCCCTCAAGCGGCAATCTTTTGAACTTGATGTTGACTTGAATTTTCCATCTCATGGAGTTAATGCCATTTTTGGTCCATCTGGCTGCGGTAAAACAACTTTATTGCGCTTGATTGCCGGCTTGGAAAAAGACCCACAAGGGCAATTAACAATTGGCGATCATATATGGCAAGATCATAAGACTTTCTTGCCTCCACATGAAAGAGGAATCGGTTACGTCTTTCAAGAGGCAAGTCTCTTTGATCACTTATCAGTCAAGGGTAATCTCGACTTTGCCTTTAAAAGAGTTCCTCATCATCAACAAAAATTAAACTATGATCAAATTATTGAGTTAATAGGTATTGGCAATATGCTCTCAAAGAGTTCTCGCATTCTCTCAGGCGGGGAAAGACAAAGGGTCGCCATTGCCCGGGCCTTACTCTCTGGCCCCAACCTATTATTGATGGATGAGCCACTTGCAGCCTTGGACAAAAAAAGTAAAAGCTCCATTCTTCCTCTATTGACGAAACTTCAAAGTGAATTGAATATCCCCATTCTTTATGTCAGCCATTCAAGTGATGAGGTGGCCGTTTTAGCGGATCATTTAACGCTTATGGAGCATGGCCGTTTCACTGCGGCAGGACCTTTAGAGTCATTATTAACAGACCTTAATTTTCCATTAGCGCACGGCCCTCAAGCAGAATCTTTGATCAAGGCCCACGTATCTGGTTACGATAAAGATAACCACCTGACCCATTTATCATTCGCTGGCGGCGGGGTTTATATAACGGGCACGGAGTTGCCGCTAAACAGTGAAGTTCGCCTAAGAGTTTTGGCCAAAGATGTCAGCATAACTTTAAAAGAGGCACAGCAGACAACGATTTTAAATATACTTCCGGGAGTTATTCGAGAAATTAAAACAGAAGAGAAAGGTCAAATCATTATTGCTCTTGATTGTGGTGGTACCTCTATTCTTTCTCGGGTGACAAAAAAGTCTGCGGCAAATCTCGGCCTTTGCCCGGGCATGAATATTTTCATTCAAATAAAGTCGATAGCTATTCTCGACTAAGTACTAATTGATGACCGTTATTCCCAACTCTGCTTCCTTTTTCACCACTTCAAGAATAGGCAAAGGATGAAATTTGACCTGGAATTGATCCGTTAACTTAAGAGCTAACTCAGGGTTAAGAGTGCGGTTCATCGCTTTATGATTAAATGAGATATGAGGGTATTGGTTAATAAACTCGTCCATATCGGGAACAACAAACTCCGCATGTTCCCAACCCTCTTGATAAGATGAATCCAATTTGGGCGCCGGTAATTCGATCGCTTCAATTTTAAATGGACCAAATTTGATTGGTTCCTCTAGCGCAAAAATCGCAATCATCCGACCACTCACTTGGGCCTCTCCAGCTAAAAAAGCGATGGATTGCAATTGATCTTTTAATTCTTGATAACGACTTTCACTGGTCACGCGGTAACAAATATGATCACAAAGCGTAAGATTCTTAATGCCAAGTTTTTCCAGATTTTCAATAATTAAGGTAAGCATTGGCCCATAATCGCCTAATAGTGATTTAATCACCCTTGTCTCCAATATTAATAGGTTGTTTTTATGGTCTTATCTCACTATAACAAAACCCGTCAATATCATTCAAGGCCTTCGTTCACAGACTCGCATAAATAAGTTTTCTCAATTGTTTCAATTTCTCAGTGAACATTAATGATCGTTTATTACAGAAAGAATATTTTACTCAAGTGAGTAAGATGCTTTGAAGGTTTTTTAATCTAATGGTCAAGATTACATTTTACAGAATAAATGTCTTTGTATCGATCAAGAATTTCTTGGTACTTGCCATTTTGTTTTATTATCTTAAGGCCTTTATTAAAATCGTTCCGAAGTTTTATATCGTAAAATTTAACATTACGCGGAGTTGGATCAGTTAAATTATGGAATTTAAACAGATTGATCTGATCCCCTATTTCACGCCTGACAACAGTGTTAAAAATATTTTTATCTCCTATAGCAACTTGAATCCGGTTTTTAAGTAATAAAACGTAATGCTTTCTTTGCTCAATATTTTCCGAGTATTCCTTATTGGACTTGGTCATCTTGTAAAAGAGAGGACCTATTGTTGCACTGGCAGAGGCAAATGCCATAATCGATTTATTTTGGTAATCGCTCATCGTTTTTAAAACGAAATTGTTTTCTTTAAGCGTAATAGCGCAATCTATGTAATTGAGGGTGGTCGCCGAATTATAAAACTTAATTTTTGTTTGAGAATAATCCTTATTATTTAAATTCGAAGCGATCCCATCAACCTCCTTTTCTGCCATAAGACGTATCGCTCTTTTATAAGGGATATTTCCATATAATTTAAAAGTATGGCCAGAGGCATTGAGGGCATACATGATTATGTCTAACTCGATCCCGGATCTATTTTTCTCCATCAAATAAGGTGCCATCGACATGGTAAAGGCGATATTCACCTGATTTGGTTTAATATCCACCTGGGAAAAGAGACAGATACTAGTGACGCCAAATATTGCTAATCGTCTTTTCACATGACCACCTAAGGTTCCATTTCATCGAATCCTATAACTTACTAAAGTCATAAAGGATTCAAGATGTAATACTTATGGCATACTAAAACGCCCCACTAAATAGAAACCACTTACAACAAATCCATCGTTTTGGTGCCATCACTCTAACTCTCTACCTACCAAGGTGACATGTCAATAACTCTTGTTTACCAAATCCCCATGAATAGATACTTTTTCTGAATCCGAGATCATTTTTTATCAATTACTTTGATCTTTGTTACATAAGAAATTGAGGATTATCAGAAACAGAGATATAAATGAAAGACTTAATCTTATATCAAAAAGGAAGAACCTCGATGTTCGAATTGTTTTCTAAAACGAAAGAAACCCTAAAAAATGACCTTTTATCCGGTCTTACCGTTTCATTGGCCCTTGTCCCAGAAGCTGTCGCCTTTTCATTTGTCGCAGGAGTGGATCCACTCGTTGGTCTATACGCTGCCTTTTTAGTCGGTTTAATCACCTCAATTTTCGGTGGTCGACCAGGCATGATTTCTGGAGCGACAGGCGCACTGGCCGTGGTAATGGTAACCCTGGTCGCCAATCATGGCGTTGAATATCTTTTTGCCACTGTCGTACTGATGGGCCTTCTCCAAACCTTGGCCGGCGTTCTAAAGCTCGGAAAGTTTGTTCGACTTATACCTCACCCTGTCATGTTAGGCTTTGTTAACGGTCTCGCCATCATTATCTTTTTGGCCCAATTATCTCAATTTAAATTTAAAAATAATCAAGGTGCTCTACAATGGCTCGAAGGAAAAGACATGGGCCTTATGCTCGGTCTTGTCATTTTAACAATGGCGATTATTCACTTTCTTCCTAAATTAACAAAGGCCATCCCTTCATCTCTCGCTGCGATCGTAACAGTAACGGGGCTTGTCCATTTTCTCGGTCTCGATACGCGAACCGTTTCTGATCTCGCTTCAGTTGCTGGTGGACTCCCCACCTTCCATATTCCAGCTATTCCTTTTAACCTGGAAACGCTTAAAATTATTTTTCCCTATTCGGCCATTTTGGCCTCAGTTGGTTTAATTGAATCTCTTATGACCCTACAACTTGTCGATGAAATTACAGAGACAAGAGGACGCGCTAATCGCGAATGTATCGGTCAGGGTCTGGCCAATATCGTCACTGGTTTTTTTGGTGGTATGGGTGGTTGTGCCATGATCGGTCAGAGTATGATTAACGTCAATTCTGGTGGTCGCGGTCGTGCTTCTGGTATTAGTGCAGCGCTTTTCCTTTTATTCTTCATTGTTGCCGGCTCCAGTATGATTGAGATGATTCCCTTGGCCGCACTCGTCGGTGTAATGTTCATGGTAGTCTTTGGAACTTTCGAATGGTCAAGTGTTCGCGTCCTTAACAAGATCCCCAAGTCAGACGCTTTTGTTATCATTCTCGTCTCAACCGTCACGGTATTTACAGACCTTGCCATTGCCGTTTTTTGTGGTGTGGTTGTCTCATCACTTGTCTTTGCTTGGAAAAAATCTGAACGCATTAACTCTGAAGAGTATATTGATGAAAAGGGATATAAACATTATAAACTAAGCGGTCCTCTCTTTTTTGGTTCGGTTCAAAGCTTTCAAGAACTTTTCAATCCAAAAGAAGACCCTAAAAAGGTTTTTCTCGACTTTAAAGATTCAAGAGTTTGTGATTACTCCAGTATCGAAGTTCTCAATAACTTAGTGGATAAGTATAAAGGTCTCGATAAAGAAGTTTATATTAAAAACCTCAGTCCTGATTGCCAAAGTGTTGTCGATAAGGCCGGTAAGATTTTTGAGGCCAAAAGAGTTAATCCTTAGTTTCAATTTTTGATAGCGGAAACCAATGTTTCCGCTATTATTTTCTTAATCAAACTCCGCTTTCATTCTGTCTAATTCTTCTGTGGTAAAAAACTCTTGGGCCTGACCAAAAATAATATTATCCTCACGAAAGATATGAAGTTGCAATAAATCACCTAATTCATTGCCCAATTTAATAATTTCTTTATAAACAATGGCCTGTGATTGTTGATCTTTGATTAAATCGATTAATTTAAGAAGGTGAGATATAATCGCCCCTTGCTTAACCGCCTGAACATGATCGTCTTCCAAGACCTGAATCCCAGTGAAAGGATTTGTACCAGAACTATGTTCCCCACTCTCCAATAATTTCTCATGTAAGGATTTAAATAATTGAGACTCCTCTTTCTGATTATGAGGGATAAATTCCTCATTAAAAAAGATGAGAAATTTCTTAACTTCTTGAACATCAGCGACGTCAATAGAACCTTGTATTCGCTTGGAATTAAGAACCTTTTTTAAAATATCAATACGCTCTAAGAGCCTCTTATGATCGTCAGTCAATTCCTGTAAAAAGGGGTGAAGGTCATCATAGGCCTTAACATTCTGGGCAGGTGGCCCAAAAGCATCTGGGGGCGACATAGGAGAAAGGCCATCACCCATATCATGAGCAGACACCGATACCTGGCGCTTAAGAGGATCACTTTTTTGCATATTTTTATTGTTTTGGTCCATAATCCGACTCGACAGGCGCAATAGGCCAAGAGTTAAAAGGTTCTCCATCAAGATACCATAGACCTATGACAAAACCCTGATATATCTCAGCTTCCATTCGCCAAAAATTGAAATTAATGGCCACCAACTACTCTCTAGAATCTTTTCTTATATTTAATAATTGTCACCATATATGAAATTAAGAAAATTCCCGCCAAGCAAAACTTAAGGCCATCAAATATATATTGACCTAAAATCCACTTTCCTGAAAAATTTACGATAATGGCCAATATCACGCCGAGAGCAAATGCTTTACAAAATTTTATCAGACTAAGGTCTGAAGGTGAGATAAGTGTTCCCGTTTTAACAACTATGGGTAGCCCCACAACACCAAAGAAAAATAATATAGCGGCAAAACCTAATACAAAGGGATTATTATTAACAAAGATATCGAACATCCCTAGTTTTTGAAAAATAACAGCGACAAGCGCATAAATAGTAAAATACAAACTCAATAATCTCATAAACTAAATCCTATTTTATAATTAAAGCTTGGAAGCCGTGCTATATGGGTTCATCAATCTTGGTAAAAACTTCGGATTGATAATAGTGGGTCTAGAATTCATAATACCTTCCTCCCATGGTTTCATATTACCATAAGTAAAATCCTCACTATCGTTCTTACAAGGCCTTCCTTCGCATTTCTTCTTTGGTTCGGTTTTAGGTTTCTTCTCTGGTTCGTGCCCAGGTTCAGTCTCAGGCTTAGTCTCAGGCCTAGTCTCAGGCTTAGTCTCAGGCTTAGTCTCAGGCTTAGTCTCAGGCTTCTCCTCAGGTTTCTCCTCAGGTTTAGTCTCAGGCCTGGCATCAGGTTTCGTCTCTGGCATCGTATCCGGTACACCTTCTGGCCTCGACCGAGGCGAATTTGCAGGTATACAGGATACACCACAACTAATTCCACCGGTAATAATAGCTCCACCCACAGCAGTCCCAGTTCCTCCAGATAATACGATTATCCCTCCTCCAATACCAACAATCCCCAAGCAGCGAACCAAACATTCCTTAGTTTCACCACGTGTACTCGCAAAACGATTCTCGAGGTTACCGAAGATGGGCCGGACTCCACGGTTTGGCCTAAGACTTTCTCCCAGACCTCTAGTCCGGCGAGGTTCTTCTTTCTTCCCAAAACCCTCAGATCTATTGTCACCTTTGAGAATTACTCCTCGCCTCATAAAGTCCAATAATTGATTATCCCTGTCACCAAAACCACGTTCACCAGCAAGTAATTTTAAACGTGGCCCGATATCCCCCTTATCAGAAAACTCCTGCGGAAGATTTAATTTTTGCCGAAGGAAATTGCCTATATTAGGATTTAAATCGTTAATAATTGGTCCAAATAAGGCAGCAGAACGATATTCCCCTTTTGAAATAAATTCATCCATCAATAGAAGTAATGGCCTTACAAACCCTTCAAAGGTGCCATAATCATTAACATCTGCAATTATATTATTATAAGATTTCTCAGCATTAATTTTGCCTATACTTAATAAGCTTATTAAAACGGCCGATTGCTTGGTACTCTTTTCTATTAGTGATGGATTTTCTTCGTAATTGAGAGTTTGGTCAATATATTGATTAATTTCCGTAATCAATCCCATTTTTTTTGATTCGGCACCATAGAAATGACTCCAGAATAGACAACATAAAATTAATAACACTTTTGAACTTTTCACTCTTTCCCCTTTGGTTTATTTGACAATGAGTCATTAGGTTTTTCATTGCCACAAGACCAACCGTCATTGCTATAAGGTCATAAACCAAGAGTCTTGAGAACTGAAGTCAATCTACGATTATGCCAAAACGTCTTTTCAAAAATGAAACACCTATTGACCACATGACCCATTTCAACTTTAAAGTTTGGTGACTATTGCTCTGAAGATTCTTTACTTTTCTTCCCATCCTATTCTTAATTCTAACCTTTTATTGACCGGAAGAAGCTCTATTACAAAAAATAACGACAGAATGCCAATTTATAATAACGCAAATGGCGAGAGCTATTTCATTGGAACTGAACCGGAATGGATTCGACTTTCACACAGGTCGCTAGCATTTAAACACCATTGCCTAATACTGTGATTATTTTTTAAAGATTTTAAAGGCCTTCTCCAAATTATTCCAATAACAAGAATGCCCAAATCCTTTAAACTCGATATTCACAACATCTTGATCTTCCCAGGGGATGCCATGCCTGCCAATGAGACTATCAAAGGTGACACTTTCACCTAATAAAGAAATAACCTTATCGCTTTTGGAGTACCCACAAAAGAATCGTCCATGAGTTTTATCATAGCATTCTTCCCAGTCTTGATCAGTAGCACTTGCCGCTCCCCCCAGGAAATAACAATCTTTTATATAAAGATTTGAAAGATCGTTATAAGCAAGCGCATAATGGATAGCGCGGGCCCCCAATGAATGACCGATAAGATTAATTGGCATATCATATCTCTTCGAAATTCGCATTAATCTAGTTTTAAGGTTCATACCTAAATTCTCTGCCCTCGATTGCATCCTCTTAAAATGATAAATTTCAGTTGCCGCAAAAATGCCGACTTCACCTGCAATGGCCCAGGGATTAATATTTTTTATATGCCGTAGATCTTTTAAATGCCTTAATAAGGCCAATGCCTGAATTTTAGAAAACTTCCAGCTTCCAGATTTCCAAAAAAGAATGTATATCTTTCCTTTGATGCCAGACATGGCAATTTGCGTACACAATGTTTCATATTCAGATTGTGATCCGATTGCTCTGTATCCATGAATGAAGACATTGATTTCGGGAAAACCATCGTCATAAATTAATTTTAATTTTGCCGTTGCACTCATTGTCCCTCAATTGTTACCTTATTATAAACGATATACTGCTTTCCTTAACCTAAATTTCATTAACCAAATGCAGTTGTCGACAAATGGCCCTAACTTCCTATTATTTTTAGGTATAAATGTAAAATCCCTCTGAAGAAATTGTCTAACTTATTATTAACCTAGCAAACATGATGAATTTGAAACCTATATCGAGTCAAAAGGTGCAAAACATTGAGCAAATTTAGCTGGTATTTAAGATCTCTTATATCATTTACCTTTTTGAAAAACTTACGAATAGAACAAAAAAACTGAATAATTAGAGTTTCGCGTATGAATTTTCTACTATCCTAAAATCTAGGAATAATATTTGGTAAGGTAATAGAGCAATGCCAATAATTAGAGAAAACACCATCAACGAAAAG